>WFQO01000156.1 GCA_015486995.1 Nitratifractor sp. | reverse complement strand
GGAGGCGAGGAAGACCTCTTTGCCCTTGTTGTATTTCTCTCCGAAAACCGCCGAGGGCCCCATCGCGATGATTCCGAAGAAGACAGCGGGAAGATAGACCTTCCAAAACTCTCCCATCGGCAGCATGAATTTGTTTTTGAGGACCAGGGGAATCAGGAAAAAGGCGATGGCCATCGTCGAACTGTGGAAGAGGAAGGTGATGTACATCCGTACCAGATCTTTGTCCTTGAAGACGTGGCGGACTTTGGCCTCCTCTTCGGCGAAGCTGTGGGTGATCTTGGGCGGTTCGGGGACGACGGTGAAGAGCAGGATGATGGAGAGGATCGCCATTCCCGCCGTCAGATAGAAGAGGAATGGAACTCCGTCGGGCAGGCCGCCGATGATGGGCCCGATGACCATCGCGGCGGTGAAAGCCAGGGCGATGACCATTCCCATGACAGCCATCGCATGGGCACGCTCCTCTTCGCGGACGTGGTCGGAGATCATGGCGATGATGACGGCGCCGATCGCTCCGGCTCCCTGAAGGAAGCGGCCGATGAGCAGGGTATAGATGTTGTTGGCCATTCCCGCCATCACGGAGCCCAGAGCGAAGATCAGCAGGCCGATCAGGATCGCTTTTTTGCGCCCGATCTTGTCACTGAGAGAACCGAAAGGGACCTGGAAGGCCGCCTGGGTGAAGGCATAACCTCCCACGGCCAGGCCCACGAGAGTCGGAGTGGCTCCGGGAAGGTCCTTGGCGTAGGCCGAGAGGACGGAGATGACGACGAAAAGACCCAGAAAACGCAGGCCGATGATGAGGCTGAGGTGCCAGGTCTTGGCGATGATAGGCTTCATGGAGGCAATCCTTTGCTTGCGATATAATCCCGAACGATGGGAACGATGAATTCGTTTGATGAAAATATAGGGTAAAACTACGATATTTTCGTCAAATGTCGATGAGATTATAAACCCTTTGCGGTTAAAGAAGGTTAACAAGTATGAAATTGGTTTTGGCGAGTGGAAACCGGGGGAAACTGAGAGAGTTTCGCGAGGCGTTCGGTCCGGAATTGGCGAGTGTTTCGGAGCTGATGGAGCCCGTCGATGTGGTGGAGGATGCCGAGAGTTTCGCGGGCAACGCCCTGCTCAAGGCGCGGACGATCTACGACCGGCTCGGGCCGGGTCATCTGGTGATCGCCGACGACAGCGGCATCTCGGTCCCGCTGCTGGGTGGAGCGCCGGGGATCTACTCCGCCCGCTACGCAGGGGAAAAAGCCGACGACAAGGCGAACCTGCACAAACTGATCGATGAGCTGAAAAAACGGGGAGTGCATCGGACCCCCGCCTACTACACCGCCGCCATCGCGATCGTCGGCGAAAAAGGGGAGTATGTGGTCCATGGATGGATGCACGGCGACGTGATCGACGAAGCACGGGGGGAGAAGGGTTTCGGTTACGATCCGATCTTCATCCCCGAAGGCTACGAGAGGACCCTCGGCGAACTGGATAAAACGGTCAAAGCGGAGATCTCCCACCGAGCCAAGGCGATCGAGCTCGCCCGACCTCTGATTGAGGTGCTGCATAGAGGCAACTAGAGATCGTTCTCCCGTCCTCGCCGAAAGCGTTTGATCTTCGGGCGGGAGATCAGGAAAAAGCCGATGAGAAAGAGAGCCTCGAGGACGAGGGAGAGGATGAGGACCTTGGCGGTGCCGGTGGAATCGTCGGTGAAGGGGAGGCCGCCGGTGTTCATCCCGAAAAATCCGGTGACGAGAGTCAGAGGGAGGAAGACCGCCGAGATGATCGTCAGCCAGTACATATTTCGGTTCATCCGTTCGTCCACCTTGGCCCGGTAAAAGTCGTGGAGGTTGTCGAGCTTGTCCATCGCGTCTTTGGCCAGGTCACGCACGCGGCTCATATGCTCGAGGATATCCGCATAGGCGAGTGCGTCGAACTCTCGGGACTTTCGGCCGTAGTGAACGAAAAGTTCGAAAGAGAGCACGGCGTGGAACATCAGGCGATTGATGAGAGAAACCTCTTTTTTATAAGTGATCCATCGCTCCATAAAGTCGGAAGGAGCGTCCTCATAGAGACTCTCTTCGAGACGGTCGATCTCGACGTGATACTGGCGAATATCCCGAATCAGACGATCGGCCTTTTTGTCCAGGAGCCGATGCAGATCATCGAAGGTTCCCAAGAACTCAAAATCCTTTTTTTTACGGTCGTAGCGGTAGCATCTACCTCGGCGTGAGAGGAAAGCGTAGGAGGTCACCTGAACTCCGTGAGTCTGAAGCTCCGGCAGACGGAGGATCAGTACGGCGTAATCCTCCCCGCTTTCAAAATCGGAGGGGTGTTCGGGATTTTCGATGTCTTCGAGGATCAGTTCGTTGAGAAAATCGGTTTGCATCGGTACCTTTCAGTTGGTGATTTGGGCTTGACAATTTTTGGTCGGTGGTTAAAATTCCTCATTCCTCATTCCTCATTTCTCTTGGGCCGGAAGTATAGCATTTCAGCCGAAGCGCTCCGGCTTTGTGGGATAATCCCGAAATGATCAAGAAAGGTATAGTAAACGATGAAAAAGACAATTTTATGGAGTATCGGGGCAGTCGTAGTGATTTTTCTGGGCTGGAGAGCTTACATTTCCAGCCATGGGGAGGCGTATTTCCGGGAGTATCTCGACGGAGCCAAACGGGTACAGCAGAATGTGGTACGTCTGGAGCTGAAAAAATACCTCAACGGTTTCTCCTCGGCCGAGGCCCTGGTCGAAGCTCACTTCACCGGCGGAGACGTTTCACCGCTGCGCAATCCTCTGCCGATCGAGAGCCGTATCGACTATGGGCCCTTTTTCTTTTCGGAACTTCGCCCGGGACTCCTACGCATCACGACGCATAAGCGGCTGGCCGAGTTGTTGACGAAAGAGGGAGCCGAAGAGTTGCGCCGGTCGCTGGAGCGTC
>WFQO01000155.1 GCA_015486995.1 Nitratifractor sp. | reverse complement strand
GGGAAAGAGGGGTACCGCGCCGCCATCGCATTCGAGCGTTCGGCGCAGCTGAGTGCCTCGATGATGGAGGCGGAGACCGTCGCCAAAACCCGCCTCAAAGACCTGGCGAGCACGTTGACTTTCGGAATGGTCAAAAACGACTTGAGAGAGCGTCTGGAGAAACTCCGCACGATGCAGGGGATGTTGAAAGCGAAAGCGCAGCGATGGATCCTCGTGTTCGGCGGATTGTCGCTGCTGGCGCTTTTGAGTGCCTTCTTCCTTTCTCCTCGCCTGGAGACGGGGCTGCTCTCTTTGGCGGCGTTGATCGCACTGATCAATGGGCTGATCACCCCGATTTTGATGGTCGTCGTGCACAAAAACGTCGAATATCTCGGCGACGTCGTACTCTCTTTCGAATCCAAGGGAATCCTCGGCTCCATCACCAAGCTTTACCACGAAGGCAACCTCCCCATCGCCGCGGTGATCCTACTTTTTTCGGTCGTTTTGCCGATGCTCAAAACCCTCTCTTTGCTTTTCGTCTCTCTCTACGAAACCCGCCCCTTCGCCGCGAAGATGGTGCGCTTTTTCAAGCATTTGGGGAAATGGTCGATGCTGGATGTTTTCGTTGTAGCGCTGCTGCTGGTCTTCCTTACCTCCCGAGGGACCGACGTCAGCCGCGCCGAAGCGGAGATCGGGATCTACTTTTTCCTGGCCTACGTGATTCTTTCGATGGCGGCGAGCCTGGCGGCGGAACGGATGCTTCGCAGAGTGGGTAGTGAGTAGTGAGTAGTGTGTAGTGGGTAGATTGTGGGATGTGATCATACGATTGAAAAGAATGGAGGATGAAGAGTTTTGGGTTGCTGGGTTAAAAAATCAAAGGACAAAGAGGGGCTCTGAGGCCCCGTTCAAATGACTAACGACTAGAGACTGTCGATTAAATACTGCGCCGACGGCGCTAAATCACCATATCCACGTCTTCGTGGTCCTGAAAGGCCTTGAAGAGCTTGTCGCGCTCCTCTTTGGATTCGACGTGGCAGCTGGCGTTGTGGCTGTGGTATTTGCCGGTGCGGGAAGCGTTGCCCGGGGAGCTGAGGTGCTCTTTGTGGCCCAGGACCTCCTGCACGGCGTTGGCCAGCTTCTCTTTGTCTTTGCCGATGAGTTTGAAGCCCCATTGACGGGGGTAGCTGAGTTCGGGTTGTTTAGTCGCGTCGGAATTCGCCACTTTTGCCTCCTGTCTTGGATTCGAGTCGGATTTCACGGATGACCATCCCCTTGTCGATGGCCTTGAGCATATCGTAGATGGTCAGCAGCCCCACACTCACGCCGGTGAGGGCCTCCATCTCCACACCGGTTTTCCCCGTCAGTTTGGCGGTAACCCAGAGGCGGAAACCGGGAAGATCGGGCAGCTCTTCGATCTCCGTCTTGACGGAGCTGAGCATCAGAGGATGGCACATCGGGATCAGCTCCGGGGTACGTTTGGCCCCCTGGATCGCCGCGATGACGGCGGTCTGAAGCACCGGACCCTTTTTGGCGCGTTGGGTAACGACCGCTTCGTAAGCGTCGGGGCTCATTTCGATCAGCCCCGACGCGGTGGCGCTGCGGACGGTTTCGGGCTTGCTGCTGACGTCGACCATTTTGGGTTTGTCGTTTTCGTCGAGATGGGTTAGATTCATCCGCTTTCCTTTATGCAACTCTCTATATGACATTAATAAATAGGAAAAAGATTATAACACAGGCTTTGACGAAATAACGAAGAAATGACGTAAAAAACGTTTTTTTTAAGAATTGTTTCATCATTGGCGCGCTACCATTGCGCTGAGGGTAAGGAGGTTGCCTTGACATATGCACTTATTCGGCAACTCTCCGGCGACGAATCACTGCTCCAGCAGCGTGCCGCGATTGTCGGCTACGCGGAGCGTAACGGCGTACCCCTTGAGAGTGAAATGATCGAGTTCGAGCGGGCGGAGCGTCCTTTGAAGGAGCGCCGTTCGTTTCAGGATTTTCTCCATTCGCTCCACGAAGGCGATCAACTGGTCGTCGAACGGATCGAAGTCCTGGGAGCGACGATGGAAGAGGTGATCGTGGTGATCAACTGTATGTTGAGTCACGGCGTCACGCTCCGCATCGTCTCCCCTGAACTCGTCGTGGACAGGGAGACGGGCCTCGCCCGGATCCTGCCGCTGATCGTCCGTCTGGACGAGACCCGACAGAAGCGGGAGCGGGACCATCGGGTCGGCCGACCCAAAGGCCGGCGCTCCGCTTCCAAGTTCGATGTCCATCTGCCCCAGATTATGGAGGGGCTCAAGGCGGACAAAAGCGTCAGCGCTATCGCCAGGGAGTTGAACGTGAGCCGCAGCTCACTCAAAGACTACATCGAATCCCGGCGACTCAAGGAGATACTGGACGATTCTTGGCTGGAGAGAGCCAAACGGAACCATCGGATCGCGGAGGCGGCAGAGCCGGCAGAGCTGGCCTGCACGCTCCATCACAACACAGCTACGAAGCACACATAGACGAAAGGACGCAACGATGCAAGAAACGACGCTCAACGCCGGCGCGGCGCCGGCTCCGAAGCCCAAAAAGAAAAATCGGACCAAAGAGTACCTCAAGGGGTGGGTCCCTTATCGAATCAAACGCTACTGGCTCTTTGGGATTATCAGTGCCATCGCGCTGATCCTCCCCTGGATCCGGATCAACGGCAACCATTTCTTTCTGCTCAACTTCGACCACAAGCAGCTCCACTTTCTCTTCGTGCGCTTCGATATGCAGGAGCTCTATCTGATGCCTTTCTTGCTGATGCTCCTCTTCCTGGGGATCTTCGCGATGACGTCGGTCGGCGGCCGGGTCTGGTGCGGTTGGGCTTGCCCTCAGACGATTTTCCGGGTTATCTACCGGGATCTCTTCGAGACCAAGCTGCTGCATCTGCGTAAGCGGATCAACAATAAGCAGATCGAACCCGACTGGTCCAAGCCCGAAAACCAGATCAAGCGGATCATCGCGATTTTGCTCTGGTCGATCCTCGCCTTTATTGCGGCGGCGGACTTCCTCTGGTATTTCGTCCCGCCTGAAGACTTTTTCCGCTATATCGCCGATCCCTCGAACCATACGGTCCTGATGGGATTCTGGATCGGGATCGCACTTTTCCTGATCGCGGATGTTGTATTCATCAAAGAGAACTTCTGTGTCTATATTTGCCCCTACAGCCGGGTGCAGTCGGTCCTTTACGATGACGATACGCTGATGGCGGTCTATGATCCCGTTCGCGGCGGACACATCTACGAAGGAGAGGGCAACAACCGCCATAAAGCGGTGACCTCGGTCAAAGAGTTGCACCAAAAAGAGCCGGAGGCGGAGTGTACCGCCTGCGAAAGCTGCGTGAAGGTCTGCCCGACCCATATCGATATCCGCAAAGGTCTGCAGCTGGAGTGTATCAACTGTCTCGAGTGTGTCGATGCCTGTACCAAAGTGATGGGCGCCCTGGGCAAACCCTCTCTGGTGCGCTGGTCCAGTGAGCGCGAAGCGGTCCTGCACGAAGGCAAGACCCGGATTTTCCGGCCCAAGGTCATCGCCTACTTCACTGTTCTGGCGATCGTCCTGGTGGCCCTCTTCGTTATGGGAAGCAAAAAAGAGCATATGCTCCTCAACGTCAACAAAACGACGCGGCTCTACAAGATCCTACCCAACGGAAGCGTGGAGAACGATTACGTCTTCCTCTTCCAGAATACGCAGGACAAGCCGCACAAATATACCTTCGAGATCGTCGGACATCCCGAGATCAAGATCGTACGGCCCAAAGAGCCCTTCCACCTGGGGGCCCGGATGAAGAAGAAAAAAGTCGTCATCCTCAGAACCGACAAAGTGCTGGCCAAGAACGAAACGACGGATACACCGATTCCCATTACCATCCACGCCTTCGCCGTGGATGCGCCCAAAGAGGTTTCGGTCTTCCGCAAGACGGTCTTTGTCTATCCCCGCTATCAGGAGATCGAAAAGGTCCTGAAGAAGAAGGCTCAACAATAAAAGAGAACTTTTTCTCTGAGCCGTACCCCTCCGCCCTTCGGGACGGCGGGGTTTTTTTTGGCAAAGATTACTGTTCTTATGACTTGAATAAGTATAGAGAATAATTATTCCGGAAAGGAGTACCGCTATATGGAAAAGAAAAAAGATAAAGTACTCATCCTCGGCGGAGGGTTCGCCGGGGTGGAGGCCGCGATTTTTCTGAGGAAAAAGGGATATTCGGTCACACTGGTCAGTGATCGGGATTACTTCTACATCTATCCCACCTCGATCTGGATCCCGACCGGAGAGTCGGAGTTCGAGGATATTTGTGTTCCGCTCAGAGATCTGCAGGCCGCTCACGGTTTCGATCTGGTGATCGACGAAATCACCGAGATTCGCTCCAAAGAGCATAAAGCGATCGGGAAAAAGGGTGAATACGAGGGGGAGTATCTCGTCATCGCCATCGGCAGCGGCAAGATGAAGCACCAGGGGAGTGAGCATTTCCTCTCCATCTGCGGCAAACCCGAGGAGTCTCTCGCGATCAAAGAGCGGCTGGACGCTCTCATCGCCAAGGGAAGCGGAAAAATCGCGATGGGCTTCGGCGGCAACCCCAAAGATCCCAGCAATGTCCGGGGCGGCCCGGCCTTCGAAGTCCTTTTCAACGTCCACAATCAACTCAAAAAGCTGGGGATACGTGACAATTTCGAGTTGACCTTCTTCGCGCCGATGGAGTCTCCCGGTGCGCGGATGGGAGAGCAGGCGTTGAAGATGATGGATATTTTCTTCCGCAAGCTCGACATCAAGAAACATTTCGGTAAGAAGATCACCCGTTTCGAAGCCGACGGCATCGTTTTCGAGGACGAGAGCAAGCTTTCGAGTGACTTCACGATGTTCATCCCTGCCGGAAACGGCCATCCGGTCTTTCAAAACTCCGATCTGCCCCTCAACGAAGCGGGTCTTGTCAAAATCAACGATTACTGTGAAGTGATGCACGATTTCGACGAAACACCGGAGAGGTACAACGTCTTTGCCATCGGGGACTCCGCTGCCATCGACGGCCCGGACTGGCGGGCCAAGCAGGGGCATATCGCCGAAGTGATGGCCAGGAACGTCGCTTTCAACATCGATGCGATGGCCAAGGGGAGTGAAGAGCGCAAGGGGTATATGGAGCACCTGAACATCCTCTGCGTGATGGACAGCGGTGACGGAGCCGCGTTTGTCTACCGGGACCACAAAGGGGGCAGGATGATCCCGATGCCGGTGATCGGGCACTGGCTCAAAAAAGGATGGGGCTGGTACTGCCGCAACTCCAAACTGGGGAAAATCCCCCGCATTCCCGGAATGTAAGCTTCCAGAAGTGCTACTTTTTGTAGCACTTGACCTCGGTCAATTTTTTCTCTTCTCAATTCAGACAAAAATCCTCAGAATTAAGTCATAATACCCTCAGTTATCGCCATAGGGTGATAGAAGTTCAAATCAAACCAAAAAGGATCTACAATGGCAACAGTCACTCTCAAAGGAAACGAAGTCAAACTCGCAGGCAAGGAGAAGAACGTCGGAGACAAGGCTCCCGAAGTCAACGTCGTTAAATCCGACGATCTCAGCGATATCACCGTCGGCGGCGCCAAAGAGAACGCTCAGCTTATCATCGCTGTCCCCTCTCTGGACACGCCCGTCTGCGCGATGGAGACGACCAAGTTCAACAACCAGGCCGCCGGTGTCGAAGGGCTGGAAGTCACCGTCGTTTCGATGGACCTCCCCTTCGCAGCCAAGCGCTTCTGCTCGACTGAAGGCATCGAAAACCTGACCGTCGCTTCCGACTACCGCAACAAAGATTTCGCCAACGAATACGGCGTCCTGATCGCCGAAGGCCCTCTGGCCGGCGTCACCGCCCGCGCGATCTTCGTCATCGACCGTGACGGCAACATCGTCTACAAGCAGCTGGTCCCCGAGATCACCGAAGAGCCCAACTACGAAGAGGCGCTCGAAGCCGCCAAAAAAGCGGCCGCCAAGTAAAGCGGAGCTCCTCCACGCGGCTTACGGGTCGTACTTTTCTTTCTCTTTAAAATACTCAATATTTCCACATAATGTTTATCCTTTGGATTTTGATCCTATGTGCGACGTTCCGTTCCATTCCATTATCAACACACCCCTTTCGAAACAAATCGGATAATTTTCCTCAGTATTTTGCTCTCTTTAATCCCGCGGCTTCGTGATTGTGTTAAAATCGCTGACACTTGCGCAAAAAACTATTGATAATATTTAAGAAGGAACCTTTATGCAAAATCTACACTTTATCCGTGACGAGATGCTCGTCCATGTCCCCCTCTGTACCCATGCCGACCCCCGCAGGGTGCTGGTCGTCGGAGGATGCGACAACGTTCGTAACGAACTGGCCAAGCACAGCATCCTCGAGGAGGTCATCCACGTTGATGCCGAAGAGGCGGTGGAGTCTCTGCAGCGCCTGGGAGCCCGCAGCTACGATGTCGCCATCGTCGCGACCGACCGCTTCGGCGGGGATCGGGCCTTCTGGATCGAGCTGACCAAACTCCTGGG
>WFQO01000154.1 GCA_015486995.1 Nitratifractor sp. | reverse complement strand
TCGACGATCGCTTTTTTATGGAGTCGGCCCTGAGGGAGGCTTGGCGCTATCAGGGGTTGACCTATCCCAACCCGGCGGTGGGCTGCGCCGTCGTGAAAGCGGGGCGACTCCATAAAAAAGCGATCGTCGATACGCATTGACTTACCCTTTCATCATCATTTTCAATCGTCGAGCATCCCGCACGGCGTTGCCTTCGCTGTCGTTGTTGAAATAGACGAAAGCACGGCGATGATGCTCCAGCTCCCGACGCAGTCGCTGCGCCCAGTTTTCCAAAGAATCGTCGTCGTAACTCCCCCCATAGTGGCCGTCGGGACCATGGAGACGGAGATAGACGAAATCCGCCGTCACCACCTCCGGCGACTCCCGGCGACCGAAATCGTGCCAAACCCAGCCCACTCCGTGATGCCGGAGAATTTCATAGACACTCTCCTCTTCCCAACTCTTGTGGCGGAATTCAACGGCAAAGCGCCAACCTCCGCCGTGGGGAAGCTGTGCGAGGAAATCCCCCAGCAGCGCCTCGTCACGATGCAGAGAGGGCGGTAATTGAAAAAGGACTGCAGCGATTTTGGCTTTGATCGGTTTGAGTAGGTGAAAAAAACGCAGCAACTCTTCCCGAACATCGTGAAGTTTTTTGTAATGGGTGATACTCCGGGGGGCCTTGAAACTGAAAAGAAAATCTTCGGGAGACTTCTCGTCCCAATGCTCAAGGGTTTTCGCTTTGGGAAGATGATAGAAAGTACTGTTCATCTCCACCGTGTCGAATTCACGGCAGAAATAGTCGAACCAGTGACTTTTGGCCACGGTTTCCGGATAAAGGATTCCCCTCCAGTGTTCGTAGTAGAATCCGGAGGTACCGATCCGGGCTTCAACGGGCATAGATCCCCATCAAATCCGCCTCGGCAAGTACATGCCCCTCCATCCGCCGCAGCAGTTGAGCGCGACTGAGACCCGCCTCGGCGGCCGGCTCGATGTCCAGGGCGAAGAGTCGCAGAAAGTAGCGATGAGGCCGATCGGGAGGACAGGGACCTCCGTAGCCGATCTTTCCGAAGTCGTTGACCCCCTGCCGGATGCCGAGATCCAACTCGGATACGGGAGGGACTCCTTCCGGCAGTCCCCCCAGATCGGCCGGCATATCGTAAATAACCCAGTGGACAAAAAGCCCTCCCGGCGCATCGGGATCCTCCATGATCAAGGCCAGGGATTTCGTCCCCTCCGGAACGTTGCGAAAGGCCAGAGGGATCGAAATATCCTCTCCCCGGCAACCGTATTTGGCCGGAATCTCCCCGCCGTTGATAAAGGCGGGACTTGTCAATGTCATCATGGGACCTCCTTCCAAGGAAAGCAGTGAAATAAAGAACAAGACTATCGGCATCCAAAATCGTAGCATGCGAACTCCTTCACAAACTCCGCTATTATACCTCAGAGAAAAAGGAGAAAAAACATGAAAGATGAAAAAAGCCTCGGGGTTTTTTATGCCCTGATGGTTTTGGCAATGCTCGGCTGGGGGGCTTCCTGGGTTCATGTCAAATATTTGGCCGAACGTCTAAGCATTCACGAAATCATCTTCTACCGGTACGGGCTGACGACACTGAGTATGTTTCCGCTGCTTTGGATGATGAAGCTCTCTTTGCGCATCGATCTTCGGAGTTTTTTCAGCGCTTTTGTCGCGACGGGGATTATGATCCTCTATACCTGGCTTTTTATCGCCGGAACACACCTGGGGACCGCGGGACTGGGGGGCGCCTTCGTGACGACGTTGATTCCGATATTGACCTTTGGGCTGATGGCCGTTTGGCACCGCAAACGATTGAGTCGGCGACAGATCCTTGCCCTGACGCTGGGGGCGATCGGCGTCATGACGATCCTCAACGTCTGGAGTTTCCATATCGAGCAGATCTTCCGACTGGAGAATCTCTACTTCATTCTGGCCGCCGCATCCTGGGCGGTTCTCACCATCGTCAGCTCCCGGGGATCGGATACCCACCCCCTGGTCTTCAGCTTCTGGCTCTACGCTCTGGTGACCCTGCTCGAAGGGCTCTTCCTGACCCGTTTCGAGACGGATCTGAGCGCCCAGCCGCCGCTCGTGGATCTCAATCTGATACTTCTCGCGCTTTTCAGTACCACCTTCGCGACCTCCATCTACTTCATCGGCGGGCAGAAACTCGGAGCCGACCGTATCAGCAGCTTCACCTTCCTCGTCCCCTTCAGCGCCATCGGGCTGAGTGCGATTTTTCTGGGAGAAAGTGTCAATGCGGGGATGATCGTCGGGACGGCGATGGCGGTCGGCGCGATAAAAATGCTGAACAAGGGATGAGTTATGAGTTATGAGTTATGAGTTATGAGTTATGAGTTATGAGTTATGAGTTTATATCATCTAATAATTTTTGTCAAGCCTGATAACATTCAACATTCAACATTCAACATTCAAAACTCACTTCCCTTCGTTCGCCCAGTCGAAATAGGTGCGGGCTTTATTGATCTCCCCGTAGTCGTAGCGCTCTTCGCCCTCTGTGGTCTTGAGGGTAATGCCCTCGTCGTCGGCGGATTCGACGATCCCTTTGACTTTACCGCCGCCGCTTATTTTAAGCTTGACCCGTTCACCGACGGCGCTCTGGAAATGCTGCGGTTTTTTGAGGGTACGTTCGATGCCGGGGGAGCTGACTTCGAGGTAGTAGTTGCCGCTGACGGGAGGGTGGACATCTAGAAGGGGGGAGAGGTCGTTGGAGATCTCCGCGCAGGTATCCAGGTCGACACCGCCCTGCTGGGTGATGTAGACCCGGTAGATGGTCTGATCGTTCTCTTTGACCGTCTCGGCATCGTAAAATTCGGCGCCGTGGCTGCGGACGATTTTGGCGATCTGTTCCTCAAGATTCATGGCCGATCTCCTTTTCGATCTTTTCAAAGAGTTTGTCGATGCGGCCGATACGTTCCAGTTCGTCGTCGAATTCGAAGGTGAAGTTGGGAGCTTTGAACCATCCTTCGGATTCTTTGACGTAGGTCTTGAGGTAACCGGCGACTTTGCGCAAGCGCCGGAGGGCCTCTTCCTGCTCCTGTTCATCCAATTCACCCGGTTCGAGATAGACTTTGGCGTCGTAGCGTCCGCGGGAGCAGACGACTTCGGTGACGACCAAAGTGTTGATCCGCGAATCGTCGAGAGTCCCCAGCGCCTCGGGGATCAGCTCTCTGAGGACCGATTCGGTCCGTTTGCGCTTGATCTCGGCCTGATTCATAGTGTGGCTTGCTCCTCGACCTCTTTGAAGGTTTCGATGACATCCCCGACTTTGATGTCGTTGAAGTTTTCGAGCATGATCCCGCACTCGTAGCCGGCACGGACCTCTTTGGCATCTTCGCTGAAGCGCTTGAGGGAGCTGATCTTGCTCGTATAGACGACGACACCGTTGCGGATGAGGCGGGCGCCGGCGTTGCGCTCGATGACCCCTTCGGTGACCATACAGCCAGCGATCGTGCCGACTTTGGCGACGGAGAAGGTTTCGCGCACTTCGGCTTGGCCGGTGACCTCTTCGCTGACGACGGGGCTCATCATACCACCCAGCAACGCCTTGACTTCGTCGATCATATCGTAGATGATGGAGTAGGTCTTGATCTCGACGCCGAGATCCTGGGCTTTCTTCTTGACCGCACCGGTGGGGCGGACGTTGAAGCCCATGATGATGGCGTTTTCGTCGGCATCGGCCAGAAGCACGTCGCTCTCGGTGATCCCGCCGACGCCGCCGTGAATGACTTCGACTTTTACCTCTTCGTTGTGGAGCTCCTCTAGCGCCGATTTGATCGCTTCGAGAGAGCCCTGGACATCGGCTTTGACGATGAGCGGCAGCTTCTTGATCTTGCCTTCGGCGATGAGGGAACCCAGTTCGTCGAGAGAGACTTTGGTGCTCTTGGAGAGCTCTTTGGCCCGGGCGTACTCTTTGCGCTTCTCGGCCAGTTCACGGGCCTCTTTTTCGCTCTCCATCGCGACGAGGACTTCGCCCGCCTGGGGAACGTCATGCAGGCCCACGACGGCGGCGGGAGTGCTGGGCCCTATCTCTTTGGCCCGGCTGCCGTCGTCGAGAATCAGTGTCCGGACACGTCCGAAGGTGGTCCCGACGATGACGTTGTCGCCGACATGCAGCGTTCCGTTCTTGATGATGACGTTGGCCACGGGGCCGAAGCCCTTCTCGACGGAGCTCTCGATGACGATCGCTTTGGCCCGGCGAGTGGGGTCGGCGACGAGTTCCATCACTTCGGCCTGGAGCAGGATCGTTTCCAGAAGGTCGTCGATTCCTTCTCCCGTATGGGAGGAGACTTCGACCACTTCATACTCTCCACCCCAGTCGATGGGGAGGATGCCGATCTCCGCCAGCTGCGACTTGACGTTGTCGGGGTTGGCGGTCGGCTTGTCGATCTTGGTGATCGCGATGACGATGGGGACGCCCGCAGCCTGGGCATGGGAGATGGACTCTTTGGTCTGGGGCATAACACCGTCATCTGCGGCGACGACGATAATCGCGATGTCGGTCGCCTGCGCGCCCCGGGCCCGCATCTCGGTAAAGGCGGAGTGGCCCGGCGTGTCGATGAAGGTGATCTTCTTGCCGTCTTTCTCGATCTGGTAGGCACCGACATGCTGGGTGATTCCTCCAGCTTCTTTCTCGGCGACTTTGGTCGAGCGGATGTAGTCGAGCAGGCTGGTCTTACCGTGGTCGACGTGTCCCATGATCGTGATGACGGGAGGACGGGGCTCTTCGACGGTGTCGGGTTCCGCATCGTAGGCGGCGACGTAGTCCAACGCATCGAGAGGGTTGATCGTTTCGACCTGTACGTCGAATTCTTCGGCGAGAATCTCGATGGAGTCTTTGTCCAAGAAGTCGTTCTTGGTCACCATCGTACCGAGGGCGAAGAGGACTTTGACCACTTCGCCGACACTTTTGCCGACCTTCTCGGCGAACTCGTACACTCTGACATCTTCGGGAATCCGTACCACGCTGACCTTTTCTGTGTTCTCTTGTTTCGTATATTTTCTCCGTTTTCCGCGTCGGCGGATGTTACGACCGCCGGCACGGTTGGGGAAGTTGCGCTGCTGGCCGCCGATGCCTTGTGCGGCACGACGCTTGGCTTCGGCACGGCGCCGCTCTTCCTGGCGCTGCTGCTCTTCAAAGATTGTTTTATCGGAAAAGTCCAAAAGAACCACTTCCTGCTCTTCGAAGAGTTCGACGGTTCCCCCCAGGTTGCGCTCGCCGAGAATTTCGAGACGCTCTCCGGCCGATTTGGCTTCGGCAGGCCCTTTTTTCTTCTTCTTGCGGCTGGGGGCGGGAGCCATTCCGCTGAGGGAAATCTTTTTCTGCCGGCTGGGAACGGAGGGGCGGGCTTTCTTGACGATGGTGATCCCTTTGCGCATCCGGGGAGCTCGGGGTTTGGGAAGTTCTTCGGCTTCTTCGGGGCTCTTTTTGGCGGTGGCGGTGATGCCGGCGCGTTTGCGGGGAGCCTTTTTCGGCTCGGCTTTCGCTTCGGGCTCCGCTTCGGGCTCGGCTTTCGTTGTTTCGCTTTCGGAGGCGGCTTCGGCTTCGCTGCCGGCCTCTTCCTCCGTAGCGGCGGGGGATTCCACGCTTTTTTCTACTTCTTCGTTCACGGTTT
>WFQO01000153.1 GCA_015486995.1 Nitratifractor sp. | reverse complement strand
TATGCGCCCATGGCTCAGCTGGATAGAGCACCTGATTGCGGTTCAGGAGGTCTCAGGTTCGAATCCTGATGGGCGTACCACTTCTCCTTCAAAGTTTTCAATATTCGATATAATCTCTCTCATAAAATAAGATAATGATACTCTTTCGCTAGAACGCGGTGTCGGCAATCGTCATCGGCTAAAAGTGGTAGGGGATATTCCTAGAGAGTCTCAGTTGTTCAGTCAAAACGTATTAAAGGACAGCCAGATTATGAAAGTTCTTCTCTTTACTCCCAGCCGTGTGGTACGGGAAATGGTTCGTCTGGCGACGGAGAAGGCGGGAGCCGAATTGGAGTGTGTGACTGCACCCGAACAAGTTTCCTCCGATCGTTATGAATTGGTTTTGGTGGATGATGCAATCGCGCTGGATCCTGAGAGTCTACGTGCGCATCTCATCGTGGGCGAGACGGTTTGGATACACGGGCTCGAGCATCCGCTGGACGAACGTTACGACCACAGTATCATCAAACCTTTTCTCCCTTCGGACATTCTGTCACTTTTGCACAGAGAGCTCCCCTTCCCGGAAGAAGAGGAAGATGAGAACTTGGTGGATTTCAGGGGGACGGAGTCCGAAGAGACGACCCGTGTTCTGGACAGGGAGGAGGTCGCCCGGATCCGTTCGCTCTTGGAAGACAACAACGAAGAACCCGCTGAAATAAGGAAAAGGGGCGATGGAAGCGTTCGCCTGGATGCCGAGGAGTTGATCGAACTGCTGGCGACCCTCAAGCCGAAAAAGCTGAAAAAACTCCTGCAGGGAGCGGAAGTGACCTTGACGGTGCGTTTTCCGAAGGAGGAAGAAGAATGAGCGGGGCGATACTGATCCTTTCGGGACCGAGCGGAGCGGGAAAGAGTACGATCATTCAGCGCGCCGAGAAAGCGATCGGGGATTTTTACTTCTCCATCTCCACGACGACCCGGGCACCCCGTCCGGGGGAGCGCCAGGGAGTCGACTACTATTTTACCGATCGCGCAAGCTTCGAGCGCGAAATCGCCGCGGGGGAGTTTCTCGAATATGCCCGGGTCCATGACCACTACTACGGCACGTCGCTCAAACCGGTCAAGGAGGCCCTCGAGGAGGGAAAACTGGTGCTTTTCGACATCGATGTGCAGGGGCATCGACTGGCCAGGGAAAAGATGGGCGATCGGATCACTTCCGCTTTCATTACCCCGCCGAGTCTGGCGGAGTTGGAGCGTCGCTTGCGCAGTCGGGCCACCGACGATGACGAAACGATCCGCCGTCGTCTACGCAATGCCCGCGAAGAGATCGAAGCCCTGGAAGAGTACGATTATCTGATCGTCAACGATGATCTGGAACGGGCGACGGAGGAGTTCATCGCCTTGGCCCGCACCGCCCGCCTCAAGCCGGGCCGTCGGGAGGCCGCCGCTTTCCGGGAACGTTGGCTCGGAGGCGGTACGGAGAGTTAAGGGCACCTCGAATAATAGGTCGTCCCCTTAAACTACTTGCAGTATAATAGCGCCAAACAAAAAGGCGTCCTGCAAGGATGCGTGAAAGGATCGTAGATGGGTATGCCGAGTATGCCTGAGTTGTTGGTCGTTCTGGCCATTGTCGTCCTGCTCTTCGGAGCCAAAAAGATCCCCGATCTGGCCAAGGGAATGGGCAAGGGAATCAAAGATTTCAAAAAAGCGCTCAACGAAGACGACGAGGAGCCCAAGCAGGCCGCCAAAGAGATCGAAGAGAAAAAGAGCGTCGCCGCCGAAAGCAGCGAAGCCAAAACGAGTGAGAAGGCCTGATCGGCTCTCTGCTTCCCCGTAGTTATCCCGTAAACCCCGCGAAAATGCGGGGCTTTCCCCCAAACAATTCAATCACGGACATTATCCATGCAAATTAAAGCGACACTCAACCAACTTTTTTCCCGGGCACTTGAACACCTTGAAATCCCTTCGGCTTCCGTCTCCGTCGTCGAAGCGGGAAAGCCGGAATTCGGCGACTACCAATTCAACGGGGCGATGGCCCTGGCCAAGCAGCTGGGCAAAGCCCCCCGTCAGATCGCTCAGGAGATCGTCGAAGCGCTTCCGGCTCATCCGATGATCGCCAAAACGGAGATCGCCGGACCCGGCTTTGTCAACATTCATCTCGATGCCGGCTGGCTCGCGACGGCTCTGCAGAGCGCCGTGGCCGATGCGCGTCTCGGAGTGGGGCGCAAGGAGGAGCCGATCCGGGCCGTCGTGGATTACTCCAGCCCCAATATGGCCAAGGAGATGCACGTCGGGCATCTGCGCTCCACGATCATCGGAGACTCCCTGGCCAATCTACTGAGCTTTCTCGGAGACGACGTAATCCGGCAGAACCATATCGGTGACTGGGGGACCCAGTTCGGGATGCTCATCGCTTATCTCGAAGAGCTGGGCGAGGGGGCCGAAGGGAGCCTGCACGATCTGGAGAATTTCTACAAAGCGGCCAAAAAACGCTTCGATGAAGACGCAGCCTTCGCCGACAAATCTCGGGAGTATGTCGTCAAACTCCAAGGAGGCGATGTCCGCTGCCTCGAACTCTGGGACGATTTTATCGACAAATCCCTGGGTCACTGCGAAGAGGTCTACCGAAAACTCCACGTCAATCTGAGCCGGGAGCATGTCCGGGCGGAGAGCAGTTACAACGAAGAGTTGGCACAGATCGTCGAGGCGCTCAAGGAGAAAGGTCTGCTGGTGGAGAGCCGGGGGGCGAAGGTGGTCTTCGTCGAGGGAGACGAAAATCCGCTCATCGTCCAAAAAAGCGACGGCGGGTATCTCTACGCTACCACCGATCTGGCGGCGATCCGCTTTCGGGCGCAGGAGCTGGGAGCCAAGCGGATCAGCTATGTCGTCGATGCTCGGCAGGCGGGGCACTTCAAGCAGGTCTTTACCGTGGCGCGAATGGCGGGCTTTGTCGACGAGGAGGTCCGCTTGGAGCATGTCTCTTTCGGGATGATGCTCGACAAAAACGGCCGCCCCTTCAAAACCCGTGACGGCGGGACCGTTAAACTGATCGATCTGCTCGACGAGGCGGTCGAACGGGCCAAGGGGGCCATCACCCAGCGGGAGGCTTACAGCGACGAGGAGCTGGAGAAGATCGCGGAGATCGTCGGCATCGGTGCGGTTAAATACGCCGATCTCTCCATCCACCGGGAGTCCAACTATATCTTCGACTGGGATCGGATGCTGAGTCTGGAAGGGAATACGTCCCTCTATCAGCAGTACGCCTACGCCCGAATCCGCTCGATTTTGCGCAAATACGGGCGCGAGCCCGAAGGGGAGCTGCGCCTCGAGGACGAACTCCAGCGGCGGATGGCGCTGAAACTTCTGCAGCTGGAAGATGTACTGCATGCCGCCGCGCGGGAGGCGATGCCCCACTACATTACCGGCTACCTCTACGATCTGAGCACTCTCTTTATGAAATTCTACGAAACCCATCCCATCCTTCGCGACGACGTTTCCGAAGCGCTGCGCCAAAGCCGGCTTCTTCTGGCGCAGGCGACGGCGAAGACGCTGAGCCTGGCCCTGGAGTTGCTGGGCATCAAGGTTCTCGAGCGTCTCTGATGGGACGGGTCGTCTTTTTCGTTCTGTTGACGCTGGGGCTGATCGCCCTGGAGTGGTACTACCGCCGGGATTGGCGCCGCAGTGCCGTCGCACTGGGGACTTTCCTCTTTCTCTCGTCGCTGGCGATGATGGGTTTGACGATGCGGGCGGTGATCCCCCTCTTTTTGACGCACGTGGTTCTGCTGGCCATCGCTTGGCTGGCGCTACTGTACTACCTCTACCGGGGACGCTATCTCTGGTGGGCCTTTTTGCTGCCGGTGGCGACCCTGCTTGTCTTTCTCGGCCTCAATTTCCTCGAAGGCTCCCGCTACGAGCATTGATCCAAATTTTTGGGAATTATTCGCGGATTTCGACCCCCTCTTTGAGGACGTGCAGCGTCTTGTATTTGTCGTATTCGACGTTGCTTCCCTCCTGAATCTTGACAAATTTCCTTTTGGTGTAATCCACGGCGTAGTTGCCCGGATGGGGTGTGCTGAAATCGACGCAGAGTTTGGCGGCGGAGTGCAGGACCGATTCGGGGAGATTCTGCTTGTCGGTGCGGACGATGACGTGGCTGCCGGGCAGATCGCGTACATGCATCCACAGATCGTTGGACCGGGCGAGCTCCAGGAGTTTCTGGTTTTCCCGGGCATTGCGCCCGACGAAGACTTTGTACCCTTCGATCCAGTAGAGTTCTCCGTCGCGGAGCTTCTCCTTCTTTCGTTTCGACCGGCCCTGTTTGGGGACGAGGAGTTCCAGGTCGTAGGGCTCTTTGGCCTCGTCGATCGCCTGGAGGATGTTGTCGTAGAAGCGCAGCTTCGCTTCGAGATTTTCCCGTTCGATGTGTACTCGTCGGGATTTGGCCCGGGAACGTCGGGCTTTGTTGAAGTAGTACTCCCCCATCCGGTGGGGGGTGATGCCTTCGGGTAGCGGGATCGTCAGCTCCTTCCCCTCGAAATCCCGGGTTGTCAGTTCCCGATCGTAGGGGCGGATTGTGTGAAGATTGGCCAGGAGGATGTTGCCGAGCTCCCGAAAGTGCTCGGCCTCGGCCTCGAGCGCCTCGGCGTCGGGAAGGGTCTGTAGGAGCCGGAGGGTTTTGTCCCGCTTCTTTTCGATCTGCCGGCGTTTCTGCTCCCGCAGGCTGCGCATTTTCCGGTCCCGGAGGCGGCGGTAGTTTTCCCGCAGCCGGGCGGTGATCTCTCCCTCGAAGGGAGGCTCCTCCTTCGTCGGACGGGGCGGCAGAGGGAGGAGCTCCACGCCGGGGCGGACGACGCGGTAGCTCCGGTCGGCGTCGATGTGCCGGAGCGCTTCGATGACATGCCCCTCGTCGTCGAGCAGGATGGCGTTGGCATGGCGGCCGGTAAATTCGAGCTGCAGGGTGACGCGACGGTCTTTGTAGTGGCTGCGCGGCTGCACAGTGATGCGCAGGATCCGCTCCCCTTCGGGGACCTCGGCTGCAAGTAGGCGGCTCTGGGAGAGTGTCTGGTGCAGGAGCGTATCGAAGGGCGCGTTGAAATCCTGTGCCGGACGGCGGGAGGGGCCGAGGTAGACGGTGGGATGCCCGCGCGTCATATCGAAAAAGAGGCTCTCCTCTTTGGCTCCGAG
>WFQO01000152.1 GCA_015486995.1 Nitratifractor sp. | reverse complement strand
TGCCTCAACTGCCACGCCATAGCCAGTAAAAAAGCCGCTCCCGCCTTCGCCGGAATCGGAAAAAGAAACCAGCGCTTCGAGGGGGCCAACGCAAAGACGGCCATCATGAACGCTATCAAAAACGGCTCCACAGGAAAATACCCGATGTTCTCGGACAGCCAAATGCCCGCTTACGGGAACCTTTCGGAAGAAGAACTCTCTGCTCTCGCCGATTATATCCTAGCCCTATCCTCCAAAGCCCATGGAGGCAAAGGTTGCGGCATGGGTCGAGGAATGGGACACGGCAGAGGAATGGGAAGAGGAATGCAATGAGTGGCTACCCCTCCTTCTTCGACACCATCGAACCGATCGTTGTCTATGACGACCTCTGTAGATTCCTGGGAGCCAACCGAGACGGAATCCTGAAGTTTTCCTACAAGGATATCGTCAAAACCGCGGGCCACAGCTGCGCCACCGTCGCCGGAGCCTACCTGATGGCCCAAAAAGGCCTCAAAGCTCTCTACGGCGACGAAACTCCCCAACGCGGCGAGATCAAAGTAGAGCTGCGCAAAGGGCCCAGAGAGGAGAACGCCGGGGTCGTCGGATCGGTCCTCCCCACCATCACCGGCGCGACCCACGATCTGGGATTCGGGGGGATTCCCACCGGGAAATACAACCGACGGGACCTGCTTCTCTTCGACGCCGGGATCGACCACGATCTGCGCCTCACCCGTCTCGATACCGGCAAAGCGGTTTCGGTGGATTACCGCCCCGGGAAGGTGGTCAACCCCATGGCGATCCTGATGAGCGCCATCCGGCCCGATGCGACGGAAGAGGACAAAGAGAGCTTCCCCCGACGCTTCCAGGATATGGTCCGGACCGTCTTTGAACACGCCGACGAAGTGGTCGAAATCTATGAGTAGAAGTTCCGCGGACTTTTCCCTGAAAAAGCTTTTACTCTTCCTGAGCATTTTTACCGTTATGGCTACCGCCCAGGCCAAAACACTGACCGTCGTGGCGACCGGATTGAAGAACAACAAGGGAGCGGTGCAATTCTCCCTCTACAACAAAGAGGGCAGCATCCCCGACAAAGAACTCAACAAATATTTCAAAACGAAACGGGTCCCCATCGCCCACGGAAAGGCCCGGGCGGTCTTTCGAAATCTCCCCAGGGGACGTTACGCCGTCAGTGTCTTTCACGACGAGAACAACAACCGAACCATCGACAAGGGCCTGGTCATGCCCACCGAGGGCGTGGGTCTCTCCAACTACCCATCGATCAACCTCTTTCACCTGCCCGATTTCAAGAAGGCGAGCTTCCCTCTGGAACATGACAAAACGATCCGGATCCACATCATCTATCTCTAGCTCCATCAACGTTCACGTTGCGTTCAGCCGGCTTGGGTAAAGTATCGTCATGAAAAAATTGACAATATTCCTTCTGATCACGATGGTCGGTCTGCATGCGAAAGTTCTAAAACTGAACGACTGCATTGACAAGGCCCTGGCGACCCACCCCGATGTTCGTGCCTTCATGCTCAAGGTGCGACAACAGAACGAAGGGGTCAAGATGGAGCGAGGGGCCTGGCTGCCTCATGTCTCGATCTACGCCGAATACGACCCCCAGCGCACCTACGTCATGCCTCAGGCGGGGACCTTCCACACCGTCAACGACAGCGGCTGGAGCGCCGGTATTAGCGCGAGTCAGCAACTTTTCGACTTCTCTCGCAGCTCCCACGCCATCCGCTCGGCGAAGATCCGCCACAAGATCTCCCGCCTCTCTTTGAAGGAGACCAAGGCACTGATGCGCTACGAGATCCGGGTCTCCTATGCCCTGCTGCTGGTGCAAAAGGCGGCGCTGAAGGCCCGCCAAAAGGACCTGATCGCGAAAAAAGCACTCTACGCACAGGCCAAGGCCCTGGTGAAACAGGGGCTCAAGACCAAAGCGGACGAGAGCCGTTTTCTCTCCTCCGTCCGCCAGACAGAGGATGCCCTGGCCCTCGCCCAAGCCTCCTACGAAAAAGCCCGTATTACCCTGGAGCAGTACATCGGCGAACCCATCCCCAAGGGGACCCGCTTCGAAGAGTGGCGACTGGAGAACGCCGCGAAGTCCTCCATCAAGACCGACCCCAAACAGGTGCTGGCCAAGAATCTTCAGATCCGCATCGCCCAAAGAAACCAGGAAGCCTCCTACGAGCAGTTCCTCGCCAAACGGTTGGAGCGCTACGGAACGGTGAACCTGGTGGCGCAGGCGGACCACTTCGACACGCTCTCCCGCTACGACAGCACCGTCGTAGGGGTCCGTTACAGCGCTCCGATCTACAGCGGAGGGCGCCTGAGTGCCCAGGCCCAGCAGAGCCGCATCGCCGAAATGGTCGCCGCCGCCGAGAAGGATTCCAAGAAGCGCGCCGTCACCCAAGAGGCC
>WFQO01000151.1 GCA_015486995.1 Nitratifractor sp. | reverse complement strand
GCCCGAAACATCTGCTACGCCGAGAAACTCGGTCTGCCGATGGTGACCATCTGCAACACGTGCCAGCTCAACACCGTCATGACCAAAGAGCGCCTCGATCACGATCCCGAGCTCAAAGCCAAAGTCAACGAAAAGCTGGCCGAAGTCGGTCTGGAGTACAAAGGCACCAGCACCGTCCGTCACTTCCTCTACGCCCTCATCGACGACTACGGCCTGGACAATATCAGCGAAAAGGTGGTCAAACCTCTGAGCCACTTCAACATCGCTCCCTTCTACGGCTGCCACAACATCCGCCCCAGCCATATCCACTACAAGCACAATATGCCTCAGCCCGATTACGAAGTGAGTGAAGGTGGCGGGGAAGTCGCGTATGAGGAAGAGGGGCTGATGTATAAATATACCGGTGAAAACCCCTACGTCCCCACCTCCCTCGAACGCCTCATCGAAGCGCTGGAGGGCAAGAGCGTGGAATACGAGAGCAAAAACAAATGCTGCGGCTTCCACGTCGACCTCCAGGCCCCCAAGACCAGCAATGCCCTGACGGGAACCGCGCTGAGCGACGCCATCGACCACGGTGCCGACGTCGTCGTCACCCCCTGCCCTCTGTGCCAGCTCAATATGGACCTCAAGCAGGAGAGTGCCGGCAAGCAACTCGGACGCGAGATCGAAATCCCCGTCCTGCATATGCCCCAAATGGTCGCCCTGGCTCTGGGGTGCACCCCCGAGCAGATAGGGCTTAAGTTCAACGTCACCAAAGCGACCGAACTCTACGCCTGATCCGAAGGAGAGAGGAACCTTCTCCTCCTATTTCTCCCGCCAATCGACTTAGCTGTCAGACGTCAATCCTCATTGCCGTTTTTTCATTCTCCACTCTCAATCCTCAATTCTCCATTGTAAAAACTAACCTCTCTATAAGCCGTCACTCCTTACACTGTCACCAAAGCAAGGAGTCTTCATGAACACCGAAAAAGTCATTTCCGGATTTTTCTTCATCCTCGCGATGACAATCAACTTCGGTTTCGTCTACGGCGATCCCGCCAATTTGGAGTATCACAGCGGTTACGAGCTCTTCGCCGCTATCGTCATCAACCTTATCGCCACCGTTCTCAAGCTCGGAGACAAAACCCAGCTGGGCTCCGTCCTTCTGGCTACAAGTCTTGTTGCCGATATTCAGCTCATCGCCTCGGCTACCGTCTGGGCTTTCGCTGTCTACGTGATGCAGGGAATGAACCTGGAGAGTACCGTCGCGGTGGTCTCTCTAGCCGCCGGCGCTTTCATCGCCAACATCGTCTCTGTCACTCTCTTTATCGGCGACACGCTCAAATCCAAGCGATAGGAGATCCCTAACGGGAACCCATGGAGAGCAACAACACCATCTGGATCATTATCCGCCGAATGCGGATCCCCTTTTTGGTCATTATCGTCACCTTTTCCATCTCCATTCTCGGAATGACCCTGATCCCCGGAATGGACGATCAAGGGCATCCCTACAAGATGACCTTCTTCGATGCTTTCTACTTCGTCAGCTATATGGCCTCCACCATCGGCTTCGGCGAAGCCCCCTATACTTTTACCTATCCTCAGCGGATGTGGGTTTCAGCTTGCATTTACCTCACCGTTATCGGCTGGTTCTATGGGATCGGGGCCATCGTCGCTCTCGTCCAGGACAAACGCCTGGCGCGGGAACTCGACATCGCCCGCTTCCGTAAAAAGATTCGGGAACTCAGAGAACCTTTCACCATCGTTCTGGGCTACAATAACATCACCCACCAGATCATCGATTGGCTCAACAAAGAGGGGATTCGTGTCGTCGTCGTCGATAAAGATGCCGAAAAGGTCGAGACTCTCGATTTGGAAAACTTCATCCCCGAAGTCCCTTCCCTCGCCGCCGACGTCACCCACCCTGAGACACTCAAAATGGCCGGTATCCACAAAAAGAACTGCCAGGCCATCGTCGCCCTCTTCGAAGATGACGTCAAAAATACCAAAATCGCTCTGCTGTGCAAACTCCTCAACAAACGGGTCAAACTGGTCATCAAGTCGACCACACAGACCCAAAGCGAGCACCTTCACAATCTCGGTGTACGCTACATCGAAGACCCCTTCGACTTCGTTTCCAACCGGATCTATCTGGCTTTGACTTCCCCCAGTCTCTGGCTGCTGGAGATGTGGATCTTCGGTCACATTCTTCGGATGCGTCACCGCGAGGTGCTCCCCAAAGGCAAATTTATCATCTGCGGCTACGGACGAATGGGGCATGCATTGGAGCGGGCTCTGAAAAAAGCGGGAATCCCCTACGCCTACGTGGACATCAAATCCACAATTTACAAAGAGGAGAAACAAAGCGCCGTCTTCGGCGACGGAGAAGATTATCAGACGCTTCTCGATGCCGGGGTCAAAGAGGCCGCCGCCATCATTGCCGCGACCAAAGACGACCTTATCAACTTGACGATCCTTGCCACAGCCCGTAAGATCAATCCGGAAATCTACACCATCGGCCGGGAAAACACCCTCGACGATCTAAGTATCTTCAAATCCGCCCGCATCAACCGCGTCTACATCCTCGAACGAATCCTGGCGGAATTCACCTATCTTTTCATCGCCCGCCCCCTGGCGTATCGTTTCGTTCGACTTCTACATAGTCGCGACGAGAACTGGGGCCGGGCTCTCGTGGATCGTATGCACAGTACCCTTGGCGAGAATCCTCTGCATTTCGAAATCACCATCGACGAAGAGCACGCCTACGCATTGAGTCGCGAGCTTGCCGCCGGGCGGAAAATCCGTCTCGGAGCACTGTGCCGTTCCCGGGCCGATCGCTCCCGACAACTTCCTCTGATCGTTCTCCTGCTCCAAAAAAACGAAAATGAACTTGAACTTCTCCCGGATGACGAGTTTCCCCTTAAAAACGGTATGAAACTGCTTATCGCCGCTATCGATGAGAGCAAAAACGACTTCGAGTACATTGTCAACAATTATTACGAACTCGAATACGTTATAGGTGAAGAGTAACTGCATTCACTTCCTCCCCAACCAATGCTCCAGACGATCGACAAACGGAAGCTGGCTTTTGACCAGAAAACGACGTGCCTCCTGAAGATGCATCCACGCAGCGCGATCCACCTCCGGAAATTCCTCGATTTTTCCACTCTTCGGCGGCCATTCGATTCGGAAGGTATTGGAGTGTATCTTTGTGGAAAGGTTCGGCGCTTCGGCCGTATAGATCAGCAGCTTTTTCGAACCGCTACGTCCCTCTCCGAGAAAGTGCAGGTCACCTTCGATTCTCTGCCCCGTCTCTTCCTCGAATTCTCTCCGTGCCGCCGTTTCAGGATCTTCCCCCGCTTCGAGTTCTCCTTTGGCGATGCTCCAGGAACGCTCCTTCTTGCGCCAATAGGGTCCGCCCATATGTACAAGAAACATTTCGAGCTTCCCGTTACGGATCCGATAGGGTAGAATTCCCGCACTCGTCACCATTTTCTCTCCTTTCAAGGGGACTTGAGTCACCCTCTCCTTGGCTTCAGATCGCTATAATAACCGAAAAGAGAATAAAGGAGTCGCAATGAGCGCGAACGTTCACATTGAAGGGACCGCCAATAAGGTAGGAATTTACCGCATCGATGATCTGGAGATCGAAGGGGTCGAAAGTGAAAACTACGATCTGCAGGATCGGGAAGATCTGGAACGTTATATGGAGGCGATCGACGCTCTCGTAGAGAGCGGAGAGCTGGATCTTTTGGAAAACGGACGGACGGTCGTAAGCCTCGACCCCGAAGGGATCGAAGAGTTCACTCTCTCGATCGACGAGTCGCAAGAAGAGAGCCTGAGCCTCGATGCACTCCAACTGCTCAACCGCTCCATCCTTGAAGCGTTGAAATCCATCAGCGAAGCGGAAGAGGGAGCGATCTTTTATCTCCGCAGTGAAAATGGCGAAGGATTCTGGGATCTTTCTCTGGAGACGGAGGGAACCGTCGACCCGGCAAAGCTCTCCCTGGGCTATTTCGACTGCAGCGAATCCCTGGATACCTACGATTTGCTGCGTGAGAGTTATTTCGATGTCCTCTGCGATACGGTACTTCCCGCCGACCTTCGCTACGGTGACGAGCCTTTCTCCCAGGAGCGTTTCGATTTCAAACCCGGCCTGATTCAGGGGTCTCTCTATCGCGTAGCCACCGACGCCTCGACAGGAGAGCCTATCCTCGAACGCCTCCCCTGCCCTCCCAGGATTTTTCTCGACGAAAGCGAAGAGATCGTCTGACGCCGGAGGGGGAATGCCCCTTTGGGGAAGATTTTCAAAAAAGAGAAGAAAATCTTCTCACTCTAAGGAAAAAAGAGTAAAATACGCTTCGCTTCACTCGGGGTGTGGCGCAGCCTGGTAGCGCGCCTCGTTCGGGACGAGGAGGTCGCAGGTTCAAATCCTGTCACCCCGACCACTCACACTCATTATTTCATCGACGTTTTCCAATACTTTTATTCACTAGTCCTGTCTCTTGGAGACTCCTGCTTTTTCGGATCCGGAAAGTCTGAGATCAGGAGATTCGGCATATTCGATGTTGTAACGCCGCAGGATCGCCCGCTGCTGCTTCGTTGCCTCCTTGCGGTCGATAACGATGCGGGTACCCATTTTGTTTTCGAGGATGACGGTGGGGCTGTTGCTCAGGACAATTTTGCGGTAGAGGTCATGGAAGTCGACGACTTTCCGGCCGTTGACTTTGGCGATGGGCCAGTAGAGATAGCCGTAATCTCCCCGGCTGATAGCGCTGGGAAGTACGCGGAGCATCAAAGTAACCTCCCGTCGCTTTTTGGTGACAAAATCCTCGATATAGGGGATCAGATCGATGTGACTGCGAGCGACACGTACCGCGAGATTTCGCGTCAGCGGTGAAAAGACATAACCGCCAAAGATGAAATAGCTCGGCATTTTGTCGTAGCGATAGGTTCCGACGAGAAGAAGCTGATTCGCCGTCTTGAGCAGCGGAGCTTTGATATGAAGGGTTGTCCCATCACGCAGCAGGGTCAGGCGGATCGATTCTCCCAGTTGATGCAGCTGCGCATAATATTCGAAATTGGTGTATTCATTTTTTCGGAAAGCGACGGTTGCATCCTCCTGAATCGGATGCCCGTCGATGGCGGTGATGACGTCCCCTTTTTTGATGAGCCCCTGCAAACCTCCCATCTCCAGAACTTTGTCCACGAGGACGCCTCCATCGTGGCTTCCCAGATGATAAAGTCGTTTGAGCGCAGGGTTTTCCGTCGGCTGCGTCAGAACAGCGAAGGCGGGGACCCCGTCGAGATGACCGTCTTTGAGATCATCCAGGAAATGCCGGATCATGACCGTCGGAACGAGATAACTGATGTTCTGGGCTTTCTGGATCCCTTCCATCACCACTCCGACGATTTTGCCATCGCTGATGGCCGGGCCGCCGCTGTTGCCGGGATTGACCGCGGCGTCGATCTGGATCGCCAGGAAGGATTCGCCGCTGTGGACATAGCGCTGGTGCTCGATCCGGGAGACCACGCCGGCGGTGACACTGAGCGTATCGCCTCCCATCGGAAAGCCGTAGACCGAGACCTTCTGTTCGATCTCCGGCAGTTTGCCCAACTTCAGGGGTTCGATCCCCTTGAAAAAGAGGGGATCGTCGACTTTCAGCAGCGCCAGATCGAGCTGGTGGGAGACCGCTTCGACGGTAGCAATGTAGCGTTTGCGCTCTCCGTAGCGTTGCACTTCGATAAAAGTCCGGTTGGCGACGACATGCGCGTTGGTCAGGATGCGATCCCCTTCGATCACGGCGCCTGACCCGCTGATCTGCTGGATCGAACTGCTCCACGGCATCGCGTAGTTGGGAGATTTGACGACGGTATAGACTTTGACGATGGCCGAACGCAAAGAACTCTCCGAGGGGGTGACAGCGTAAATCCAGATTGGAAAGATTAGAAAGAAAAATGTGACAAAACGTCTGACATAGGGCATAAAAACTCCTTTATTGAACCCAAAATATGCAGTAGACAGCATGCCATCTGCATCGATCATCGGCGGCATGAGCGACACATCCAAAGCCTCGACGCACCCTCCGGGTGCGCCTGCGTTTTGGCTATGCACCCCTACACACCAAGCATCGACGCATCTGACACACTTTCTACTGCATATTTTGGGTTGAAAACAAAAGAATCTTACCCTATGAAGTCGAACCTATTTATTATATCGACCATAATAAAGGGAAAATGATAGATTGTAGCATAGGGGAAAATCCCCCATAGAGGAGGGATAAACTCAGCCGACCATCTCGTCGAGGGTCTCTTCGGGGATCTGATCGAAGTTGAGATACTTGTAGACCTGATCCTTTTTATCCTCGGTGATCTTTTTGTTGACGATCTCCAGATACTCCTCTTTGGTGGGGATGCGCCCCAGCAGGGAGCAGACCGCCGCCAGCTCGGAGGATCCCAGATAGACCTGGGCCCCTTTACCCATCCGGTTGTCGAAGTTCCGGGTGGAGGTGGAGAAGACCACGGCATTGTCACGGACCCGTGCCTGGTTCCCCATACAGAGGGAGCAGCCGGGGATTTCGGTCCGGGCCCCCGCGGCACCGAAGACGGCGTAGTAGCCCTCTTCGATGAGCTCCTTTTCGTCCATCTTGGTCGGGGGCGTGACCCAGAGGCGGGTATCGACGGGGCCTTCGCCCTTGAGCACTTCACCCAGGGCCCGGAAGAGGCCGATGTTGGTCATACAGCTGCCCACGAAGACTTCGTCGATCTTATGGGGGCGTTTCTCGTCAGCCAACACCTCGCTCAGCGTCGCCACGTCATCGGGATCGTTGGGGCAGGCGACGATGGGCTCGGTGATCTCGTTGAGATCGATTTCGATGACCGCCGCGTATTCGGCATCCTCGTCCCGCTCCATCAGGGTCGGATTCTCCAGCCACTCTTTCATCTTGTCGATGCGGCGCTGCAGTGTTCGCTTGTCTTCGTAGCCCTGCTCGATCATCTTCTCCAGCAGTTTGATGTTGGAGCGCAGGTACTCGATAACAGGCTCTTTGTTGAGTTTGACGGTACAGGCGGCGGCGCTGCGCTCGGCGGAGGCGTCGGAGAGCTCGAAAGCTTGCTCGACCTTCAGGTCCTCCAGACCCTCGATCTCCAGGATCCGGCCGGCGAAGACGTTTTTCTTGCCCTTCTTCTCCACGGTGAGCAGTCCTTCCTGGATCGCGGCGTAGGGGATGGCGTTGACCAGATCCCGCAGGGTGATGCCGGGCTGCATTTCACCTTTGAACTTAACCAGGACAGACTCGGGCATGTTCAGCGGCATCATGCCGGTGACGGCGGCGAAGGCCACCAGTCCGGATCCGGCGGGGAAGCTGATGCCAATGGGGAAGCGGGTGTGGCTGTCGCCGCCGGTTCCCACGGTATCGGGCAGTACCATCCGGTTGAGCCAGCTGTGGATCACCCCGTCGCCGGGCTTGAGAATCACGCCGCCCCGGCTGGTCCAGAAGGGAGGCAGGGTGTGCTGCAGCTCCACATCGGCAGGCTTGGGATAGGCGGCGGTGTGGCAGAAGGTCTGCAGCACCAGATCGGCGCCGAAACTCAGAGCCGCCAGCTCCTTGATCTCGTCCCGCGTCATCGGGCCGGTGGTATCCTGGCTCCCGACGGTGGTAACAACGGGCTCGACGTACATACCGGGGCGCACGCCTTCCATGCCGCAGGCTTTGCCCACCATCTTCTGGGCCAGGGTGTAGCCCTTGCCGCTGTCGGCGGGCTGCTCGGGCTTGGCGAAGACGTCGCTGTGTCCCAGTCCCAGGGCTTCACGGGCTTTGTTGGTCAGCCCTTTGCCGATGATCAGAGGGATCCGTCCGCCGGCGCGCATCTCGTCGGGAAGCGTGTTGGGCTTGAGCTCGAACTCGCTGACCACTTCACCGTTTTTGAGGATGACACCCTCGTAAGGCTTGACGATAATTTCGTCGCCGGTCTCCAACTTGTCGACGGGGGCTTCGATCGGCAGACAGCCGCTGT
>WFQO01000150.1 GCA_015486995.1 Nitratifractor sp. | reverse complement strand
GCCAGGGTCTGGTTTTTCAGATAGGGGACGTATTCGCCCTGTTTGAGCTGTTTCTTGATGGTGATCGCCAGATCGATCATCTCCTGCAGTTCGTCGCGGGTGAAATCCCGAAGGGTCAGAAAGTGCCGCATACTCTTCTCCTGGGCGAAATCCCCCTTTCGGGTGAAAACGCCTAAATTTGAAAGCATACATTTTATCATAGAAAGGATTTTGAAACGGGACCTTCTATTCGCTCCGCAGATCCAGGGATGGATAAATGCGGTAATTTCGCTTCTTTTCGACTCTGATGATTTTAGGTTTCGCTTTCTGTATTCCGAATTCCGACAAAGTTGCTAGACAGCTTACGAACGGAAAAGGACACTCTAAAAAGAGAGGGGAATGAATGTACCCAGAAGAGTTAATATGATTCCGAAGAAACCGAAACCCAACCATAGAGGTGCGGATAGAAGTGCCTTGAAAGGATAATTATTTCAATGTATCTAAAATTTATAATTTATTAAGTCTTAAGGTTTTAAAATCTGGAAAAAGGCGGAAAGGAGAAGTGATGCAAGAGAAAAGATCGGAAAAAAGATGGACAAAGACGGTAGTACTGGGTCTGGTGGCGGCGGGAGCACTCGGCTGGTCGGGTCTCTGGGCCCAGGAGAGTCCGCAGAGCGATGCCCGGGAGGCCAAGAGCGCGAAAGCGACGGCTTCTGAGAGTATCCGTTACCGTTACGACAGGGCCGGCCGAATCGTGGAGGCGGAATACAATGAAATGATCCTCCGCTACCGCTACGACGCCGGCGGCAACCTCGTCGCCCGAAGCGTGGAGAAGAAGTGATGAGGATCCCAGGATTTTCCCCGGCTACAAAGAGAGAGGAGAGAAGGATGCGAAGAAAGGTGATCGGAATACTGGCGGCGGTACTGCTGGGCGCCTCGCTGCAGGCGGGGCCCGGGACGGTCGGCAACTGGGAAGCGGCCGCGGGGATCGAAGAGCTCGACGAAAACGGCCAGCCGATATGGGACTTTGGAATGGATCTGGGGATCGATTCGCAAGGCAACGTGATCCTCGCCACGCTGGCGGGGCAAATCGTCAAGTACGGCCCCAAAGGAAGCGTGATTTGGCGCAAGGCGCTCAACGACAGTTACGAGGACTATGACAAATACGGCATCTCCGGGCTCGACTACATCCTCTCAGGCCTGGCGGTGGGAGAGGACGATGAAATCTATCTCGTCGGATACCGGGGCTTCAATAGCCAAGCCTCCGCCCCCGGCGAAGAGTTCGTCATGCGCCTGGACCCCTCGGGGGATCGCGTCTGGTACCGGCGTATCAACCTCCGAACCCAGAAGAGCTACGATACGATCTACCGCACCCAGCAGCAGCTGCGCGACTGGTACAGCGAATGGCCCAAAGTCCGCGTCGTCCCCGATGGCGACACCCTGATCGTCAGCTCCGGAGAGTTTTTCAACGGCGACGAGGGGCAGTACGACTATACGCAGCTCTCCCGCGACGACGGAACGATCCTCAAGCGCTGGCACCGCGGGTCGGTGGCGGGGGCCTTCAGCGTCACGAGCGACGGCGGCTACTTTCTGGATGCCGACAGTGACGGCGTCAACTTCAAAGCGATCGGGGGGGAGGGGAGCTATATCCTCCATTACCCCGGCAGCGGATATTTCGTCGGCGACCAGGTCGTCACCGCCGCGGGGCCCGGCCTCTTCGTCGCCGCGGGTTCGGCCCATCATGACGAATTTCGCAATGGACCCTTCGTGGCGGGTGGAGGGCTCGATAAATGGGGGCGTTTCGCCATCGATTGGCAAAAATCCTGGCTCCGAGGTTATTACATCACAGGGGATTGGGACGGTCCCGTCTATCAGACGGGCCGGTTCGACGCCGCCGCCGTCGGCGGCGGAGGCCGGATCGCCCTGGCGGGCTGGTTCGACGATCTCGACCTGAAAAACTACTGGGCCGGAAATCCCGATGCCTGCGATACAAGGGGATCCGACGATGTCTACAGTTATCTCACCGTCAAAGGCTACCTCGCCCGGCTCGACGCCTACGGTAAGATCCGCGACGAAGCGGTCTACACCAACGCCCACCGTGACGCCACTTTCCTGGCGACGGCGATCGACGGGGCGGGGAATGTGGTCGCCGCGGGCTTCCGGGACGATGTCAAGAACATTCCCTTCGACGAGGAGAAGAATTGCGAAGCGGTCTGGACCGTTCCCTTCGTCGTCGCCGGGGCGATGAAGCGGCTGCCGATCTACCGAAAAATCCGCCCCGACCTCCAGCACCGCATCCACGACCCGGTGGATCCCGCCAGCGGCAACTACGTCGAGCAGCACATCGACCTGCACTACCCCACCCCGGGGATCCCCCTGGCGCTCAAACGCTCCTACAGCTCCCGCTTCGCCGCGATGAAGGGAAGCTTCGGCTACGGCTGGAGCTCCAGTTTCGACGCCCGCATCGACCCCTCGGCCGACGGAACGACGCTGGAGGTCTTCTGGGGCGACGGGCATGCCGACCGTTTCGCTCTATTCCGTGCCCAGAACGGGAAAGGCCCGCGTAAAACTCTCTCTTATCTCCCCGTCGGAGGAAGCGTCGGCTACACCATCAAAGAGACCCTCAACCCAAAAACCGGCCATCGCAGCTTCGAACTCTATCTCCCCAAGCTGCAGCGGCGCATCCTCTTCGACCGGCATAGCGGCGACGGCAGCTACCGCCCGAGCGCCTACTATCACGGCAAAAACCCCCACGCCGCTCCGGTGCTGACCCTCGACGAGAAGGAGTCGGTGCTGACGATCCGTGAAACGGCCTCCGGCAAAACCCTCCGCCTCGAAAAAAACGAGGAGGGGTTTGTCACCCGGGCCCAGGGGCCCGACGGCGCCGTATGGAACTACGGCTACGACGAGCGGGGCGACCTGGTGAGCGTCACCGTCCCCGACGGGACGCGGACCCTCTACCGCTACGACCGACGCCACCATCTGCTGGCGATTCACCAGGGAAGCCGCACCCTCCTGCGAAACCGCTACGACGCCAAAGGACGGGTACGCTTCCAGATCGACGCGGCGGGCAAGGGCACCCTCTTCGCCTACGACGACGCCAAACATATCACCCGGGTCACCGGCTCCGACGATCCGCGCCTGAGTTACCGCTATGACGAAGCGTACCGCCTCCTCTCGGTCACCGACGCCGAGGGTAAGCGCAAGAGCTTCCGCTACAATCGCCGCGGACAGCTGACAAGCGTCCACTACCCCGACGGCAGCACCGAGCGCTACCGCTACGATGCCCAAGGGCGCCTCGCCGCCGTCACCGACCGGCAGGGGCGGAAACGGGCCTACCGCTACGACGCCAGGGGGCGGCTGATTCGCAGCACCGCACTCCGGGGCCCCTCCGTACGCCTGGGCTACCGCAAAGACGGCAAGCTGACGAGCCGGACCGTCGCCGGGGAGGGCAACACGACGCTGGGCTACGACGCCCAAGGGCGCCTCGTTACCGTCACCGACCCCCTGGGGGCGCGGCTGCGCTACCGCTACACCAAAGCGGGCTTCCTCTCCGGCACCACGGGACGTGACGGGGTGCGGAGCCTCTACCGCCGCGATGCCGCGGGCCGGGTGGTCCAAAGAGAGTACCGCGCCGGCAGCCGCCGAAAGAGGGTGCGCTACCGCTACGACGCGATGGGGCGCCTCCTGAGTGCGAGCGACGCCCGGGGCACGATCGCCTACGGCTACACCCCCCGGGGCTACAAAGGCTTCGAAAAAGGAATTTACGGCAAAAAGGTCATCTACGGTTACGATGCGGCGGGACATCTGGCTACGATCCGTGCCGGGGCCCTGACGCTCACGACCGAGCGGGACGATGCGGGCCGCCCCCTGCGGGTGAGCGACTCCTTCGGCCACGTGCTGCGCTACCGCTACGACACATCGGGGCGCTTGCGGGAGGTGGAGGGCCCTGCCGGCGTGGCGGTGCGCTACCGCTACGATGCCGAGAGCGGCCGCCTGAGCGGGATCGACTACCTCGACGGCGAAGGAGAGGCTTTCCGCCGCCTCGACTACGGACGTGATGCCGGTGGCCGCCTCACGTCGGTCGAGGACAGCGCCGCCCCCCTGATCCGCCGCCTCCCTGCCGCCGCTCGGCTTCCCGCCGGGCCCGCCGGCCGCCTGGCCAAGGGGCGCTACGACGCCGCGGGGCGCCTGCTGGGCTTCGGGGATCTCAACGCCTCCTACACCCTCACGGGACGCCCGCAGAGGGTCACTACGGCGGCGGCAGGCTCCGTCGCCTTCGACTACGACGCCCTGGGGCGCCGGGTGCGCTTCCGCGACGGCAAAAGGGTGCGGCGCATCGTCTACGCCGGGGCGGCGCCGCTGATGGAGCTCGACGCCAAGGGGAAGGCGAGCGCCTACTACCTCTTCGGCCCCGGCCTCTCTCTGGTCCTCTCCGGCGACGGAAAGCTCAAAGCGATTCTCCAGTCGGATGCGCGCAGAAATTTCCTCAACCTCCTCGATGCCGAAGGGAAGGTCGTGAGTGAGCGGCTCTACTCCCCCTACGGCCTCCTGCTGGCCCAGAGCGGACGCTGGAGCCAACCCTTCGGCTTCCTGGGCGAATCGGGGATCTACAGCAGCCGCGGCGGCCTGGTGCTGACTCGGGCGCGGCTCTACGACCCCCGCAGCGGCCGCTTCCTGCGCCCCGACCCCAAGCGCCCCGAGGCGCTGGTGCCCGAATCCTTCAAGCGCTACCTCTACGCCTACGGCGATCCGGTGAACCTGAGCGACAGCTCCGGGCGCTCCCCCTTCCCCGAGGGACCCCGCTGGCTCATCCCCTATGTCAACGCCGCGCCGAGCCTGCACCCGACCCAGACCCTCGACGGGGTCGCCTATCCGCCCATGAGCGCCCCCGCCTCGGGGGCGCAGCTGCACCCCGCCGCGCCAACCACCCTGGCCGACGCCACCCCCATCTACTCCGACCGCGACAGCGACAACGGCGGCGGCAACCCCCAGCAGGCCCCCGCCTTCAACGACGCCTCGGGGTTGATCGCCTCCCCGATCTACTCCGACCGCGACAGTACCGTCCCGCCCCCGACTCCCCAAGTCGCCGCCGCCCCGGGGGACGGCTACGTGGCGGGCATCAGTACGGTGCCCATCATTGCGGTGATCTGAGGGAGGCCCCTTTGGAGATTTTGGATGTTGGATGATGGATGTTGGGGAAGTTTTGAATTTTGAGTTATGAGTTGTGAATGAAGGGGAGAGGGGGAATGTTGGATGTTGGATGATGGATGATGGATGTTTGATTTGTGGTCCGGGTTCCGGGTTCGGTGTTCCGCAAAAGCTGCTGCGGGGCGTCGCGAAGAACGAAAAACTAATGGCGAATGACGAATAGAAAAGGAGAAAAAATGAAACGATGGATAATGGCGCTCACCTTTATTCTGATCTGCATATCTGTGTTGGATGGGGGAGAGTGGAAAATCGGCATCGGTGAGGCCGGACGGGATGTGGACAGAGGGGTTTTTTGCACCTCCAAAGATGGGAAGATGGTTGTCGCCGGATCTCTTCAGGCATTCGACAAAAAATTTTTCATTATGAAACTCGAGACGAACGGGACGATTCTTTGGCAGAAAAGCTATGAAGACGACGGAGATATCGACTATCTGGATATCGAGACAATCCGGCCGACTCGGGACGGGGGGTATATTCTGTCCGGATCGATCGGAAACCCGGAGCAGGATTATCGCTCCGATATTCTGATTCTCAAACTCGATCGTCGCGGGAAGATCGTTTGGCAGAAGCGCTATGGAACGGCCGGGAGTGACTCGGTGGGAAATGTCGAGCCGACGAAAGACGGGGGATATATCGTGTGCGGCACTGTGATCGAACATGTGACCGAGCAGAGCGGAGAGGAATACGATGTGGGAGCTCTCTTGCTGATGAAACTCGATCGCAGGGGAAAGATTCAGTGGCAAAAAACCTATACCCACATCCGGGATGACGGAGAGATCGAAGATGCGGAGGGACGCCTCGTGAGACCGACCCGTGACGGGGGATACATCGTCGCCGGAGGTTTCGGCTGGAACGGCCGGGCTTGGATCTTGAAATTCGGATCGGGCGGAGCCCTTCTGTGGCAGAAAGAGTATAACAACCTTTACGACAATGCCTGGGCTCTTGAGATTCGGGAGCTGGCAAACGGCGGTTTCCTCTTTGCGGGAACGATTGCGGTAGAGGGCGTATCGGGTGACGATTATTGGCTGGTCAGGCTGGATAAGAACGGAGGAGTCCGTTGGCAGAAGCGATACGATCTCCCCGGGGCGATGAACTCGATGGCGATTGCACTTCGTCAGAGCAGAGATGGCGGCTACCTTCTCCTCGGAGTGAATGATAACGGAGGGGGAAAAGTCTATCACAGCTGGCTCTTTAATGTCGATCGCACCGGTAGCCTCCGATGGATCAGGCAGTTGGACGGTTTGACGGCCGCTTCCGTTCTCGAAAAGACGAAAGAGGGGGGATACGTTTTCGGTGGCCTGGAGGTAGTCGGCAACGGACGTTTTTCCCTCGTGAAGACCGAGAAAAACGGAGAGATTCGCGGATGCGCTTCCATCAAAGATATCAATGTAAGCACGGTCGAAACAGCCTCGATAGACGGCTCCGTCAACACGGGGGCTGTCCGGGAAGATTCAGTGATTGTGGATGTCAATAGAACGTGGATAAAGGAGAGTGAATATACGATCACCCTTCATACTTATACGGATTGCTACGCCGACTTCCGCCTCCTGAGCCCCAACGGCGGGATCCTCAGCGCCGGCTTGCCCAAAACCCTGCGCTGGAGCGCCGGCTTCGCGGGAGACTTACAGACGCTTCCGAGCAGCTTCGGGCTCAAATACTCCCTCGACAAGGGCAAACACTGGAAAAAGATCGCCGCCGATCTGGACAGCGACACCCGGAGCTACCGCTGGCGGGTCCCCGCCCAGTGGCACGACCTGCCCAAACGCGCTCTCGTGCGGGTGGACGCCTTCGATGACCTGAACCGCTTCGCCTCCGACCGTTCGGACCATCCCCTGGCCCTGCGGATCGCCAAAGTCCTCGCCCCGAACGGTAAAGTGAGACTAAAAAGCGGAGAGAAGTATACGATCCGCTGGCACATCGGAGCCAAAGGCAAAATCGCAAAGACGATCCTGCAGCTGAGCACCGACAACGGCAAACACTGGAAATGGATCAAAACCCTCACCAACCCAAAAGCCCGTTCCTGGAAGTGGACCGTTCCCGACACGCCTTCCCGACGCTGCCGGATCCGGGTGATCGTCAAGAACGCCAAAGGCAAGACGATCGGGGCGGATACGAGTGATCGAGCTTTTCGGATCGAGTAAAAAGTTTTTTAAACCTTGCGCTTGATGCGGACCCGTTTGGGGTCGAAGAGGGCGATGGCCTCTTTGATCATCGGCTCTTCGAGGAGTTTGGAGGGATCGATCTCCCGGGAGGCTTCACTGTCTCCCGTATCGGGGTTCATACAGCTCGAAGGCATTTCGATCGCTTCGAGGCTGCTGGCGGTTTGTGCGTTGTCGGGAAGGTCGCATTCTTCGTTTTCGGGTTGTCGGGGGGGGAGAGAAGGAGAGCTTTCATCCCTCTCCTGAGTTCTCGGAAGGGGCTCGGAAGTCACTTTTTTTTTATCGCTCTCTTCGCTCTTCTCGTCGGAGGGAGGGAGATTGACGATACGGGTATCGAGGCCGAAGATCTCTTGGACGAAAGTGCGGATCAGAGCCCAGTGGCGGATCAGGAGTTTTTTGTCCTCTCCTTCGGCGGCGGATTCCCAGCTGAGGGCTTGACCGTCGAAGGCGTGGTAACGGATGTTACGCTCGAAACAAGCTCCCAGATCATAATCCCGATCGTAAAGCTTCTCGACGAGCTTGCGGAAGCGCAGAAGGCCGGAGTCGTCGGAGAGGGTGCCGCTTTGCGTCGTCATGGAGGAAGAGGACTCCTGTGCGGAGGGTGTCGGCTCACTTGGAGGAGTCTCGGCTCTGTCCGGGGCGGGGCGGGGAGTCTGCTCAGCCCGATCTATCGCCGGAGTCTCTTGGAGGGGGGTGGGTGTCGCTTGGGTCGGAGCGGGTTTTTGTGTCGAAGACTCCGGCGTCACTCCCGCCAGCTCTTTTTGAAGGGTGCGGATCATTTCGTCGATCTCTTTGAGGGAAAGGGCTTCCATCATTTTGAAGAGGGTTAGGGAGAGGACGAACTCCCCGTCGCTGCCGAGAAAGAGCAATTCCTTGGCTTCGGCGAGGATCCGGAAGAAGCGATCGAGGATCAGCGGAGGGAAGCGGGGATCCTTGGCGAAGAGCAACTCTTTGAGGTGCATCGTCAACTCGTCGACGATCATCTCCGTTTCGTACTCGGCGCTCTCGCGGACGAACGCTAGGATCGCCGCTTCGTCTTTCTGGAGGATACGGTCCAGCAGGGCGTCCAGCTTGGCCGGTTCGATGATCCCCAGCATCGTCGTGACCGTGGGCAGATCCACTGTGCCGTGCGCGTAGACGATGGCCTGATCGAGAAGGGTCAGCGAGTCGCGGAGGCTTCCCGCGCCGCTGCGGGCGATAATCTCCAGGGCTTCGGGCTCGTAGGCGACCCCCTCGAGGTTGAGGATGTGCTCCAGATGGCTTTTGACCAGACGGGGAGGGATCTTTTTGAAGCGGAAGTGCTGGGTCCGGGAGAGGATCGTGGCCGGGAGTTTGAGCGGATCGGTGGTGGCGAGGATGAATTTGACGAAATCAGGCGGCTCCTCCAGGGTCTTGAGCAGGGCGTTGAAGGCCTGGGGGGTCAGCATGTGGACTTCGTCGATGATAAAAATTTTGAAGCGGCCGCTGCCGGGTTTGTATTTGGTGTGTTCGATCAACTCCTTGATGTCGTCGATCCCCCGGTTGGAGGCGGCATCCATCTCGATGATGTCCATGTGGCGGTATTCGTTGGCCATGACGCAGTGGGGGCACTCTTCACAGGGATGGGAGGTGGGGCCCTTTTCGCAGAGGAGGGCTTTGGCGAAGATCCGGGCGGTGGAAGTCTTGCCGCTGCCGCGCAGCCCCGAGAAGAGGTAGGCGTGGGAGAGCCGGTCGCCGTCGAGGGCCTGGGAGAGGGTCTGAGAGACCGCCTCCTGGCCTACCAGATCGGCGAAAGTACGGGGACGGTATTTGCGAGCGAGCGCGAGCGCCACGGCATCTCCTTTGCGGGAATCTTTCGGATGAGGGCATCTATTGTAGTGGAAATTTTCTTTCGGGACTCTAAAAAATCTCCTTTTGCCTAATAGACTTTAAACGGCTCTTGGGATACAATTGGCGGCATCAAAACAGAGGAGATAAACGATGAGGCAATGCATCGAAGCCCATATACGGATGGAAGAGCGCTACGAAGGGTTGAGCCTGACCTACGGGGACAATCCTGCACTGAAAAAACAGGTGATGGAGGCGATCGAAACGGTGAAGAAAGAGACGGGTTTGAAGCCCGAAATTTTCGGCAACCCCTCTCCCGACAATCCCGAAAGGGAGGGGGTCTATCTCGAATTTCACGAAGACGCGCAGCGCGAGGCCGGCGACTTTTTCGAGCGGGTGCTTCACAAATTGAATGTCGTTTGCGAAAAGGATGTCTGATGCGCAAAGTTCTGTTTGCTTTTTTACTCTTTGCCGGAGTGCTCTGGGCCGGAGGGAAGGCGCCGATCGTCACCCTGAAGACCAATCAGGGCGATATCGTTCTCAAGCTTTTTCCCAAAGCGGCGCCTTTGGCCGTGGAGAATTTCGTCAAACTGGCGAAAAAAGGCTATTACGATGGAGTCACTTTCCATCGGGTGATCAAGGGGTTTATGATCCAAGGCGGTGACCCCACGGGAACCGGCCGCGGCGGGCAGTCGATCTGGGGCAAAGAGTTCAAAAACGAATACGCCCCCAATCTGGTCTTCGACCGCCCCTATCTCCTGGCGATGGCCAACCGCGGCCCCAACACCAACGGCAGCCAATTTTTCATCACCGTGGCTCCGGCCCCTTGGCTCAACGGGGGCTACACCATCTTCGGGGAAGTGATCAAAGGGAAAAAGGTCGTCGATAAAATCGACAGCGTCCCCACCGGCCCCGGCGACAAACCCCTGAAAAAACAGGTGATTCTCAAAGCGACTGTCCAGGAATGATGGATCTGGAAGCCCTTCGCCGGGAACGCCGCCGCCGGCTGGGCTGGAAAAACATCGCTCCTTTGCAGGAGGCGATCGATGCACTTGTCGAGCCGAAAGTGCTCAGTGTAGAGCTTGGCGATGCGGTGACGGCTCATCTGGATCCGGAATACGAGCGGCGCCACGGTGCCGAGATCGAGGCGGTCGCCCGGCTTCTGATGCCCTGGCGCAAAGGCCCCTTTCGTCTGGGCGCCCTCTTCATCGACAGCGAATGGCGCAGCCAGCTCAAATACAATCTTCTCGAACCCTATTTCGATCTGCGGGGTAAAAGAGTCGGAGATATCGGCTGTAACAACGGCTACTATCTTTTTCGGATGCAGGCTCAACAGCCGGCGAAGCTGGTCGGCTTCGATCCCTCTCCGCTCTATTACAGTCAGTTCCGTTTTCTTGACCGATTTTTCCGCAGCGGGATCGAGTACGAGCTTCTCGGAGTCGAGCATGTGGAGCATTACGAGGAGCCTTTCGATACCCTCTTTTGTCTCGGGGTGCTCTATCATCGCAGCGATCCCGTCGCCACGCTCAAATCTCTGGGCAAAGGTCTCAAGCCCGGGGGAGAGCTTTTTCTCGATACGTTTATGATCGAAGGGGAGGGGGAGTATTGCCTCACTCCGAGAGGTCGGTACAGCAAAATTCCCAACATTTACTTCATTCCGACGGTTCGGGCCTTGGAAAATTGGTGCCTGCGGGCCGGTTTTTCCCGGATGGAGGTCCTGGCGAAGCGCAAGACGGATGCGACGGAACAGCGCAAAACCGACTGGATAGCCACGCAGAGTCTGGAGGACTTCCTCGACCCGGACGACTCTTCGCTCACCGTCGAAGGGTATCCCGCCCCGGTGCGCCTCTATGTGCGGTTGGAGCGTTGAGAATTTAAAAGCGAAAAAAATATCCAAAATTCCCTGAAAAGTTCTTTTATTTTTAAATAAGCATGCTTTGGATATAAATACGCTATGAAAAGCCGGGGTCCATTCCAAAAAAGCGGAAAAAATGGGCAACGGACAGGATAAATTCGGGATAAACGGGACCAAATGAGGATATTGACAGTAGGATTCGACGAAGAGTTCGCCGAAGAGGTCGAAGAGGAGATCGGGAAATATTTCATCTGCATTGTCGACAGTGCGAAAGATCTCTACGACGCCAGCAATTTTACCTATTTCAGGTATTACGAACTGATTATTATCGTCGACGAGGGGGTTCAATTTTCCCTCGAACGCTATGTCAACGAGATTAAAAAGAAGAAAAAAGAGACAAAAATCATTCTCTTGACCGAACAGGCGGAAAAGCAGCGGGATTTTTTCGCTCTCGGAGTGGACGATGTGGTGTTCAACCATATCTACGAACCGGACCTGATCGCGGCACGGGTCCTGGCCAATATGCGCAATCTTTACGGGACCAAGGTCGACATCGGCAAACTCTGCATCGACATCGCCAATAAAAAGATCGAATACGACGACAAAATCGTTTCGCTCAACGGGAAAACCTTCGATATTCTCGCCTATCTGGCGCTGCGTAAGCAGCGGGTCTTCAGCAAGGACGAAATCATCAACGCCCTCTGGGAAGAGCCCGAATATGTCAGCGACAACACTGTGGAAGTGGCGATCAACCAAATCCGCAAACGTCTCAAAAGCATTCTCGGTTTCCAGGTGATCCATACGGTACGCCGGCGGGGGTACAAATTCTCCTATTGAGTGTTCCGAAAAACTTTCGGGATTCGGTTTTAGGGGTGGATTTTCAGAGAGATTGAAAGGATCAAGAGTGCAGCTGCATACGCATCTTGCGATCGATGAGAGTCTGGGCGGTCGAGTCGTGCGCCTGCGACCGGGCTACGCGCAAGTCATCCTGCCGACACACCGGGCGATGCTGGCCGATCGCAAAGGCTTGATTCACGGCGGCTTTCTCTTTAGCGCCGCCGATTACGCCGCGATGGCCGCCGTCAACGACCCCCACGTCGTGCTCGGAGCCTCGGAAGTTCGCTTTCTGGCTCCGGTGCGTAAGGGTGAGACAGTGATTTTCGAGGCCGAACTTGAGGTCCGAAAGGGGAAAAAACGGATCGTGAAAGTTCAGGGAAAAGTCGAGGGTAAAAAAGTCTTCGAAGGTAGCTTCACCGCCTTCGTTCTCGATCATCATATCCTGGACTGATTCGCTGAACAATCCTTCAAAATCCCCGAAAGGACTTGACAAAACAGATAACGATCATATTATCCCATTCTATGCAATAGCCAGCGCCTCATCTGCATCGATCATCGGCGGCATGGGCGATCGAAGCGAATGCTCAACGCACCTTCCAGGTGCGCCTGCGCTTCTCTCCGACACCCCTACGCACCGAGCATCGACACATCTGAAACACTTTCTATCGCATAAAATGGGATTATTCCCAACACCCAAGACCTAACACCCAACACCTGGCACTTATCTTCTCTTCACCTGCTCGATCCAAAAAGGAATGTTGCGCTGCTCACGTTTGAGCGTACTGGCGGGGCCGTGACCCGGGTGGAGCGTGTAGTCTTCCCCGATCCGCTGTACCTTTTTCAGGCTCTGAAGCATCGCTTCGGCACTGGAGTAGGGGAAATCCCAGCGGCCGACGGAATCACGGAAGAGAAAATCCCCGCTGAACCAGGCGTCGCCGATCTCGATGACGGAGCAGCCGGGGGTATGGCCGGGGAAGTGGCGAAAGCGGACGGGAATTCCTCCGATCTCCATCGGTTTTTCATCTCGGACGGCGATATCGGCTTCGCTGGGGGGCATCCCCTGCCCCAGCGGATCGGCGCTGAGCATAAAGAGATCCCCTTCGGGGCAGTAAATGGGAATACCGAGCTTCTCTTTGAGCTCGGCGTTGCTCCAGACATGGTCGAAATGGCCGTGGGTGTTGAGGATGGCCACGGGGTTTTCGACCTGCTGCATGACCCATTCGGTCGCTCCCATCCCCGGGTCGATGATAAGCTCTTTTCCGTTTTCGCGGACGATGTAGCAGTTGGTCTGATAAGCCCCCATCGGGCGGCTGAGGATCTCCATCGGCTATAATTCCTTTATGAACTTTTATTCACAGCTCGAAACGATTTTGCTCACGGATGCGATCGAGCGTAAAGAGAGCCTCCTGACGGAAGCGATGGAGTATTGTAACACAGAGGAGGTGACGCCCGAAGCGGGCTTCGCCCCCCGGAGCTTTGAGACCCCGTCCTACGCTAGGCGTTGTCGGATCGTCGCTCCGCGTGATCTGCCCCGGCGTCGGAAATTTACGACAACGGAGGGGCTGGCCTTGCAGGTGCATGCCATCGCCCACATCGAATACAGTGCCGTCGATCTGGCGGTGGACGCGGTCTACCGTTTCCCGGAGATGCCGCGGGAGTACAAGCGCGATTGGCTCGAAGTGGCCCAGGAGGAGATCCGTCATTTCGGAATGCTGGAGAGGATTCTGGAAGCACTGGGCCATCGTTACGGAGATTTTCCGGTACATCGGGGGCTTTTCGACGCGGCGAAACATACGGAGGGGGATGTGTTGGATCGAATGGCGGTGATCCCCCGGCACTACGAAGCGACGGGCCTGGATGTCAATCCCCGGATCGTCGAAAAGCTCACCCCGCTGAGCCGAAAGCCGGAAGTCGCCGCACTGCTCGAAGCGTTGGAAGTCATCTATGAAGAGGAGATCGATCACGTCCGCAAAGGGGACCGTTGGTTTCGTTATGTCTGTCGGGAGCGGGGCTTGGATCCTGAGCGGACCTTTATGGAGATCCTGGCACGCTACCGGCTGGCGGGGACACGAGCGGCGTTGAATGTCGAAGCGCGACGGGAAGCGGGCTTCGCCTGTTCGGAGCTCTTGCGTCTCGGTGCTGAAACGTGTGAAGAGTGATTTGGAAAGAGAATATCGTCAAATAGAAAAAATTAACATCGTTCAAACATAGCTTTTGTTAGACTAACGGGTAAATAACCGATTCGAGAATCAGAGAGTAGTATGGAAAACGAAGAGAAAGAGACGAAAGAAATTATCGAGACAAGTGAGGTGGAAAGAGAGGAGCAGGAAGCAAGAGGGATGACCGTTAGCTATTTCGGACCGGCACGTCTTCCCGAAACACTGCTTGAACGTCTGAGTAAGCAAAGAGAGATCGAGGGAGCTCTGGCGCGTTTCGAAGAAAAGATAGCCGGTTACGTTGGAGCTCCGTATGCTCTGGGGCTTTCCAGCTCCACCTCGGCACTGCATCTGGCGATGTGCGCGCTGGATCTCAAACGCGGTGACAAAGTACTTTGTCCCGTCAACGCATTCGTCGACGTTCCCGAAGTGGTGCGCCACTTCGACGCCGAACCGATTTTTGTCGATTGTGACGCTCACAGTTATCTGATCGATCTGGATCGCCTCGAGGAGGCGTTGGAACGTTACAACCACAAAAAGTTGCGGGCGGTGATCGTGCACCATATGGCCGGTCTACCCGTCGATCTCGAGCGGCTGTGGGAGTTGGCGCGACGCTACGACGTCAAAATCATCGAAGATGCGACCCACGCTCTGGGAGCCACGTACGATGCCCGCAAGATCGGATCTTTCCCCGAAAACCTTTTGACGGTCTTTTCTCTCGGGGATAAATGCGGAACCCACTTCAACGCGGGAATCCTGGTCACCCACGACGCGGAGTGTTACGAAAGAGCGGCGCTGCTGCGTAATCACGGAATGGTGGAGCAGGCGGGCGGGGTCGATTATCTCTACGACGTGGTCGACATCGGCTGTGAGTATCGTCTCAACGACTACGAGGCTCTCTACGCGGAGGTAATGCTTGAGGGGAACGATGCCAAAAGGGCTCGACGTCGTGAGATTGCAGAATATTATTTTTTGGAGTTGGCGGGATTGAAGCATATTCGTCTGCCGGCAGGGCATCCCGAGCACGATTACACCCGTTTCATTATCGAAGTGGATCGCAACCGTGACGCATTCGCTCGGGCGCTTCAGAGTCGGGGAATCGAAATCAATTTGCACTATGTCCCTCTGCACGCGACACGATACTACAAAGAGAAGTATCATTACAAGCTTTTTGATTTTCCCCAGGCGATGCAGGCGTATCAGCGGGTGATGTCTTTGCCCAACCGTCCGGAAATGAGCGAAGAGGAGCTGGCTTACGTCTGTGAAGCGATTCGGGAGATCGACGCGGTGCACGTCTGATCCGAGGAATGTCATGCGATGGAATCCGACAGCCTGGGTCGAGCGTCTCTGGTTCGATCCGGGTCCGGGGGCGCGACTGACGAGTTATGCGTTGCTTCCGGTGGCCGGGCTCTACGGGGCGGGAATGGCACTTCGGCGGAAGCTGGTGCGGCGGCGCTCGTATGAAATTCCCATCGTCAGCGTCGGCAACCTTGTCGTCGGAGGAACGGGGAAGACCCCTTTTCTCGCCGCGCTTGCCGGACGCTACGAAGGGGCCTGGATCGTCTCCCGGGGATACGGGCGGCGCAGTCGAGGCTTGGTGACGGTTTCGGAACCCGGAAGGATTCTTGCTTCCGTCGAGGAGGCGGGAGACGAAGCGATGCTGCTGGCCCGGAAGCTGCCGCAGGCGGGAGTGATCGTCGCCGAAAATCGTGCGGAAGGGATCGAAACGGCGCGAAGGCGAGGGGCGCATCTCGTCTTTCTCGATGACGGTTTCAATCGGGTCGAGATCGCAAAGTTCGAAATCCTTCTGGAGCCGGCGAAGCTCCCCAACCGTTTTGTGATGCCGGCCGGTCCCTTTCGTGAATTCCCCTCCACGGCCGGGCTGGCCGATCTCTCTTTGAAAGAGGGACGGGATTTTTACCGGGAGGTACAGATCGAAGGGGGACGGGAGCGGATGCTGCTGGCGACGGCCATCGCCCGACCCGAGCGTCTGGAACCTTGGCTGCCCGAGGGGGTCGTGGAGCGGCTCGTTCTCCCCGATCACGGATGGTTCGACGAAGCGCGGCTGCGGGAGACGATGGAGCGGTACGGAGCCCAAAGCCTTCTCGTGACCGAAAAGGATGCCGTGAAGATGGAGGGCTTTAAGCTCCCCCTCTCGCTGATGCGGTTAGAATTGTGCATTTCCGACGCGGCATTGGCCGCCGTCGATGCCTATGTGAAGGAAACCTATGCAACATAAGATCGAAATCGTACAGACCCTGCTGGAGGCGTTGCCCTATATCCGGAAGTTCCGTGATGAAATCGTCGTCGTCAAATATGGGGGGTCCGCCCAGGAGAGTGACGAGCTCAAAGAAAAATTCGCCCAGGATATTGTCCTGCTGCATACTGTGGGGATGAAACCTGTCATCGTTCACGGTGGGGGGAAAAAGATCACCGGACTGCTGGGCGATCTGGGGATCGAGACTCGTTTCATCGCCGGCCAGCGGGTGACGACCCGGGAGGTGATGCGTATCGCGGAGATGGTCCTCAGCGGCGAAATCAACCGGGAGATCGTCGCGCTGCTCAATTCACAAGGGGCCCGGGCCATCGGCCTCTCGGGCAAGGACGGCAATTTCATGGAAGCGCTGCCCAAAGACAGTGAAAATTACGGATACACCGGTGTCATCGAGACGATTCGCCCCGAGATCGTCACCAACATTCTCGACGACGGCTTCGTCCCCGTCATCGCCCCCATTGCCAGCGGCGGCAGTCTGGGACATCCGGGTTTCAACATCAACGCCGACCTGGCGGCCAGCCGTATCGCCGTGGCACTGGGCGCGCGAAAGATCCTTTTTCTCACCGATACCCCGGGTGTTTTGAATGCCGAAGGGGAATTGATCGGCCGTCTCAGCATCGAACAGACCCGACGGCTCAAAGAGGAGGAGACGATCCACGGGGGAATGGTCCCCAAAGTCGATGCCTGCATCGAAGCGCTACGTGGCGGGGTCAAAAAAGCCCACATTATCGACGGCCGCGTCGAACATTCGCTGCTGTTGGAGATCCTCACCAGCAGCGGGATCGGTACCTGCATCGAACTTTGAGCCTCTCCCTCCGTTTTCGCTTCCATCCTCTGAGATGAAAGCGCCTTCCGATACAATGCCGAAATATCCGAAAAGAAGGAGCGAAAATGCCCCGGAACGTAGAGCGTAAGGAGGTCGAGAGCGTCTGCACCTATTGCGGGGTCGGATGCGACATCACCGGCGTGGTGGAGGGGAACCGCATCGTCAAAATTTACGCCCAGAAAGACGGAGTGGTCAGTCAGGGGAAACTCTGCATCAAAGGGAAGTACGGTTTCGACTTCGTCGAAGCCCGAGACCGAATCCGTCGGCCCCGAATTGCCCGGCGTTTTCTGCGGCGAAATCCTCATCTGGCGGAGCGTTTCGCTGAGAAGTTCACACCGCTGAACGAAAAGTGGGTGACGACTGATCTGGAGACGGCCGCAGAGTTGGCCGCGCTGAAACTGACGGCGATCAAAAACGAATACGGTGCCGAGAGTTTCTGTGCCATCGGCGGGGCCCGGACCAGCTGCGAAAGTGCCTATCTCTTTCAAAAATTCTGCCGTGAAAGCGTCGGATCTCCCCACGTGGACAACTGCGCCCGCGTCTGCCACTCCCCAAGCCTCAAAGGGATGCGGGCGACGATCGGCGAGGGGGCGGCGACCAATCCCTACGACGACATCTACGAGACGGAGTTTATGATCGTCATCGGATCCAACACCCTCGAAGCTCATCCCATCGTCGCCAACCGGATCGTCGATATGGCCCGTACCCACGACAATCTGGCGGTTATCGACGTGCGCCGGACCAAACTTTCCCGTTTCGCCAAACACGACTGCCTCATCCCTTTCGAATCCAACCTCCTCGTCCTCAATATGATGGCCCGGGTGATCCTGGAAGAGGAGCTCTACGATGAAGAGTTCGTTCGTACCCGTACTCGGGGTTTCGACACATATCGGGAAGCGATCCTGAACGATCCCTACACCGATCCGGCCTTTTTCACCCGTATTCCGGGCTACGAAGAGTTGGCGCGGCAGATCCCGAAAATCGCCCGTGAATATGCCATCAAACGGTCGATGATTTTCTGGGGGCTGGGCATTACCGAACATCTCGACGGTTCGGCGGCGGTGATGGCCATCACGCACCTGGCGTTGTTGACGGGGAACATCGGCAAAGTCGGGGCGGGGTTGATGCCTCTTCGGGGGCAGAACAATGTCCAGGGGGCCTGTGATATGGGTTGTCTTCCCTACTACCTTCCCGACTACCGTAAACCCGATAAAGAGGGGATGATGACTCCGCAACTCATCGACGCGATGGGGGAGGGACGGATCAAGGCACTCTTCAATATGGGAGAGGACATTGCCCACATCCACCCCAATCTCAACAAGATCGACCGGGCTCTGGAAAATCTGGAGCTGCTGGTGGTCCAAGAGCTCTTTATGACGGAGATCGCCCAAAAAGCCGACATCGTCTTCGGGGTCAAATCGGCGTATGAGAAGACCGGCGTCTACGTCAACGCGATGCGGCGTCTGCATTTGTCGCAGCCGTTGGTACAGAGCGATCTCCCCGACGACTGGGAAGTGCTTCAACTCATCGACCGTAAGATGGGAGGAGACTTCGACTACGCCGACAGCGAAGCGGTCTGGGAGGAGGTCCGCCGTGTGGCTCCCGAGCGTTTCAGCGGTGCGGCCTACTACCGGCTGAAGCGGCATCGCAAACGGGGGATGCAGTGGCCGATCTATCACGAGGATACACCGATTTTGCATCTGCTCGATTTTCGGACCGAAGATGGGCTGGGGCGCTATCGGTACCATCCGTGGAAGCCGAGAGGGATGGTCGTCGAATTGCTGGAGGGGAGTTTCCGCCCCGAAGAGAATGCTTGGCGGTATCTGACGACGGGACGGACACTGGCACAGTACAACAACGCCGCCCAGACACAGCGCAGCGAAAAACTCGCCTCCCGCTATCCGGACGATCTGCTCTGGGCCCACCCCGACGACGAAGAGCGCTTCGGCGATCGGGTGATTTTGCGGACCGAATACGGGGAGAGTGATCCGCTCTCTTTACGTTTCAATGACGGGATTCTCCCCGGGACTCTCTATACGACTTTCCATCACGCTCGCAGCGGCATCAACCGTCTCTTCGGGGACGAAGCCGACGCGATGATTCTGACCCCCCGCTTCAAATCCCTGAAGGTGGAGGTCCTGCCCGTCGGCGACGAGATCGGGTGCAGCTGATGCGGCGTGCCCGTTTGAGAGAGTTCGGCCGGGAGAGCGAAGAGCTGGCGACCCGTTTTCTCGAAACGGCGGGATTTAAAATCCTTGAGCGTAACTTCTACGCCCGGAAAATGGGAGAGATCGATATCGTGGCTAAAAAAGAGGGGGTTTTGCACTTTATCGAAGTCAAAAGTGCCGGACGAGATTTCGACCCCGTCTACAATCTGACGCCGACGAAACTGCGTCGTGTCGTCAACTCCGCCCACTACTATCTGAAGGTCAAAAAGTTGGATCTCCCCTACTGTATCGACGCGCTGCTGATCCGTCGCGGTGAAGTCGAATTGATCGAGAACGTTACCGTTTGAAGAGTGCGTCCGGGTGGGTGATGAAATACTGGAACTCCAATTGGGAGACGGGTTTGGAAAAGAGATATCCCTGAAGGAAATCGGCACCGAGATTGCTGAGAGTCTTGGCATCGTCGACCGTTTCGATCCCCTCGGCGACGATGGTCATTCCCAGGGCGTGCCCGAGGCGGATCATGCTGGTGACAATATGGCGGTTGTCGGGATTTTGGTTGATGTCACTGACAAAACCGCGGTCAATCTTTAACGTTTCGATGGGAAACTCGGCCAGATAGGCAAAAGAGGAGTATCCTGTCCCGAAATCGTCGAGAGCGATGGCGATGTCGAGTTTTTTGAGTTCTTGAAGTCGTTGATGGGTGAGAGTGGGATTGCGCATCGAGGAGTGCTCCGTGATCTCGAGTTTAATCTTTGAATCACCGATATCGTAGCGTGAGAGAAGGTTGGCAATGTTGGTGACGAAATCCGGATCCTCCAGTTCCCGAAGCGAGAGATTGACATTGAGTGTGAGCGGAGGAAAACCGAAAGAGTTCCAACTGCTCATATGGCGGAGCGCCTCTTTCATCACATAGCGACCGATATCGAGGATAAGTCCGCTACGTTCGGCAATGGGAATGAAAAGATCGGGAGAAATGATTCCCCGTTCGGGGTGATGCCAGCGTATCAGGACCTCCGCACCGAAAAGCGTGTAACTTCCGGCACGGAGGATCGGTTGGAAGTAGAGTTTGATCTCTTCGTTTTCCAAAGCTCGTTTGATCTCCTCGTTGAGGCGATGTTCCTTGTCTTTGGTGGCTTCGTGGCTTTCGTCGGCGACGACGAGTTGTCCCTGCCCCGCCTCCTGGGCTTCCGCCAAGGCGCTGTAGGCTCCGTCGAGCAGTTCGTGGAGAGTTTTTTCACGGGGATAGAAGCTGACACCGCCTGAAAAGCTGAGGTTATCCTCTTCCCCTTTTTGGGTATACCGGGTATGAAAACGCTGCTGAAAATTTTGAAAAAGGGCATAAATCTCGTCGAAATCGTTGGTTTCGTTGACGAGAAGCAAAAACGTGACGTAATTGAGATGATAGATCGAGAGGCGGGGATTCTCTTCAGCGACTTCTCGGAGAGTGTGGGCGAGGGTGTCAATAATCCGTCCGATTTCGATGTAACCGAGGATTGATCGAAAATAGGAGGGATTGTCCAGTTCGATCACCATAACGGCAAAACGGCGATTTTTTGCGAGACTGCTTGTCATTCGTGTGATATCGCTGAATGCCTGCATCTGATTGGGGAGACCGGTAAGCGGATTGAGATGGTGCATCTTCATCAATTTTTTTTCGCAGCTTCGGTCATGAAAAGAGAAAACGGTGTATCGCTGAGGCGTAGTAGCAAAACGAATGGTTTTAAGGGAAAGATTCAGAGTTTTATCGTCTTGAGTACCTAGCTTCACTTCATTGAAAAAGCTGGAATCGTTTCGGTTGTTGACTCGATGGTATTCAATGAGTTCACTTGTTGTGAGAGTTCGATTTTCATTGGGAAGGAAAAACTCCAGACGGGAATCGAGTGACTGAAGAGATTCATTTTCAGAAAGTGAGAATAACTTTTTGGCGGAGAGGTTGGAAAAAACAACTTTTCCACTACGATCGATGATGATCGTAGCATCTTCCGACAGTTGACAGGCTTCACGAAATTTGGCGTTGAGCGTGGCAGGATCCTCTTTCTGGGAAATGATCTCTTTCTTCTCTCTCTTATAAAGAAAAAGAAGAAGGATAACGAGTCCTCCTACTACCGCCAATATTGTTTGATACTCATTGCTCATGATACGAACTGTTCATTCCTGATTATTTTCCTTTACCCTCTTGTATTGTATCAACAATCCCATGAATATTCCGAAGAAGAATAAACCAAAATGGTTAATAAAGCCTTTATCTTTTTGTGTATAATCACGAACCTAAAATCATACGAAAAGGATTCTCAATGGCAAAATACATTGAACTGAACAAGTCGAATTTCGACGAAACCATCAAAGAGGGCGTCGCTCTCGTCGACTTTTGGGCTCCCTGGTGCGGGCCCTGCCGGATGATCGCTCCCGTCATCGAAGAGTTGGCAGAGGAATACGACGGCAAAGCAAAAATCTGCAAAGTCAACACCGACGAAGAGCAGGAGATCGCCGTCAAATACGGTATCCGCTCCATCCCTACGATCCTCTTCTTCAAAAACGGTGAGCTGGTCGACCAGATGGTCGGTGCCGCCGGCAAAGACGTCTTCGCCCAGAAGCTCGACGCCCTGTTGGCTTAAACACGTGGAAACGGAGGGAAGCGATTCCTTCCGGCTTTTGAAAGATTTTCCCAGGAAGTGAAGTGCGTTCTGGGGAAATCTTTCATCTCAGTGGAAAGGAGAGAGTATGCTCGATTGTGCGATTGTCGGAGGGGGACCGGCGGGATTGACCGCCGGACTTTACGCGACTCGAGGAGGCCTCAAAGAGGTCGTGATGTACGAGATGGGGATGCCCGGCGGGCAAATCACCCAGAGCAGCGAGATCGAGAACTACCCGGGTGTCTTTCGTGAAGATCCCCCGTTGACGGGAATGGATCTGATGGAACCCTGGCCGGCGCAATGCATGCATTTCGGCCTCAAACACGAGATGAAAGAGGTCCGTCGTATCCGAAAAGCCGGCGATCACTTTGTGGTCGAATTGGCCGGTGACGAGGAGGTCGAAGCCAAAAGCATCGTCGTCTGTACCGGCAGCACTCCCAAACGGGCGGGCTTCAAAGGCGAAGAGGAGTTTTTCGGTCGCGGGATCAGCACCTGCGCCACCTGCGACGGTTTTTTCTACAAAGACAAAGAGGTCGCCGTCCTGGGCGGCGGGGATACCGCCTTGGAAGAGGCGCTCTACCTTGCTAACATCTGCTCCAAAGTTTATGTGATCCATCGGCGCGAAACTTTCCGGGCGGCTCCCCCTACGGTGGAGCGGGCTCGGAAGAACGACAAGATCGAATTCATCCTCAACGCCTCCGTCGAGGAGGCTTTCGGTGATGCGACGGGGCTGCAGGGGGTGCGCATCGCCTTTAGTGACGGCCGGGAGCCGATGACGCTGAACGTTCCGGGCCTTTTTGTCTTTGTCGGCAACAATGTCAACAACAAGGTGCTGCAGCAAGAAGACGGCAGCTTCCTCTGCGAAGTGAACGAACAGGGGCAGGTGATCGTGGACCTCAATATGCATACGTCCGTTCCCGGCCTCTACGCGGCCGGTGATCTGAGGATCGAGGCGGCCAAGCAGGTCGTTTGCGCCGCTGCCGACGGAGCCGTGGCGGGTATGCAGGCCCTGCACTACGTCCAAGAACAGGAGGCGTAATGGCGACAAAAGTAGGAATCCTCGGAGCGACGGGGCGGATGGGTGCCCATCTGATCCGCAATACCGTCGACGATCCCGAGTTGGAACTGACCGCCGTCCATGTCTACGACGAACTCAAAGAGCCTCTGCCCGAAGGGGTTCTGGCGACCAACAGCATCGCCGAACTGCTCAAGGCTGTCGATGTCGTGGTGGACTTTTCCGCGCCGGGAGCGACGCAGGAGCTCTGTGAGTCGGCGATGGAGACTCCCCGCGCCCTCGTCATCGCCACGACAGGCTTGACGGAGCATCAGCAGAATCTTATCGTCGAGGCCTCCAAAGAGATGCCGGTCCTTTACTCGTCCAATATGTCGGCGGGAATCGCGTTGCTCAAGCAGTTGGTGGAGCAGGTTTCCCGCACACTGAAGGATTTCGACATCGAGATCGTCGAGATGCATCACCGCCACAAGGTCGACGCCCCCAGCGGGACGGCGTTGACCCTGGGCGAGTTTGCCGCCAAGGGGAGGGGCCTCGACCTGGAGAAAGTCCGCGTCAGCGGCCGTGACGGGCAGATCGGCCCCCGCAGCAAGGATGAGATCGCCGTGATGGCGTTGCGCGGCGGCGACATTGTCGGCCGGCATACGGTCGGCTTCTACAACGACGGGGAGTATCTCGAGCTCAACCATACCGCTACCAGTCGGGAAACCTTCTCCAAAGGGGCGTTGCGTGCCGCCAAATGGCTTGTCGGGCAGAAGCCGGGCTTCTACACCATCAACGACTGCCTCGGACTTTGACCCCTTGATAAAAAACACGCAACAAACGACGAAATTTTTGGGAAAAGGGGTCAAGGGAGCCAAAACGCCTCCCCGCCTTTTTTCGTCCTCTTCCGTATTCAGATATAAAGGAGCCCTCTGATGTGTGCCGTCGTCGGAGTCTTCGGCAGTGAAAATGCCGCGAAAATCGCCTACTACGCCCTCTTTGCCATGCAGCATCGCGGGCAGGAATCTTCGGGAATCAGCGCCGCCGACGGAGAGCAGATCCGCCTGATCAAAGACCGGGGGCTCGTCACCGAAGTTTTCGATGAATCGAGCTTCGAGCTCCTCTCCGGCTCCTGCGCCATCGGGCACAACCGCTACTCCACCGCGGGAAAGGATTCGGTCCTGGATGCCCAGCCGGTCTTTGCCCGTTATCTGTTGGGAGAGATCTCCGTCGCGCACAACGGAAACCTCGTCAACAAAGAGGAGGTGCGCCGGCGGCTCATCAAGCGCGGAGCGATCTTCCAGACCGATATGGACACCGAAAACATCGTGCATCTGATCGCCAAGAGCCAGGAGGAACATCTGGTCGATCGGATCAAGGATATGCTGGGCAAGATCGAGGGGGCCTACTGCCTGATCATCCAGAGTCGCTCCAAAATGTTCGTGATCCGTGACCGCTTCGGCATTCGCCCCCTGAGTATGGGCCGCCTCCCCGACGGCGGCTGGGTCGTCGCCAGCGAAACCTGTGCCCTGGATCTGGTCGATGCGGAGTTTGTCCGGGATGTCCGTCCCGGCGAAATGCTGATTTTCGAAGAGGGCAAAGAGCCCCTCAGCGAACAGATCTTCGAGCCCGACTACCGTCCCTGCGCCTTCGAGTACATCTACTTCGCCCGTCCCGATTCCATCATCGACGGTAAAAATGTCTACGAAAGACGGGTACGGATGGGCCGCAGATTGGCCGAAGAACAGCCGGCCGATGTTGATCTGGTCCTGCCCGTACCCGACAGCGGCGTCGCCGCAGCGATGGGCTTTGCTGCGGGGCTGGGGATTCCCTTCGAGATGGGCATCGTCCGCAATCACTACGTCGGGCGGACCTTCATCGAACCCACCCAGCAGATCCGGGACCTGAAGGTTAAGCTCAAACTCTCTCCCATCCGCTACCTGATCGAGGGCAAACGCATCGCCATTGTCGACGACTCTCTCGTGCGGGGGACCACGTCGCGGCAGATTGTGCGGATGCTGCGGGAGGCGGGGGCCAAAGAGGTGCATATGCGCATCGCCGCCCCCGAGATCAAATTCCCCTGTCGTTACGGCATCGATACCCCCACGCAGGCGGAATTGATCTCGACCCGCTACACCCCCGACGAGATCGCCGAGTACATCGGAGCCGACAGCCTGGGCTTTCTCTCCGTCGAGGGGCTGGTCGATGCACTGGGCCGGGATCGCAGCTACTCTCTGGTCAGCTTCGACGGGCAGTATTTCGCGGGGGGCTGTGCCGAATCCGCCGATTGCCGGGGGCGCTCTTGAGTCAGCGCGAAGCCGCGAAACCTCTGAACACTTTCGGCCGTTATCTTCGGCGGAAATTCGGAGAGAGAGTCCGCAAAGTCCCGATAGGCCTCAGCGGGTTCACCTGTCCCAACATCGACGGCACCGTCGCCCGGGGCGGCTGCACCTTTTGTCTCAACGAATCCTTCAGTCCCAATCTCGCCAAAAACGCCGAGAAAGTTTTTCTGAATCTCCAAAGTAAAGAAAATCCTCTCCTACCAAAGCAGTTACACGAACTTCGGACCCAATTTATGACGACGAGCCGGCTCTTTCGGGAACGTGAAGGGGTGCGTCGCTACTTGGTCTATTTTCAGTCTTTCACTAACACCTACGCCCCTTTCGAGACCCTCAAAACCCTCTACGAAGAGGCGCTGAGCTATCCGGGAGTCGTAGGACTCAGTATTGGGACCCGCAGTGACAGTGTCACTCCCGAAACCCTCGACTATCTCGCCGAACTCTCCCAAAGATATGAGATTTGGATCGAGTACGGCATCCAGTCGATCTACGATGAGACGTTGGAGCGGATCAATCGGGGTCACGACGCTCTGAACGTCGAGCGCGCGATCAAAGAGGCCAAAGCGCGGGGGCTCAATGTCTGCGGGCATCTGATCTTCGGGCTGCCGGGAGAAAGCAAAGCAATGATGCTCGACTCCGCCCGAGCCGCCTACGACTGGGGGATCGATTCGATCAAATACCATCCCCTCTATGTCGTCAAAAACACGCTGTTGGCCAACGAATACCGTCGGGGGGAATTCACCCCCATCCCTTTCGAAGAGTACGCCGATGTCCTCGCCGACGCTTTGGAGCTCAAGCCGGAGCCGATCACGGTCCAGCGCCTCACCGCCGGCATCGACGACGACACGCTTCTGGCTCCGCAATGGTGCGGATGGAGCAAAAACCGGATGATGGCCGGATTGCGTGGAAAACTTGCGGAGAAGAATATCCTCATTTAGCAGAGATTCCGGAAATCGGCCGAAGTCCTGGAATTTTTCTCTCCTTTAAAAGTCTCAAAAAGATCGTCACCCCTTTAGGTTCGTTTCCATTGCCGTGGACCAGGATGACGGACCCCTCTTTGGGCATCTGCCCTTTGGCGAGCCAGGCGTCGGTGCCGATGGGGATCAGGCCGAGGCCGGTGACGGTATGGACCGCTTTTTCGTCGGAGACGAGGCCGGGGAAGCGGAAGAAGATCGAGGGGGTGACTCCCCGCTCCAGCAGGGTTTTTTCCGGTGTCAGGATGTCGTCGGTGAGGTTCTCTTCGGGGGAGAGGACAAAGTTTTCGGCAAGTGCTTTGCCGGGGTGGTAGTGGTGCCAGGCGGTATGGTTGCCCCAGGTGACGGCCAAGGAGCCGTTTCTGTTCCACTGCCGGAGTGTTTCGAAAGCCGTGGGATGTCGGTCGATCCACCGTTTGGTGAGGAAGAGCGTGACGGGGACCGGATGAGGAAAGCGGCGGATGATCGCTTGGTAGAGGCGCTTTTCGAAGCCCTTTTTGGAGGAGGGGCAGAGATCGGTCGTCAGATAGAGCCCCCGTTTGCCGTGGGTGATCCCGTCGTTTTGCAGCGGGTAGGGGGGTGAGCCGGCCAAGCGCAGAAGGCGGCGGTAGCGGGAGTCGGGGCGGCAGGACATTGTTCGCTTGGGAAGTGGGAGGATTTTTGTCTGCAAGGTGCGGGTATTGACGGTGAGGGTGTGGGTTTTTCCTCCCATATCGAAGCGGCGCAGCATGGCCCACTCCCCGTTTTCACTTCGAAGACACCGATCGTTTCCGATCGGTCGGTAGTCTCGGACTGTTCCTGCCGGAGCCATTCCTATTCCAAGCAGGAGGAGCGAGAGGAGAAATCTTCGCATTCTTTTCGCCTTTTTCATGTATTGTAGTAAAATATGGAAATTTCTTCAGCAGCACTGAATATTCCATTCAAAAAGAGCCCAATGAAAAAAGTCGAACTGTTAGCCCCCGCCGGCAATCTTGAAAAACTCAAAATCGCCATCAACTATGGTGCCGATGCCGTCTACGGCGGCACCAGCACCTTCAGCCTGCGGATACGCAGCGGCAAGGAGTTCGATCTGGACTCCTTCAAGGCCGGGATCGACTACGCCCACGAACGGGGCAAAAAGGTCTATGTGACGATCAACGGCTTCCCCTTCAACTCCCAGCTCAAACTCTACGAGAACCACATCGCCAAGATGCGGGAGCTCTCTCCCGACGCCTTCATCGTCTCCAGTCCCGGGGTGATCCGCATGGCGAGAAAGATCGCACCCGAGATCCCCATCCACCTTTCGACCCAGGCGAATGTAATGAACGCCATGGATGCGGCGGTCTACTACGATATGGGGGTGCGGCGGATCATCGCGGCGCGGGAGATCAGCCTCAAAGACTGTGAAGCGATCAAAAAGGAGCTGCCGGATCTGGAGCTGGAGATCTTCATTCACGGCTCGATGTGCTTCGCCTACAGCGGCCGCTGCCTCATCAGCGCCCTGCAGACCGGGCGGGTTCCCAACCGGGGCAGCTGCGCCAACGACTGCCGCTTTCCGTACGAGATCTACGCTCACAACCCCGAGAGCGGCACCACCTTCAAACTGGAGGAGGAGACGGAGATCGGTACCTACATCATGAACGCCAAAGATATGAACCTGGCCAGTCACGTCGATGAGATCCTCTCCAGCGGGGTCATCGACTCCCTCAAGATCGAAGGACGGACCAAATCCCCCTACTACGTAGCGACGGTGACCCGGGCCTACCGGCAGGCGATCGACGACTGGTATGGAGGGGTTTTTGAGGCGCAGCGGTACCAGAAGGAGCTGCACACCACCCAGAATCGGGGCTTTACCGATGCCTATCTCATCAGCCGCCCCTTCGAGCGCACCGATACCCAGTCCCAGGGCTTTACGATTCAGGAGGGGACTCATCAGGTGGCGGCTCTGGTGGGTGAAGAGGGGGCCACCTGGCGCTGCAAGGACAAAACCTGCGTCGGCGACCGCCTGGAGATCGTCCTGCCCATTGGAGCGACGCTGGAGGAGATCGACAACGAATACGGTAAAGTGGAGCTGGGAGACGAGGGCAAATGGTGGCTCACACTCAAAAAAATTGTCGCCAGCAGCGGCAAGGAATTCGACTGCATCCATAGCGGGGATCTAAATGATATAATTCTGCCGACGAAATTCCCGGGCTACACGATCCTACGCCGCGACATACGGGAAGCCCGTGCCAAAAAAGGCCTCAGCCCCGAACGGCAGGCGATCCAGCGGCGGGAAGAAAAAAGCAAGGATACTGAATGAAATTTATTTCGATCATCATCGGAAGCAAGAGCGACTACGAAGTGATGAAAGAGTGCGCCGAAACTTTTAAAAAGTTCGGCGTTCCCTACGAACTGATCATCTCCTCGGCCCATCGCAGCCCGGAACGGACCAAAAAATACATTGCCGAAGCCGAGAAAAAAGGAGCACAATGCTTCATCGCCGCCGCCGGGATGGCCGCCCACCTCGCCGGTGCCGTCGCCGCCGCCACCACCAAACCGGTGATCGGGGTGCCGATGGCCAGCGGAGAGCTCCGGGGGGAAGATGCGCTGCTCAGTACCGTGATGATGCCCGCCGGGATGCCCGTAGGCACCGTCGCCATCGGCAAAGCCGGCGCCGTCAACGCCGCCTACATGGCGATCCAGATCCTGGCGCTGAGCGACGACGAACTGCGGGTGAAGCTCCAGGAAGACCGGGTGAGCAAAGCGAAGAAAGTGGAACTCGACAGCAGGGAGATCGAAGTCATTTTGTGACCTCGATCTCTTTCAAAATTTATCCGACTGAAAGGAGGATACAACCGTGGAAGAGAAGAAAAAACCGACCAAAACCGTTGTACTTTTCACTTCGCCCAGCTGCATCTGGTGCACGCGGGCGAAGAACCATTTTCGACAGAACAAGATCCGCTTCAAAGAGATCGACATCACCAAGGACCGCAAGGCGGCCAAGGATTGCGAACGCCACGGCTGTCGCGGGGTGCCGGTGGTGCTTATCGGCAGTCAGTGGATCTGCGGATTCGACCAGAAAAAAATCGACAAACTTTTAGGAATCGCCTGATATGAACGACACCTCCCTCACCTTCTCCGACCTTCTCCTCAAACTCCAGCAGTATTGGGCGGCTCAGGGCTGCACCATCGTCCAGCCCTACGACCTGCCCGCCGGGGCGGGGACCTTCCACCCCGCGACCCTGCTGCGCTCGCTGGACTCCACCCCCTGGGCCACCGCCTATGTCGCTCCCAGCCGCCGTCCTACCGACGGGCGCTACGGGGAGAACCCCAACCGCCTGGGAGCCTACTATCAGTTTCAGGTCCTCATCAAACCCTCTCCCGACAATATCCAGGATCTCTACCTCAAGTCTCTCGAGTATTTGGGGCTCAAACTCCAGGACCACGACATCCGTTTTGTCGAAGACAACTGGGAGTCGCCGACTCTAGGGGCCTGGGGACTGGGTTGGGAGGTCTGGCTGGATGGGATGGAGGTGACCCAGTTTACCTACTTTCAGCAGGTCGGAGGACTGCCCTGCGATCCGGTGGCGGTGGAGATCACCTACGGTACCGAGCGGCTGGCGATGTATCTGCAGGGCGTCGAGTCGGTCTTCGATATCGTTTGGAACCGTAACGGCGATCAGGTCGTCACCTACGCCGACGTCCACAAAGAGAGCGAATACGAGTTCTCCAAATACCACTTCGAAGTGGCCGATACCGAGATGCTCTTTCGCCACTTCGACGACGCCAGCGCCGAGTGCCGCCGTTGCCTGGAGGCGGGGCTGCCCCTGCCGGCCTACGATCAGTGTATGATCGCTTCGCATACCTTTAATGTCCTCGATGCCCGCAAGGCCATCAGCCAGGCCCAGCGACAGAACTACATCCTCAAGATCCGGGATCTGGCCAAAGGGTGCGCCGAACTCTACAAAGCTCAGGAGCCGGAGCGGCTCAAAAGAGTGAAGAGTTAGGAATTAAGAGTGAAGAGTGGTATGAAGTTTCTTCCAGTGCCTCTTTGATTGAATTGGTATATACTATAATAGCAAGAGAGGTGAGATATGTCTGTAGAAGAACTTGAAAAACTGTCTGTGGATGAACGGCTACGAATGATGGAAGTTTTGTGGGAGAGTCTGGAACGTACTCCCGAAATATTGGAGGTTCCGGATTGGCATCGGGAGATTCTGGAAGAGCGGGCTTCCAAAAATGAGAAACTCTATTCCCTTGATGAAGTAAAAGAGCACCTACGTAGCGAATTTTATGACGATTAAAATTCGTGAGGAGGCCGAAGAAGATCTCCGTCAAGCGATTCGTTTCTATGAAGCCCAGAAAGCGGGCCTGGGAAGCTACTTTTTCGATTCGCTTCTTTCCGATATCGAATCGCTGTTGATCTATGCGGGGATTCATCAGAAATTTTTCGGTTTTCATCGTCTTCTCTCCAAACGCTTTCCTTTTGCAATCTATTACAGGATCAACGATCATACGATTGAAATCTATGCAGTGCTCGATACCCGTCGTGATCCAAAACGGCACCAAGAAAGGTTATCCAAATGAAACTCTGCGACATCTACGACTACCTGAACGAACTGAGCCCCTTTGAACTGCAGGAGAGCTGGGACAACAGCGGGCTGATCGTGGGGCATCCCGAGCGTGACATTGAGCGGATCGTCGTCTCGTTGGATCTCGATGCCGGGATGATCGAGGAGGCAGAAGAGGGAGTGCTCTTTGTCGTGCACCATCCCCTGATCTTCGGCAAACTCACGGAGCTCGATTTCCGCCGCTATCCCGCCAGGCTTATAGAGCGGCTGATTCAAAAACGTCAATCGTTGATCGCGATGCACACCAATTTCGATCAAACCCACCTCAATCGCTATGTCTTTACGCAGGTTCTCGGCCTGGAGCCGGAACGGGAGGAACCCTATCTCTGTGAAGCCCCGGTAGACTGGAGCCTGGAAGAGTTGCAAGCCCGGGTACGTAAAGCTTTCGGTTTGGAGACACTGCGGACGGTGGCACCCAGAGAGCGGATCGGCTCCGTGGCGCTCTGTACCGGATCGGGGGCGTCGATGATGGATCGGGTGGACGCGGAGTGTTTCCTCACCGGAGACATCAAATATCACGATGCGATGAAGGCGATGAGCCAGGGGCTGATGATGGTGGATATCGGCCATTTTGAGAGTGAACGCTTCTTTCCCGAGGTGCTGATGCCCCAATTGAAAAATTTACCGATTTCGGCTATAATCGCGCCATCGAAAAACCCGTTTACTTCATTGTAGCAATCGAAACGGCACTCTCCGGAATTCTCCAAAACTAAAGGATTTTATTTGAATCAGCATCTCAAAGAGCTTGTAACTCTCTCGAAAATCGACAAAGAACTCGACAGTTTTTCCCCGCAGATCGAAGCGGCCACTCACACGGTGGAAAAAGAGAAAAAGAAAGTCGAAGCGGCTCAGGAACGTCTCGATACGTTAAAAAAGCAGATCGAAGAGAACGAAAACAAAATCGCGACTTACGAGGAACAGATCGGGACGCTCAGTGAGCAGCTCGACTCCATCCAGAAAAAGGGCAAAGAGGTCTCCACCGAAAAGGAGATGAAAGCACTCTCCATCGAGGAGGAGATCGCTCGGGAAAAATTGACTTTCGCCAACGAAGAGATCGAACGCCTGGGCAAAGCTAACGAAACGAAAAAAGAGCTTCTCGAAGAGCAGAGCAAAGAGCTCGAGGAGCTCCAGGCCGCTTTGGAACAGGCGCAGACCGATGCCGCCAACGAGCTCGAAGCGATTGAAAAAGAGAAAGCCCATCTTTACAAAGAGCGCGACGAAATCATTCGAAAAATGGATCAGAAAGTCCTCTCATTCTACGAAAAGATCCGCAAATGGGCGGGCAACAGCGCCGTCGTTCCTGTACGCAAACAAGCCTGCTACGGCTGTTTCCTCAAAATCAGCGACAAGACCTATTCCGACGTGATTCGGGGTGAAGAGATTGTCACCTGCCCCCATTGCGGCCGGATTCTCTATCTCGAAGAGGTCGAAGAGCCCGTCGAAGCTTGACGAGAGTCTCTCCCCTTTGTTTCTCTGCTGCTATACGCTGCTGAGCGCCGCCGTTTGGCTGCTGGCGCTGCCGTTTCTTGTTCCCCTTTCCCTTCGGAGCAAGTACCGTCGTTCCCTTCCTGCCCGTTTTTTTCTCTGGAGAAATCCTCCGCTGAAAGAGGGAGGAGTTTGGTTTCACGTTTGCAGCTACGGTGAGGCGAGGGCGGTGGCACCGTTGGTGGAGCGTTTCGATGCGGGGTTGCGTCGGATGACGGCGATCACGCAAACCGGCTATGATGTCATCGAAAGGTTGGCTCCCGGCCGGAGCCGCTATCTGCCTTTCGAGCCGCTGCTTTGGCTCTGGGCCCGCCCCCAAAAAGCGTTGATCGTGATGGAGGCTGAGCTGTGGTATCTGCTTTTTGCCGTCGCGCGGCGCCGAGGAGCCGCGACCTTTCTGATCAACGCACGCCTGAGCGACCGATCCTGGCCCAGGTATCGGCGTTTCGCCTGGTTTTATCGCCGGCTTTTCGCGCAGGTGGATCGTGTCTTCGCCCAGAGCGAGAGAGACCGCAGCCGTCTGGAGGAGTTGGGAGCCCGAAACGTCATCGTCACCGGCAATCTCAAACTGGGAGCGATTCCGGGCCCCAGCCGCAAGCTCCCCAAGCCGAAGCGGGGGCTTCTGATCTGTGCGGCAAGTACCCACGAAGGAGAAGAGGCCCCCATCCTCGAAGCGTTTCGTGCACTCAAAGAGTATCATCCGGATGCTCGGATGGTCGTGGTGCCCCGTCACCCGGAGCGTTTCGATCGGGTCTGGCGGATGATGGAGAGCTTCGCCCGTCTGCAGGGATGGGAAGCGGACCGTTTTTCCGAAACGGAGAGTTTCGAAGCGGATTTGACCCTGATGGATCGGATGGGGGAGTTGGTCAACTGTTACGCGATCAGTGACGCCGTCGTCCTGGGAGGAGCTTTCGAACGGATCGGAGGCCACAACGCCGCCGAAGCGGCCCAGTTCGGGATACCGATCTTCAGCGGTCCCCATTTTTTCAACCAGAAGGATCTCTTCGAGGGAATCGAAGGGATCGAAATCGTGGACGAAAAAGCCCTGGCCGAAAAGCTACGTTACCCCGGCCTCTGGCAGCCGACTCGCCTGAAGATCGCGGGCGATCCGCTGCGACGCATTGAAAAGGAAATCAGAGATGTTCTATGAAAGCGACGGAGAAAGCGTTTCTTTGAAAATCAAAGCCCAACCGGGAGCCAGCCGGAGCGAATTTGCGGGACTCTACGGTGACGAGGCGATCAAAATCCGCATCGCTGCAGCCGCGGTGGAGGGAGCCGCCAACAAAGAGTTGGTCAAATTCCTCTCCAAGGCCTTCAAAGTCCCCAAAAGCTCCATCCGATTCAAAAGCGGAGAGACGGCGAAGATCAAGATCCTGCAATTTCCGTATACCGAGAAATTCAGGGAATTTCTCGATAAATTGGAAATAAGGAATTGAGGGCCCTGAAAAATTGCCGGTTTCACTCGATAGCTCCAGCAGTCGCTAATGCCGTTGGCACCCCTTCGGGGCAAGCGCTCCTTTGTCGCCATCGAGTGAAACCTTTCTTACACGTTTTTCAGGGGGCTCAATTAGGAATGAAGAGTTGCGGGGCGTCGCGTTGCGGCGCGGATTCTGGAGGCGGGAATTCATTCCCGCACTCTCTAGTGAATGATGAATAATGAATGGTGAATGATTTCGGTGTGTGCCGTATTACGGCACATCTTTCTTAACACTTAGCACATAGTACGTAACACTATCCGAAGGACAACAATGGAAAAAGCTTACAAACTTCTGGCCGAGCAGGAGGGAATTTCCAACAAGAAGGCCAAGGAGCTCATCGACCGGGGCTTGGTCTATGTGGGGGATCAGAAGGTCAAAATCGCCCGGGCCGAGCTTCCCGAGGAGACCCGCTTTCGCATCGAGGAGCCGGCGGAGATACGGATCATCTATCAAGACGATGAGGTTGTGGCGGTGGACAAACCGGCTTTTATCGACAGCTACGAGATCGAAGAAGCGATCGAGGGGGCACAGCTGCTGCACCGTCTCGATCGGGAAACCAGCGGGGTACTGCTGCTGGCACGGGACGAGGATTTCGCCCGCAGGGCGATCGAAGCTTTCCGTCGGCGTCAAGTGCACAAAGAGTATGTCGCCTGGGTCGAGGGAGTGGTCGTGGAGCCGATGGAGATCGATCTGCCGATCCATACGATCCGGAAAGGCAAAGCCTTCTCCCGCATCGACAAAAAGCGGGGCAAGCCGGCCCTGACGAAGGTCTGGCCCGACGAAGTCCAGGGCAAAAAATCCAAAGTACGCGTCGAGATCGAGACGGGTCGGACCCATCAGATCCGGGTTCATCTGGCCCACGCGGGCCATCCCATTGTCGGAGATGAGCAATACGGCAGTCCCACGCGGGCCAAGCGGCCCCTGCTGCACGCGAAGAAAATCACACTGCTGGGGCGAAGTTACGAAGCGCCGGAACCGAAGGATATCCGTCGTTACAAGTAACGTCGGATACCTGATTTTGGATTGTGGATTTTGGATTTTGGATGGAGGGTGGGAAAATTGGATAGAATTTCCAAAATTTCTCTGAGAGAGAAAGGGTTTTTTTATGTTCGATACACTCACTGACAGTTTCAAAAACGCGATCGGGAAGATCCGTTTTCACGACGATGAAAAGGCGCTGAAAAAGGCGCTGACGGAGTTGCGCAAATCGCTGCTCAAGGCCGACGTGCATCACAAAGTGGTCAAAGAGTTGGTCACGACGGTCGAGAAAGATACCAAAGCGGCGGGAATCGGGAAAGAGGCTTTCCTCGCGGCTCTGCAGAAGGAGTTGCTCCGCATCCTCACCGCCAAGGGGAACCAGGGCTTCGTCTTCGCGTCCCGGCCTCCGACGGTGGTGCTGATGACCGGTCTGCAGGGATCGGGGAAGACCACGACCACCGGCAAGCTGGCCACGATGCTCAAAGAGCAGAAGAAAAAGAAAGTCCTCATCGCGGCGGCGGACCTGCAGCGTCTGGCGGCGGTGGAACAGCTGCGCCAGATCGCCGAGCAGATTGGCGTGGATCTGGTAGCCGACGAGAACGCCACCCCGGACGAGGTCGTGAAGCGGGCCCTGAAAAAGGCCGAGGACGAACTCTACGACGTGGTACTGATCGACACCGCGGGACGCCTGGCGATCGACGAGGAGTTGATGGAGGAGCTGGCGAGAATCCGGGATCTGGCCCAGCCGGATGAGATCTTCTACGTCGCCGACGCGATGACGGGGATGGATGCGGTGCGTACCGCCCAGACCTTCAAGGACAAGATCGGCATTACCGGGGTCATCCTGAGCAAATTCGATGCCGACAGCAAAGGAGGCGTCGCCCTGGGGATCGCCCATCAGGTCGGCGTGCCCCTGCGCTTCATCGGTAGCGGAGAGAAGATGCCCGATCTCGAGCCCTTCATCCCCGAACGGATCACCGGGCGGCTGATGGGTGCGGGCGATATCGAGGGGTTGGCGGAGAAGACCGCCGCCGTCATCGATGAAAAGACCGCCAAACGGGTGACCCAGAAGATCAAAAAGGGGCAGTTCAATTTCAACGACTTCCTCGAGCAGATGGAACAGATGAAAAAACTGGGCTCGATGAAGTCGATCCTGGGGATGATCCCGGGAATGGGCAATATGGCCAAGCAGCTCGGCGACCTGGACCTGGAAAATTCCGAGGAGGTCAAGCACATCAAAGCGATGATCAGTTCCATGACCCCCAAAGAGCGGGAAAACCCAGATCTGCTCAACAACAGCCGCAAACGCCGCATCGCTCAGGGATCCGGCCTCAGTCAAATGGAGGTCAACCGCGTTCTCAAGCAGTTCAAAAATGCCGCCAAAATGGCCAAAAAGCTCTCAGGCAAAGGCGGAATGAAGCAGATGCAGCAGATGATGCAACAGATGCAGGGCGGGGGAGGCTTCCCCGGCATCCCGCGATAACATTAGAGGTGCCCATAAGGCAAACTGCGTTATAATCACGGTTGAATTTTCTAAGAAGAAGGGGTAGTAATGGAAGGTGTCTTTACCTTTATCGGTGCGATCACGGGTCACGGAGTGGGGATGGTTGTCGGCCATCTGCTGCTGGCGACGATCATCATCATGTGGCTGGCGCTTAAAGCGACGAGTAATCTCAAAGCGGTTCCTTACGGGACACAGAACGTTATGGAGGCTTACCTCGGGGGCGTCATCGCGATGGGCCGGGACGTCATCGGGGAAGAACTCGCACGCAAATACCTGCCGCTGGTCGCAAGCATCGGGCTTTTCGTCCTGATCAACAACATTCTGGGGATTATCCCCGGATTCGAATCCCCCACCAACAACATCAACGTCACTCTGCCGTTGGCGCTGGTGGTCTTCTTCTACTACAACTACGAGGGGATCAAGAAACAGGGCGTCGTCCACTACTTTGCCCACTTTGCCGGCCCCGTCAAGGCGTTGGCTCCTCTGATGTTTCCCATCGAGATCGTCTCGCACCTCTCCCGAATCGTTTCACTCTCTTTCCGGCTTTTTGGAAACATCAAAGGGGACGACCTCTTTCTCTGGGTCTTGCTGATGCTGGTGCCTTGGCTGGTGCCTCTGCCCGGCTTCCTGCTGCTGACTTTCTCGGCGCTGCTGCAGACCTTTGTCTTTATGATCCTGACGTACGTCTATCTCGCCGGAGCCGTCGCTCTCGAAGAGGAGCATCCCGAGAAAGCCCCCGAGCCTGTCGTCGACACGCTGGGCGCTGTCTAAGCTCTTCGCGACTTCCGCCGACCCTTCATGCGGCTTCGTTCCCGTTTTCTCTCCATCCTCGTCAATTTTCTGCTCGGGGTCGCCTGGGCCATCGCTCTGATCGGAGCCCTTTCGGCGATTTTGACCTATTCCTCTTTCGGTCTTTTGGCCGCGGCGCTTCATAGCATGATCTGGGCCACCCCCGGCCTTTTCCTCGTTCTTCTCCTCGAATATCTGCTCGCCGGCTTCCAACGGACCGAAGAGTTGCGCCGTCAGGGGAGAGTCCTGGACGAACTCCTCGAAACACTCAAAAAAGACAGCTCCTCCCGATGATCCGCTACGCGATCAGCGACCCGCGTACTCTGCATTTCCCGGATCCAGAAGACGACCTGCTGCGCTTCGCCGAGAGAGGAGCGACGATGATTCTTTACCGTGACAAAGCCAATCCATCCTATGCACAGAATGCGGAGTGTTTCGTCGATGCCGTTCGGAGTCGTACATCCGCGCAGGCTATTGTGCACACGGACGAAGCCCTCGCCGCGCGTCTCGGTGCCGACGGTGTTCATTTTCCTTCGACGCAGATCGGGCGTATCCCCCGAGCCAAGGCGCTCGGCCTCTATACCATCGCCAGTACCCACACCTTGGACGAAGCCCTCCGAGCCCAAAGCCTCGGTGCCGACGCCGTGACTCTCAGCCCCCTTTTCCTCAGCCCCGGCAAAGGACCCGCCCTGGGCATCGAACGCTTTCGCGGGATCGTCGGGAAACTGGAGATTCCGGTAATCGCTTTGGGGGGAATTGTGGATGAGGAGAGCATCGCCGAAGCACTGGCCGCAGGTGCGGCGGGTTTTGCGTCGATCCGTTATTTCGGATAATCCTCGAAAAGGAGTTGGATATCGTTGGGAATCTCTTTGCTCGGCGGTCCGAGATAGTATCCCTGCAAATCATCGAAGCCGAGGGAAGAGACCTTCTCATAGACACTGCGAGAGTGCACGAATTCAGCGACGGTACGCCATCCTGCCAAGCGGGCAAAATCGAGGATGGTTTTGACAATCAGTTCGGAGTGTGAATCATAGTCGATGCGACGGATTAGGCTGCCGTCCACTTTGAGAATGTCAATATCAAGTTTGAGTAGTTTTTCGAAGTTTGAATACCCGCTTCCGAAGTCGTCAATGGCGATTTGACACCCTCGACGTTTGATCGAATCAATGAAATCGGAGACGATTTCATAATCACGGATTTTTTCGGTTTCAAGTAGTTCGAAAATGATGCGTCTCCCCAGTGTGGGATCGCGATCGAGAAGTGCGAGAATGCGTTCACGATCTTCGGCGTTGTCGATGTCATCGGCTTCGAGATTGAGGCTAAAAACGTAGGGGTATTTCGCGACATTTTCCAAAGTTTTTTCCAAAATCCTTACGGTAATTTCGCCACTGAGTTTTGCCTCTTTGGCTACAGGAATAAACTGGGAAGGTTGTATGATCTCTTTCCCGTCCCTCTGTTCGATGCGGGCTAGAGCTTCAAATTTATCGATGCGTCGTTCCCTTCGATTGTAAATGGGTTGGAAATAGGGGAGAAGGGTATCGCTTTCCAATGCGTTGCGTACGCTACGTAGGATTCGTATGTTGCTGGCGATCTCTTCCCGGTTGTCCATACTGTCCCGGTAAAGTACATAGCGTTTTCTTTGTGAACTTTTTGCAAATTTCAAGGCCATGTCAGCCGTCTCAAAAAGCCAATGCTTCTTCTCGCTTGCTCCCAAAACAAAATTAAGATCGATTTGTAGATCCTCGATGACAAGGTGAAGATTTTCCAACGCATCGTGAAATTCTTGAAGCAGAGTCTCCAGGGATTGGGAAAGATTTTCTTTTTCGAAAAGAATCCCGAAATCGTCTCCCCCCAGACGGTAGTGATTGGCTTGAAGGGTAGAGGGAGTGAATTCGATGAGTTTGTGGGTGACACTTTCGAGGACTTTATCCCCTATGTGGGTTCCATAGAATTCGTTGATATGCTTAAAACGTTCTATATTTATCAAGATCAGTACGGGGTATCTCATCTCACGTTTTCGCCGTTGATAGGCGAGTCGATTGCCCAAACCGGTCAGAGCGTCGGTGACGAGAGAGGTTTCGAGATCTCCCTTCATCCGTTTGAGACGACGGTTTTCCCGATCGATCCAGAAAATGAAAATCAGTACGATAAAAAGTGAGAAAAGGTAAAGCAGTAGCAGAAGTTGGTTGGTATGATTTATCTCTATGAGTTCGCGGGCTGATTCACGTTGAAACTTTTCGTTGAGAGTGCTCAGATCTTTCTGCATCCGGTTGTGCAGAAGACGATGCAAAAGCTGAACGTATTGTGGAAAATTTTTGACATAATTCTTCAAATGCTCCTCGAGTATTTGAAGAAGGCGCCTGCGTTGACCTTTAAAATCATTGTCAAAACGGTGGAGCCGATCGAGGTAATTTCGGATATCCGGTAGAAAATCAGTGTCTTTAGCATTGTTCGCCAGAAAAATGGTCGCATTGATTTGTGAAAGAAGGAGAAGCGCTTTACGCTCGATCGGTTTTCCGGTATCGAAAAGCTTGTGAGCTTTCAGTTGAAGAGTGGGGATGTAGATCACACTGTTTTTTAACGAGGCATTGAGTGTGAGATAATGTTCTACGTCCCGACTATAGCTCTGGAACCGTCGTGCAAAAGCTTGCAGTCTTTTTCGGGTTTCGAGATGTATGCGATTTAGAAGATAGTCGGAATGCTCAAGATCTTGTATCTCTTTTTTCATCCGGACGATCAGATGGTGGATATTGTCGTAATTGTAATAAAGAAAAGAGGAATTGCTGAGGATTTCACCTTCCAAAGCGTAAAAATCTGTTTGCAGACGCTGAAGAGTATTTTGGGTTTTCAAATTTCCGCTGAAATAGTTTTTGAGGGAGTGGGCGCTATAGAGGAAAAGGCTGATCCCCGTAGCAGCGGCCAATAGAGTCAGTGTAATCCGGACTATTGTCATTCCCATCTCATTCTCTTCTACCGTGAAGACTCTTTGGAGTTTCTCCGGTCAATGTTTTCAAAAAAGCGACAAGGGAGTGAATTTCTTCGTCACTGGGCAGGAATCCGAGATTGTGATAGGAAATTTTTCGCAGTGCTTCCCGGAGAGTCGGAACACTTCCATCATGAAAATAAGGTGCGGTCAGAGCTATGTTTCTCAGGCTGGGGACCTTGTAGACGTTTTTGTCGTTTTCCCGGTGAGTTAGTGCGTAGAGATCGGGATTGGAGGGGCGCCAGGGGTAGGGATTGATAAGCCCCATTTTCTGAAAACTGTTTCCTCCAATGTTGATGCCGTTGTGGCAGGTGATGCACCCGATTTTTTTAAAAAGTTTGTAGCCCCGAAGCTCGAGAGGAGTGAGCGTTGTCTCATGGCGAAGATAACGATCGAAACGGCTGTTGGGTGTAGTCAAAGTCTTCTCGAATTCTGCGATCGCATCGCTCATATCCTCGAAAGTGGCGGGACGATGATAGAGCGTGAGAAAACGCTTGGAGTAGGAGGGATCATTTCGAAGATATCGGACGATCCGGGAAGAATCCATCGCCATCTCACTGGGATTATGGATCGGTAGACGGACTTGATCTTTCAAGTTTTTTGCTTCACCATTCCACATTTGTCGAAAATTGAAAACACTGTTGAACACCGTTTGGGCGTTGGTATCGCCTTTCCGTCCTCGAACGCCGATGGAAACGGATCGGTGATCGGCTCCATTGTCCGGCCGGTGGCATTGGACGCAGGCGACGGTCCCGTCGTCAGAGAGTTTTGGATCAAAAAAGAGACGTTTGCCCAGTTTGGCTTTGGCGTAATTGTAATCGATGTGCAGAGGGATCGGTTGCAGAACGTTCTGGGCCTCCGTGGACATGAAAACCCCTCCCATCCATATCGTCATCGATTTCAATAAATGTCCAATTTTTATCATGGTGCTATCCTATCGAAAACAGTTGTGGTTTCTGATGAGTTTGAAACCGGTTTAAATGGGGTAAAGTTCGTTGGCGGAATTAAATCGGTATGGGAGAGAGGAAAACAGTAAAACGGCTAGGAAGCGGGAAAGATAATTTGGCTCAAATGGGTGAAAGGGTATAATCACTGTTCTTTGGGAAGGAACGTACTGCGTTCTTCACAAATTAGCCATACATAGAGGAAGTTCACAATGTTCGAAACCGTCATCGGACTTGAAGTCCATGTTCAGCTCAATACCCGCTCCAAGATTTTCTGCTCCTGTCCGACCAGTTTCGCGGAACATCAGAACAAAAACACCTGTCCCGTCTGCCTGGGGCTGCCCGGTGCACTGCCGGTGCTCAACGTCGAAGCGGTCAAAAAGGCGATGAGTTTCGGTTACGCCGTCAACGCCACCGTCAACCGCCGCTCCATCTTCAACCGCAAGAGCTATTTCTATCCCGATAGCCCCAAGGCGTATCAGATTTCGCAGTTCGACGTTCCCATCGTCCAGGACGGGGAACTCTTCGTCGTGAAGGAAAACGGAGAAGAGAAACGCGTCGGAATCACCCGGGCGCATTTGGAGGCCGATGCGGGCAAAAATATCCACGACGGTGAAATCTCCAAAGTCGATCTCAACCGTGCCGACACTCCGCTCTTGGAAATCGTCAGCGAGCCCGATATGCGCTCCAGTGAAGAGGCGGTTCTTTACCTACGCAAACTGCATTCCATCGTCCGCTATCTCGACATCAGCGACGCCAATATGCAGGAAGGCTCCTTCCGCTGCGACGTCAACGTCTCCATCCGTCCCAAAGGGCAGAAGGAGTATGGGACCCGGGTCGAGATCAAAAACCTCAACTCTTTCCGCTTCGTCAAACAGGCGATCGATTACGAGGTGGAGCGCCAGATCGAAGCGTGGGAGGACGGCGTCTATGCGCAGGAGGTTTGGCAGGAGACCCGGCTCTACGATACGGCGAGGGGAGAGACCCGCTCGATGCGCGGGAAAGAGGAGAGTGCCGACTATCGCTATTTCCCCGATCCGGATCTACGCCCCGTCATCGTTACCGACGCGATGATCGAGGAGGCGAAAAAAATCCCCGAACTGCCCGATGAAAAAGTGGCGCGCTATGTCACGGAGCTCGGAATCAAGCGTGAAGACGCTCTGGTGATCACCGCCCAAAAGGAACTCGCCGCCTATTTCGAGGCGATGATCGCGGCGGGTGCTCCGGCCCGTTCAGCCGTCACCTGGCTGACCAGCGAACTTCTGGGCCGCCTCAACAAAGCGGGGATCGATATCGCGAACTCTCCGGTCGATGCCGAGACACTGGGCCGGCTCATCGCCCGGATCGAAGACGGGACCATCTCCGGCAAAGGCGGGAAAGAACTTTTGGACCATCTGATGGAAAACGACGAACGGGACATCGATCTCCTCATCGAAAAACTGGGGCTTAAACAGCTCAGTGACGATGGAGCGCTTCTGGCGATCATCGATGAAGTTTTGGCGGCCAACGGAGACAAGGTCGACGAGTACCGGGGCGGGAAAGAGAAGCTGCTGGGCTTTTTCGTGGGACAAGTGATGAAAGCCAGCCGCGGCACGGCCAACCCCGGCAAAGTCAATCAGCTCCTCAAAGAGCGGCTGCACTCCTGATCCGATGGGCAAAAGTTTCCGGAAACGACTCGAGTCGGGGATCATTCACTGGGCGATCCGTCTCAGCAGGTCCCCCCGCTATCGGCACGCGCGCAAAACGGTACGCGACCTTCTGGAAAACCCCAAAAATCCCTACAAGCGGCTTTTTGACTCCTTCATCATTTTTTTGATTCTCAGTTCGGTCTTTATCCTGATTTGGGAAGTCAAGCATCCGGTCCCGGCCTGGCTCGACTACTACGACATCTATTTTGTTTCTCTCGTTTTTCTGATCGAATACCTCCTGAGGCTCTGGATCTCCAGTGACCTGACGGGCGAATTGGTTGAAGCGTACGAAAAGGCGGTGGCGGTAGGCCGAGACTTTCGTGTCGGGCCCGCGCTGCTGCGGGGGATCAAAAAAAAGCTCGCCTATATGGTGACGCCCGCGGCGATCGTGGATTTGTTGGCGATTCTGCCGGCTTATCGTCCTTTGAGGGTCTTGCGGATTTTCGTCCTTTTTAGATTTTTGAAACTCCTGCGCTATACCCGCAGTATCAACCAATTCGTCGAGGTGTTGGCGACCAAGCGCTTCGAGCTGCTCACCCTGCTGGGATTGCTCTTCTTCGTCACGCTGACGGGGGCGATCGCCATCTACGTCCTCGAAGATACGCACAATCCCAACATCAACAACCTTTTTGAAGCGATCTATTGGTCGCTTGTGACGATCACGACGGTAGGGTACGGAGATATCGCTCCGGTCTCGGAGATGGGGCGGATGATTGCGATGATCATCATCCTGCTCGGGGTGGCGATGATCTCCTTTGCTACCTCGGTCATCGTTTCGGCCTTTTCCGAGAAGCTGCACGAGCTCAAAGAGGAGCGGATCGTCGAAAGCATCAACCGCACGGCGGAGTTTCTGATCATCTGCGGTTACGGGCAGATGACCAAAATGTTCTTTCGCCAGGCGGAAGCCAAGCGCTACAACTACATTATTCTCGACAAAGACCCCGAACGGGTCCAGGAGGCGATCCACGACGGCTACGACGCCATCGTCGACGACGCCAGCCGCCATACGACCCTCTCGCGCTTCAACGTCAAAAATTCGAAGGTCACGGTGCTCTGTATGTCGCACGACGATGTGGAGAACATTTACATCACGCTCAACGCCAAGAGCATCGATCCGCGTATCCGGGTCATCGCCCGGGCGAGTTCTCCGAAAATCGTCAGCAAATACGAACGGGCGGGGGCCGATCACATCCTCCTACCCAACCAGGCCGCCAGCACGATGATGGTCTTCGCGATTCTCAAGCCGATCATCTACAAAGCGATTCACGCGATCTTCACGGGACAGAATGTGGCGCTTCTGGATGAGGTCCGGGTGCACGAGCACAGCTCTTTGATCGGAGCGACGGTAGGCAGCATCAATTTTCGCGCCTATCATTTGATCCTTATCGGTGTGCAAAAAGTGCGGGAGGACCGCTTCGTTTTCAACCCCGAAGACTCGCTCGTCCTGGAGGAGGGAGATGTCCTGCTTGTGATGGGACACAAAGCCAGCACCGCCTATTTCCGCGAGAGCAGTTGTTTGAATGAAAAGGGGTGTTTACGATGAGTAAGGAGCAAATTTTTCTTTTCGGCTACGGGAAGTTCGGGCGAAGCATCGCCGACGATCTGGTGGAGCACGATGCGGAGGTGGTCTTGATCGAATCGGACGAGGCCCTCTACCACGAAGCGCGCAAGACCCACCGTTTCGACCGCTGTATCCTGATGGATGTCACCGACGATGCGGCCCTCGAAGCGTTGCCGGTACGGGTTGATGAGCAGCTGGTCTGTGTGATGGACGACGACCATCTCAATGTGTTTTTGGTGCTCTCCCTGCGTGCACTCTTTCCCCAGAGCAGGATTTTGGCGATCTCCGACTCGATCCACGCCACCCGCAAACTCAAAATGGCGGGAGCCAACAAAGTCATCGATCTCTACGCCATCAGTGCCAACAGGATCCACAACATTCTCAACAAACCCATCGCCACCCGTTTCCTAGAGGGTTTTCTCAACGCGGACCACGAGTACAGTTTTCGGGAGATCGTCATTCCCGAAGGCTCTTTTCTCCACGGCCGGACCCTAGAGGAGATCGATTTTCGCCGCTACGGGGTGATCTTCGTGGGGATGATCGACGTGGAGCTGGGCAACAGCTTCATCTTCGTCACGACGGGACTGGAACATAAACTGGATGCGGGGGATATCATCGTCTGCATCGGCCACGACGAAGATTTGGATCGCTTTGAAAAAGCGATCCACAAGGCAAAGGAGGAGGCAGAATGAAACTGGCGATTATCGGAGCGGGAAAATGGGGGCGGGCCCTGAATCACGCCTACGGAATGAAGAACGATGTGGTGATCACTTCCCGCCGGCGGCACCCGGATCTGGAGAATTTCGTCTCCGTCGATGAGGCACTGGATCGGGAGTATCTGATTTTGGCGATTCCCGCCCAGTTCGTCCGGCGTTGGATGCAGGAGCATTTCGTCGATCGGGGGCAGAAGATCCTCGTGGCCGCCAAGGGGATCGAAGTGAGCAGCGGAGCACTGCTCAACGAGATTTTCGAAAGTTTCCTTCCCGTCGATCGGCTCGCCTATCTCTCCGGGCCCTCTTTCGCGGCGGAGGTGATGCGCTCCCTGCCGACGGCACTCGTGGTCAGCTCCCTCTCTCCGAGTCTGGCGGAGACCTTCGCCGGAGCGCTGCCCGATTTCATCAAAGGCTATACCGACGACGATGTTACCGGTGCGGAAGTAGGCGGAGCCTACAAAAACGTCATCGCCATCGCCGGAGGGGTCTGCGATGGATTGGAACTGGGAAACAACGCCCGCGCGGCTCTTATCTCCCGGGGATTGGTGGAGATGGCACGTTTCGGGGCGCACTATGGGGCCCGAGAACGCACCTTCCTCTCCCTGGGCGGTGCGGGAGACCTCTTTCTGACGGCCAGCAGTACACTTTCTCGTAACTACCGGGTGGGACTGGGCCTGGCACAAGGGAAGAGGATTGACGCGATTCTCGAGGAGCTAGGTGAAGTGGCCGAAGGGGTCGGTACCGCCGAAGCGCTGCACCGTATCGCCGAACGGGAGAAGCTCTATCTTCCCATCGCCGCCGAAGTCTACCGGATGCTCCGGGAGGGGAAGGCGCCGCGGGAGAGTCTCCACGATTTGCTCGGATCCTGAACATTTCTTCCCTTCTTTTATCCCCTTTTGGGTAAAATCTTAACAATTTGTCAACAAGGAAAAAGCCGATGAATGCACCGTTGCTGATCGAAGTGGGCGTCGAAGAACTGCCCGCTCTTCCGCTTCTGAAGACTCTTCCCGCCATCGAAAACTCGTGGAAAGAGATTCAAGAATCCCGGCGTCTGGAGAGCGATTTTCGTCTCCTCTACACTCCTCGGCGCCTGGTCATCGAGGCGGAGGCGCTTCCTCTGCGTCAATCCGACAGCGTCGAGGAGCTTTTCGGCCCGCCGGCGGAAATCGCGATTCGCGATGGCAAACCCACACCGGCGGGAGAGGGGTTTGCCCGAAAGTGCGGTGTGGCTTTTGAGGAGCTTCAGCGACGGAAAAAGGGAGAGCGGGAAATCCTCTACTACCGCCGGGAAGTGCCGGGCCGGGAGACGGAGGCGTTGCTGCCGGAGATGATCCGTGAGTGGATCGCCTCGATGAACTTCGGCAAGATGATGCGCTGGGGGGATCGGCACGATGAATTTATCCGACCCGTCCGCTGGCTCCAGGTTCGTCTGGGCGATCGCAGTGTCCCCGCGGAGCTCTTCGGTGTCTCCTCCGACACCCGGACCTATCTGCACCGTATGGTGAGCTTCGATCCTGTGGAGGTTCCCGAGATCGGGAGTTTCGACAAGATCCTGGAGGAGGGGAAAGTCGTTCTCGATCCCGGCAGACGCCGGGAGATGATTCGTGCAGACTTTGCCGCCATCGAAGCCGAGAGCGGTCTGCGGATCGAAGAGGACAAAGGGTTATTGGATGAGGTCGTGGCGATCACCGAATACCCCAGGGCCCTGCTGGGCAGTTTCGACGAGAAATTCCTGGAACTTCCTCCGGAGGTGATCGTTACCTCGATGAAGGAGCATCAGCGCTATTTCCCGGTCTTCGATGCGGAGGGAAATCTCTCCAACCATTTCGTTGTCGTCAGCAATGCCGTGACCGACGATTACGCTCAGGTCATCGCCGGCAACGAGCGCGTTCTGCGTCCCCGGCTGGAGGATGCCCTCTTTTTTTACCGCAACGACTTGAAGCGGGGACTTACGATCGAGGGATTGGAAAAGATCCAGTTCATCGACGGGCTGGGGACTCTGCGGGACAAGGTGGATCGCGAACGCAATATCGCGCTGCGTCTGGCGGCTATCTATATGGACCGTCTGGAAGAAGAGACGGGTCGAAGCCCCCTCGAAATCGAAGCGTTGATGGATCGGGCCGTCACCTTGGCCAAAGCGGATCTTTTGACGGAGATGGTCTATGAATTTACCGAACTGCAGGGGTTGATGGGCTACTACTATGCCAAAGCCTTGGGGGAGGATCCTCTGGTGTGCACGGCCATCAAGGAACAGTACCGACCCGAAGGGGAAGGGGCGGAATTGCCGACGGGTGTTTTCTCGTCGATTCTGGCGATGGCGATCAAACTCGATACCCTCCTGGGACTTTTCAGCGTCGGGAAGATTCCCACCGGATCGAGGGATCCGTTCGCCCTGCGTCGGGCGGTCAACGGGATCATCCGCATTGTGATCCGTTACGACCTGAGTTTCGACATTCCCGCGATTCTCGAATTGTTAGTCGATCAATACGCTTCTTTCGATCGCAAACGGCTAGAGGAGTTCATTTTGGAGAGGATTTACAAATCCCTGCGGGCCAACCCCTCCCTCATCGCCGCGGTTCTCGCGACGGGAGAGCGGGACATCGATGAGATCGCCAAAAAGGTGGAGGCGCTCAAGACGATTCTGGAGCGGCCGGAAGCCCGGGAACTCTTTACGACGTTCAAACGGGTAGCCAATATATCAACGGAAGCGGATCTCTCGGAGGAGCTTCCCGTCGATCCGACGCTTTTCCAAGCTGAGGAGGAGCGCGCACTCTGGGAAGCCTACCGTGAAGTTATCGCCGGCGAATACCGCGACTACAAAGAGGAGCTCGAAGCTCTCTTCTCACTCAAGCCCCGCCTCGACGCCTTCTTCGACGCGGTGCTGGTCAACGCCGAGGAGGAAGAGCTCCGGCGCAATCGGCGGCACCTGGTGGCGTCGATCTATCGCAGTTTTCTGACGATCGCGGACCTGAAAGAGATTTCCGTATGAGCCGGCAGGCACAGCGGGCGGGTTTCGTCGCCGTCGTCGGACGTCCCAACGCGGGAAAAAGTACGTTGCTGAACCATCTCGCTGGTGAAAAACTGGCGATGGTCTCCAAAAAAGCCCAGGCGACGCGGAAGCGGATGAACATTATCGTTATGCACGACAACGCGCAGATCATCTTCGTCGATACGCCGGGTCTGCACGAGAAAGAGAAACTTCTCAATCGATTTATGCTGGAAGAGGCGCTCAAAGCCGTCGGAGACGCCGATTTGATTCTCTTCCTCGCCCCGGCTTCCGATTCGATTGAAGCCTACGAAGAGTTTCTCGAAAAGATCGCCCGCAAAGGGACGCCCCATCTCGTCGTTTTGACCAAAACCGATCGGGTCAGCAACGAAAAGCTCCTTAAAAAGATCGGGGAGTATCAGAAGTATCAGGATCGTTTCGAAGCGCTGATTCCCTATTCGGTCAAGCGGGAAGGGGACAAAAAACAGTTGCTCGATGCCGTCGCCTCCCGTCTCCCGGAACACCCCTGGCTTTTCGATCCCGAACTCTTGACCACGGAGACGATCCGAGACATTTACCGGGAGCTGATCCGTGAAGCGCTCTTCGAAAAACTGAGCGAAGAGATCCCCTATGAAAGTGATGTCGTCATCGACCGGGTGGAGGAGGGGGAAACGATCGATCGGGTCTACGCGACGATCATCACGGAGAAGGAGACCCAGAAGCGGATGATCATCGGAAACGGTGGAGAGTCGATCCGACGAGTGGGCTCTTATGCCCGGAAACTGATGGAGACCTTTTCGGGGAAAAAGATTTATCTCGATCTTCACGTCGTCGTGCGCAAGGGATGGAGTCGGGACAAAAAGGCATTGGAGAAGATCGGTTATCGTTTCTAAGTAGAAAAAATTTATCGATTAAGCGTGGATTTATATTATAACATATATAATCAATTCGGTAAACGAAGTATAAATAGGGGATCGGTATGAAAAATGGGGTGCGGCGCTTTCAAAGTATCGTCTCGATCGACGAATATAACGAAAGATATTATAGATATGAAGATGGTGAGCTGAAGGGCCTGAGTAAACTTCAGTTCAAAAAACGTAATTATTACACAAGTTTCATAGCGAACAAAGATTTGATCATCGCGCCGGTTTCGATCAGCCGGAATATCGAAGATGAAGACATTGCCGGAGCGCTCGAGGATAAAGCCTATGATGAATTGGGTCTTGATCCTGCCGTAGATTACATCATTCACTATCAGGAGACGCTGGGAGAAGGAGAAGGGCGTAACTTTCAGCTTTTCATCCTCGAAAAAGAGCGGTATACAGAACTTTTTTCCTCCCTTCGTCAGAGTCTACGATATGTGGATCTTATCCTCCCCGCACCCCTACTGTACCGGGCGCTCTACGATTATGAACTCATAGAGAGTCGTAAGGTTCACTGTTTTCTCTATTTTACCAATTACGATGCGACCGTCACTTTCTATCGAAACGGAAGTTATCTTTACTCAAAATCGATTAATTATTCACTGATGCAGCTCTACGATCGTTATTGTGAAATTGCCGGCAAGACGGTCGATGAGAAGCAGTTTTTCAGAATCTTTCAGAAAGAGGGTGTCAAAACGACCCACCTCGAATTTCAACAGAATCTCATCAAACTCTTCAATGAGATCTTCATCACAATCAACGATGTCGTCATCTATACCAAACGGGCGTACAAGGTCGATGTAATCGATCAGATGTACATAGGAAGTGAATTGGGCCCGATCAGCGGAGCTGATGAATATGCCCAGAATTATCTGGGGCTCTATTCCAGTTCCATGTTTTTCGATTTTGGGATCAAAAGCGAAGAGTGGTACGTCGATCAGCTGCACTATATGATGGTTCTTAGTGCACAAAAGTACTGGGAAGAGCCCGAGACGTTCATTAACTTCACCCGCTATCCGCGTCCGCCGGCCTTTCCGAAACGGGCAAGCGGACAATTCATTCTTGCGTTGTTGGCGGCGATTCTCATCGCCTCTTCCTACCCACTCTATTTTCTTGTTTCTTCCTATCTGCTTGACCTCAATAATTTGAGACTAAAAAAACAGGAGAGAGCGCTGACTGCCGAAGTGAGAAAATACAAATCCATACTTGGTAAAAAACGGTCTGAAATCAAAAAGCTGAAAGCGGAGATATCCAAGCTCAAAAAGATTTATACAAGTAAAGAGAAAACACTTCAGTCCGTTTATGAGAAAAAAGTAAATTATCGGTTAAAATCGAATCAATTTGCCCTTTTTGCGAAGGATTTGGCTCGCTTTAACGTCAAAAGCGACCGCTTCAGAAATTTGGACAACCTTTATAGTATTTCATTGATTTCCCCCAGTGATCGAAACATCACAAGCCTCGTCAAATATATAACAAAAAACTACAAAAATGAAATATCCGGTATTGACATCGATCGTATAGTGAAAGATGAAAATAATTCCATGTATCGAGGAACTTTGAAGGTGAATATAAAATGAAAAAAGATGTTCATATCCTTGAAGATTTAGACAATTACTTCGCAAATAAAAGCGAGACAGAACGCTGGATGATCATCCTGGGAATCGCTGCGATGGTGGGATACATACTCTATCTCTATCTCTATCCTTATGCCGAGAGTCGATACAAAAGTAGTTTGAGAGAGAAAACGACTTTGGAAAAGAAGATCAAGAGCGATAACCTTTATCTTCGATCGATTACCGTCAATGGTAATCGAAATTACTACATCAACAAATACGACGATGATATCCACAAATTGAAAGCGCAGATTCTCGATTATCGACAACGCATCGCAATGCTCGACAAAAGCTTCAAAAAACTCTCTGAAGTTTTGTTCAATCAACAGAACTGGTCCAAGTTTCTCGATTCTATTTCGAAACGGGCACAGCAAAACGATGTGAAGCTACTCCGACTGGATAATCAATACGTTCACGACAAAAACAGTTTCGGTCATGTTCTGGAAGTCGGGATTCGTTGTGAAGGAAAATTTCAGGGTATTTTGTCCTTTCTCAACGATTTGGAGCAAAACAAACTCGTGACGGACGTGACCGCGAGTGACATCAAAGTTTCCCCGGATCAAAAAAATATTCTGGCTGATATCAATATTTCCGTCTGGGGGGTCAATCGATGAAAACTGTTACTTCCGCCGTTCTCCTGCTCATATTCTGCCTCCCGATTCGGGCAGAACTCAGTGTGAAAAAGATTGGAATGATGGTCGAGAAAATTCAGAATAAACGGATAGGAAAACATTCCATCGACTTCATTAAAGTCCCCTCCGTATTCGTAGTACTCTCGACGGAGGCGAATCGGACAAAACGTCCTACGATCCATGCGCCTGCAGAGACGGAAAAGTTTGTTCTCAAAGCCATTGTAAACGACCGGGCTTTCATCAATGGAAAGTGGGTCGGGCTTGGAGATAAAATACTCGGTTACAGGGTGGAGAGGGTTGAAGGCAACGAAGTACTCCTGAAAAAGGAAAACAAAAGTGTGCGTCTCTACTTCCAGGAGAGAAACGAAAGCAAAGCAATACAAATCAGCAAGGGGTAATGGAAATGAAACTGTTCAAGAGATTATTATTTGGCTTATTGATGGCCGGGAGCATCTTACTACAGTATGCAAATGCGGATACGAACTGTGCCAACCGCCTTTTCAATGTTACGATCAGTGATAGCCTGACGATCGAAGACGCCATCGACAATCTGGCGGAGACGTGCGGCTTGACGGTTGTCGTAAAAGATTCCGGTGCTCGTCATAAACTTAGGAAGAAACTCTATTACGTCAAGTTGAAAAACGCAACGCTGAAAAGTTTCTTGGATACGATCCTCAAAGACAACGATCTTAACTATTCACTTCGAGGAAACAAACTGTCGATTTCCTATCTTGTTACCCGGACGTACAAAGTACATTATGTCACGGGTCAACGGTCCGGTCAGAGCAGTGCCAACGTTCAGGTAGCTGGAGGATCCAGCAGCAGTTCGAGCGGAGACAACAGCAAGGCGGGGAAAGGCTCGACGATAACGATCAAAAGTGATCAGGAGTTCCAGTTCTGGGGGACGATCAAAGACGAAATTCATCGGATTCTCAATACGGCAGGTGACGGCAGTATCCATTTTACGAAAGTCGGCAACGCATGGATAGGTCCTGACGGTCAGAAATGGGAATACAATCCGCTTGAACCGGTCATCAATCCCGAAGCAGGGCTGGTGACTGTCACTGGCACTTCCCGACAACTGGAGAGAGTGGATCGTTATATAGCGACGTTGATGAAACAGGTCAAGACCGAAGTGATGATCGATGTCAAAATTCTCGATGTACGTCTCGATAAAAGTAAGAGTCTCGGAATTGATTGGGGAAAAATTTACGACACGTCGATAACTTTTACCGGAAAATATCAAGGAAAATTCGGAAAGGGAGATAGCGGGAATCCCACCGGCGGTGGAGGGGGAGCATTTTCCTTTGCCATGGCGGGAGATTTGACCGGTGTTTTCAAGTTCCTTAACACGCAGGGAGATGTCACCGTGGTTTCCAGCCCTCGAGTTATGACACTGAACAATCAACCGGCGATGATCAGTGTCGGACAGGAGATTTTCTACAAACTTAAAACGACGAACAAAGTAGGCGGATCGGATACCGCAACGTCCGAAGATGAAACGGTCGAATCCGTCTTTGCGGGAATTTTGCTCGACATCACTCCCGAAGTGGATGAACGGGGAATGATTACTCTGAAGATCAATCCTTCGATCACCGCGTTGGCGGATGAAGAACAGAAGAAACATTTGACGAACCTGACGATGCCGCCGAATATCAAACGTCGACAAATTTCCTCGGTGATCAAGGTACGTGACGGAAATCATGCGATTCTGGGAGGACTCATCACCCGAAGCAAAGGGACGACAACCGACAAAATTCCTCTGTTGGGGGAGATTCCGATTCTGGGGTACGCGTTCAAACGGGAGGAGATTCTCGATTATACTGACGAACTTGTCATCATTATCACACCTCATATCGTTCGAAATCGTCGTAATGTAACACTGAGAGACTTGGGATATAAAAGTTTGAAATGAGTTATCGCTATACGGATGCGAAAGAGGCTTTTATCGATGAAGTGAAAACTGGCGAATACATCGAACTGGAAGGGAGCCGTCGCGCTTTTCGGCAGTTGGAGCATAGCCTTGGAAAATCGACAAAGATGGTTTTGATTTACGGGAAACCGGGAACAGGAAAAACCCTCCTTCTTCATCGCCTCTATGAAAAGAAAAGGGGAGAGGTTGAGATTCATCTTCTCGATATTCCAAGCGGAACTCGGCGTGAATTCTATCGAAAGCTTTTTCGTATCTTTACGGGGAAAGATCTGCCGCCCAAGACGAAGGTGGATTTCGAAACCTTCGTAGCATTCGCCCGACGTATCAAGGGGAAGCGGGAGATCGTCGTGCTTTTGGATGAAGCGCAAATGTATCCCAAAGAGATGCTGGAAGAGATCCGGGTACTCTCCGATACCGGAAGTATCAAGTTCATTATCACTCTACATAAAACCGAGGATGAAGATCTTGTCGCCAAACAACATTTTCAATCGAGAATTTGGGAGACGATCGAACTGCGCGATGCGACTCCTCTTGAACTCAACGCTTACATCCATAAACGTCTTTTACAGCATGGGCACAACGAATTGGCCTCTCTGTTCAGGGATCGACAGATCAAACTGATCCATCGATGGACGGGAGGAAATTTCAGAGAGTGTAACAAACTTCTCTATACGCTCTTCGAAATTTACGAATATTATGATCAACATGATCCACAAAAGATCGATTACAATAAAATCTCCATTAAATATTTGGAGATGGCGGCGATCAAGATAGGATTCATCCATGTATGAGATCGAAGAGCTGGAAGAACGATGGAAGCGGTATCGACGGAAAAAATTGTTGCGTCGATTGTCCTGGTCTTTGTTGGTCGTTGTTTTTCTGGTACTCCCCATTTTTTATGTAGAAATGTATCAGGGAAAAAGAGAATCGATTGATAAAAAAAACAAACATGATGCTGTAAAGTCCGAACGAAGTACGTCAAAACAGAATGTCAGTGTTTCGACGGAGCAACAAAACGAAAAGATTCAACGACAGGTGAAAGCCGCTCCCCTGCTACAGACAATGCCCCCTTCTATGAAGAAAGAGAAGCATCGACAGGAAAAATCCGTTCGTCCTAAAATGCAAATTACATTTACAGACAATCCCGTGAAAGACGAGGGGTCTCTCAAACAGAAGGGTGCGGTTGAACTCAGTATGGTGAAACGTAACGATGCGGCTGTTATTCGATCGATCGAGAAACGTTTTCCTCTCAGTCGGGATTATGATGATGCGATGTATCTTGCCAAATATTATTACAGCAAACATCGCTACAAAAAAGCGGAATACTGGGCGATGCAAGCCAATGTCATCGATAGTTCGAAAGTGGAGAGTTGGATACTCTTTGCCAAGGCGAAAGCCAAACGGGGGCATCGAACAGAAGCGATTCGTATTTTGCAGCGCTATTATGACAATACGGGAAATCCTCAGGTCAAACTATTGATCGATGCGATGAGAAAAGGGCGGCAAATCTGAATATCTGAAAAAACGACTATAATATTATTAGAAGTTTAAATTTTGCGAGAGGACAAGATGGCCGGATTAATAGAACAGATGGTTCGTGACGGGGTGGTGACGAAAGAGCAGGTCGGACAACTGGTACGTAGACGTCCTCCCCTGAAAATAAATCTAAGCAACATGATCCGGGAAAAAATCCTAGATATCAAAACGATCCAGAGCTACGTCAGTCGTAAGATCCGGCAAGGAAGCTTCAGTCTGGATAAATTGTCCGATCTGGAGCGAGAAGGGATTCCGATCGAGCCCATTTTGGAAAAGGTTGCAAGAGAACTGCATATCCGTTATGTCGATCTCGACGATATCGAGGTAGATATGCAGCTCTTCAGCCGTGTGCCCTATGCTCAACTGATGCGTTACCGAGCCATTCCGATCGAAGAGACCGATCTGAACGTTTTGGTAGTTTTCGAGGATCCCTTGGATATGGGGGCGCAGGATGCCCTGCAGCGGCTTTTCCCCCGCAAACCGCTTCAGGTGGCGATGTCCCATCCGAAAAAGATCCGTGAATTCCTTCAGCGAATGGAAGTTTCCGAAAGTCTCAAAGAATACATCGACAACATTCGCAAAGATCTTCGGGAAGGAGGGAGCGAAAGAGAAGAGGGAGAATCTCCCGCTGTGTTGAAACTGATCGATTTGATCTTCAAAAACGCCATTGTCAATCGGGCGAGCGATATCCACATCGAAGCAACGGAAAAGAACTGTATTGTTCGGGATCGGATCGACGGAATGTTGCAGCAGAGTTTCATCTTCGACAAAGATATTTTTAGCCCTCTCTCTTCCCGGATCAAGCTCCTGGCCAATCTCGACATTGCAGAAAAAAGAAAACCCCAGGACGGTCGGATTACGACCAAAGTCATGGACAAAGAGTTCGACTTCCGGGTCTCGACGCTTCCGACTCTGCTTGGCGAATCGATCGTTTTGAGGATTCTCGACAAATCGAAAGTCCTTGTCCGGCTGGAAGATGCCGGAATGAGTGAATTTTGTTACAACCGTTTCACCCAGGCGATCAAAGTGCCTTACGGAATCGTTCTCGTCACCGGACCGACAGGTAGCGGTAAGACGACGACACTCTACGGAGCGCTTAACGCTATCAAAGATATCAAGGATAAAATCATTACGGTCGAAGATCCGGTGGAATATCAGATGGCGGGAATCCAGCAGGTTCAGGTGAACGCACACGCGGGATTGTCTTTCGCGGCGGCACTGCGTTCCATCCTGCGCCAGGATCCCGACAAGATCATGATCGGGGAGATCCGGGATACGGAGACGTTACGCATCGCGATTCAGGCTGCGTTGACAGGGCACCTGGTCCTCTCCACTCTGCACACCAACGATGCGATCAGTGCGGTAACCCGTATCATCGATATGGGGATCGAAAGTTATCTCGTCAGCGGTGCATTGGTCGCCATTCAGGCGCAGCGACTCGTGCGGAAAATCTGCCCGTATTGTAAAACCGCCGAAACATTGACACCCAACGTTCTCGAAGAGATCCGGCCCTATCTCGGGGAGGGGATTCCTACCTTCTATCACGGGGAAGGGTGCAAAGAGTGCAACAACACAGGCTACATCGGTCGGGAAATGATTTCGGAAGTGCTTCCCATCAGCGATACGCTTTCGCGGATGATCGCCGCGAACGCCTCCAAAGAGAAGTTAACGGAGCAAGCCATGAAAGAGGGGTTCATCACCATGTTTGAAGACGGTATCCACAAAGCGGTTGCGGGAGAGACAACCGTCGAAGAGATCTTCCGGGTAGCGAGGCTTTGATCCATGCATTATGAAGTGACAGTGATCGAACGGGGTAAACGAGAGACAAAGATCGTGGAAGCGCCCAACAAGCGGGCCGCTTCGGCAAAAGTGAAACGAGAGTCTCCCCGAGCGGTCGTGGTCAAGACAGTCGAAACCGCTATGCCGGTGGACGATGTGATCAAAAAAGTCTTGAAGGATCTGGGCCGTTTTACGAAAGGGAAAATTCGTGAAGAGGATAAAATCGCGACCATTCGTCAAATTGCGGTCATGACGGATGCGGGGATACCGATCCATGATACGCTGAAGGATGTGGCGCACAATACTACAAACAAACGGCTCAAAGAGATCTATCATAAGTTGGCGGCCGATATCAATGCCGGGAAGAGTATGTCTCAGGCGATCGCTCCCTACACGGAGGAGTTTGGGCACATTGCCATGGCAATGACAAATCTTGGGGAGAAAACCGGTAATTTTCCGGAGTCTTATCACAAGTTGGCAGATATTCTTGAAAACATTCGGGAGAATAGGGCAAAATTCAAAAAAGCATTACGCTATCCGTTAATTACATTGACGGCGATGGCGATCGCTTTCGTCATTCTCATTATGGTTGTGGTACCGAAGTTTCGCTCGATTTTCGAGGAGTTTCATGCACAACTCCCCCTTCCGACTCGTATATTGATGGGAGCGGAATATGCGTTCAGTCATTACGGCTTCTATCTTCTCTTCGGTCTTGTGGTTTTTATTTATACCCTTATTTTTCTTTACAAAAATAATAAAAAATTCAAATATAGGATGGATGAGTTAATGGTCCATCCGAGATTCTACCTGATCAATCGGATTATTTTTCTCTCTTCGATGTATAACTATACACTAGTCTTCGGTGAGTTGGTTCGCGCCGGAATTCCCGTTTCGGAAGCTCTGGATACGGCGGTCGGGATGGTCAGCAATGATTATATTCGTGAAAAACTTGAAATCGTCAACGCCAACATCGGAAGGGGGATGAGTCTGACGGAAGCGTTCGAACAGACGGGACTTTTTGAAAACATGTTGTTGCAGATGATCAAAGCGGGTGAAGCGAGTGGCCAGCTCGACAAAATGCTTCAGAAAGTTACCGATTATTACGATATGCGCTTCCAGGATATCATCGACAATCTTTCAAGTTACATCGAACCGATTATGCTCTTTTTTATCGCCGGTCTGGTGCTGCTGATGGCTCTGGGAATTTTTCTGCCGATGTGGGATCTCGGTCAGGTTGTCCACAACAACGGATGAGTTCAAGGAGAGATGAAAAGAAGATCGGATGCATGAACATTTGATTATTCTGGGTATCTCTTTGGTGGTCTTGGGATATGGTTATTTTTCCCGTCTCTTGAGCCGCTGGAATATTTCGGGTCCGATGGTTTTCACGGTAGTGGGAATCTTCCTTTCGCCGTTGGGATTTGGGAGAGAGGCAGTGACTCCCAATGCCGAAGCGGTGCAGGTCATAGCCGAGATCGCTTTGATCGTCGTCCTTTTCAGTGATGCGGCCGGAATCGATCTGATAAAGTTGAAACCCAACTGGCGACTTCCGGGTCGACTACTCTTCGTCGCGATGCCGCTGAGCATCATTCTGACTTGGCTGACGGCGAAACTCTTCTTTCCGGACGAGTCTTCGGGACTCTATCTGTTTTTGCTTGCATTGATTCTGGCTCCTACCGATGCCGCATTGGGCAAAGCGGTGGTCAGTGATACCCGGATACCGGAAACGGTCCGAAACACGATCAATGTCGAGAGCGGTCTCAATGATGGAATAGTCTTTCCGATGCTCTTGATGGTTCTCGCATTGATTACGGGAGAAGGGGAAGCCCATACCGGTGAAAGTACGCAGGGCCCTCTGCTCTACATTGCGCGACAGATTCTTTTCGGAGCTTTGGCCGGAGCGGCAGTAGGCTGGTTGGGAGCGAAATTGGGGCGTTTCAGCATCCAACGGGGGTGGATGGAGCATCAATACTACAATCTCGTTCCTCTCGCTTTGGCGATTTTCGCATTTTACCTTGCGGAGTTTGTCGGAGGCAACGGATACATTGCTGCATTCTTCGGTGGTTTATTGCTCGGAAACAGTGATGTAACACTCCGGGAACATGTCGAAGAGTTCGCCGAAAGCGAAGGGGAATTGCTTGTAATGATCAGTTTTCTGGTCTTCGGACTGGTCTTCGTACCATTGAGTCTTCCCTACTGGGATCTGAAGGCAATCCTTTTTGCTCTCTTGAGTCTAACGCTGTTGCGAATGCTGCCGGTACTTCTGAGCTTCGGACGTTTGCCCCTGGATCTGTCGACGCGGCTCTTTATCGGTTGGTTTGGACCGCGGGGAATCGCCTCCATCCTTTATATCCTGGTCGCTGTGCATCAGTTGGGCGGTTTCAAGGGGCATGAGCGTATCTTCTCCGTTGCGGCGTTGACAATCCTTCTGAGCATTTTTCTACACGGTCTCAGTGCCCGTCCTCTGGCAATACTCTATGCGAAGAGAGAAATGAAAAAAGTTTCAAAACCTTGAACTCGAATTTTGCAATAGAAATTGTGCCAAATTTGCCGATGCTAGGTGGAAGGGGGAGAAGCGATCAAAGGGCACAAACCGCCTTGTGTCCTTCGCTTCGAACCCGGAGCGGTCGAAACACAGTGAAGCCGCGTAGGCCAAAGTAAAACATAGGCGCACCTGTAAGGGGAGGAGCGTTCAGCAAAGGCAAACTGCTTTGCCTTTGTAGTTCCGTACGGCGCTGCGTCTATGCCGAAGGCATCGCAGACGCCCGAGGGCATTCCCTTCGATCGCCCATGTCACCGATGATCCGTTCAGATGGCGTGAAGTCTACTGCAAATTTTGGGTTGGATGCTTTAGAGCCTCTAGTTCTGCGTGTCGCCTATTGTACGCATTTTATACAGTAGCCAGAAGCTGACTTCTCTCTTCAGATATTCAGTCGGCGGTGCACTCCAGGAGACGGTATTCGCCTTCCGCGTAGACGCCGCGCCGTACGCTCATCCCCTCCCGATCCACATCGAAGAGCCAGAAACACTCCCGTCCCTCCATACTGACACTTCCGGCACAATAGAGATCGATCGCCAGGCCGTCGGGGGCCAGGTCGGTCCGGTAGCAGCGGTGGATGT
>WFQO01000149.1 GCA_015486995.1 Nitratifractor sp. | reverse complement strand
GAGTTGATCGCACAGTTCCTGGTGGCGAAGGAAAACAAAGGTTTCGATATCGGCATCCCCGACTGGGCCTATCTCTGGGGGGTCAAAAGCGTGATTCTGCAGGGGGTCATGCATCAGCTTTATGCCGACGGCGCTTCCCAGTGTCGGGATTACGAAGAGTTCCGACGTTTTACGGAGGCCTACCGATCTTTTCATGAAGAGCTGCGTCACTATCTGGAGAACGAAATCGTCCCGGCGAAATGGAAAAAGTCCCTGGGAAAGAGATTGGGGAGGATCAAGGGGCTCGGAAGCGTCGGAAACTATTTTCTCTACGGACTCGAGCGCGGCGATCTCGAAGCCAAAATCTCCGCTTTCGCCGAAACATGGTGTGCCCGGCCTTTGGAAGGCGATCCGGTGCGTATCCACATCGACGGGGAAGTCTATATGCGCATCGCCCAGTACGAAGAGCTTACCAAGACGCTGCTGGCGACCCTGGGGTTTCGACAGTTCCGGTTGACCCACAGTCCGGTTTGGAGTTTTCTGGATTACAAAATCGCCGGAATGATCATGCGGGCGCAGGAGGCGATCGCCGAGAGTACGAAAGAGTTGGAGTGGAACAAAGATGCACCGAGAGTCCGGGAGTTGAAACAGTATCGGCGAAAAAAGCGTCGCCGCCTCTACGGCCTCAAAACGATGGAGTATCTGTTGCGGGAGCGCTTCGCCCGACCTCTTTACGAAGCGGCGGGGCTGAAAATGCCTGAGCGGATGAGCGACGTGCTGAAGATCGCCGGGGAAGTGATTCCGACGAAGCGGCCGGGGGGAGAGCTGGTCCCCTACGTCGGCGAAGCGGTTCTGAAACTTCGCGAAGGGTACGATCTGGTGCTCAACGTCGCTCCCGAAGGGTGCATGGTCTCCTCCATGGGCGAAGCGATCACTCCGGGCATCTACAACGCCGTACCCGAAGCCCGCGGAAAAGTGCAGCATCTTTTCAGCCAGCAGGGAGACATCGACGCCGAACTGATTCAGGTAGCGCTGCTCAAAACGATCGGTCCGGAGCGTTTCTATCGCAAGATCGAAGCGTAGTGCGCCTTCGGATGACCTGTGTTCCGGGCTTGAATGTTCATTGGACTTTGGATTCTGAATCAAGTTCAGAAGGACAAAAGGGGATCTTTTGTTTTGTCATAACACTCGATTATGATAACCCGATCTGTGAAGTCGTCTGGTGGGGTGATATCCCGTGAAATGATTTGGATTGAACGGAACCGATGTAAAATAGTATGAACTGATGAAAAAGGAGGAAAAAATGATTCGTCAAAAAAACATTGGAATTCGTCTGGCACTTCTGTGCATGATTCTACCTCTACTCCTGAGCGGCAAAAGCTTCGTCAAAACGCTCAAAGATGCACAAAGCGGTATCTCCTTTACCGTCCGCTCGAAGGTTGTACCGATGGATCACAGTACCGTGACGGTGAGTGTGCACGGCTTGAACAAACCGGTGAAGCTTCGTAAAAAGCTCGATTATGCGACGGTGGATCGTGCCGAGATCGCCGATTTGAACGGGGATGGAATGCCGGAACTCTATCTTTTCACTCTTTCGATGGGCAACGGTGGCTATCAGACGCTGAGGGCTTTCGCGACGACACGGGATGGACGGGTCGTACCGATTGTTTATCGGGAACCGGCAGAGAGTGCGAAAGTGATGCGGGGATATAGAGGTTTCGACGAATATTTCATCGTCGGTAACAACCTGATCCGGCGTTTTCCGATCTATCGAAAAGAAGATCCTGATTGCTGTCCTTCCGGCGGTCATCGGCTTCTCTATTACAACCTTGTGTCCGATGGAGATGGATTTCGGCTGAAGTTGAATCGGACCGAGGACCGTTCCTGAAAAGTTCGTAAATACATTACCACACCGACTGAATACCTTGATCTCTGATGCACTACTTTCGTTGATAGGTAAGGCGGATTTTTGTAGGACTCGACAAAGCGAATTCAAAAAAAATACAACACAGTATGCAGGCGAAAGCAAGGCTCTGTTCGGGGGGACATTACCTAGTTAATCCTAGAAAAGCAAAAAGTCTACCATAAAATGGTACTTTTACAGGATTAGGATGGTATAGTTTCAAGCAGAAATCAGTTCAATTTTGGCCGATTCCCGGTCGAAAGAGGTGAAAAGGATGTTTCCGAAATCTTTTTCAATCTCTTTTGTTGGATATGTTTGATATCCAGGGTCCTCGGATCGCTTGGGCTGATAGTATTTTGTGGGTAAAGTGCGAGAAACGGTTTGCATTCTAGTACAGTAAAGAGGGGCAACCGGCTAGATCGATACGCTGGATGGTGGATTGTTGTTGCTGAAGCAAGTGGAGAACCTCGGTGACGAAAATGTCATTCTCCAGTGGAAATGCAATTCTTACGGACAGTACTTCTACAGGATGCAAGAGTATCAATCCACTGTGTCTTGTCATCTGAGCAAAGTGGTGAAATTCTGTCAGCGTATCCTTTGATGGCTCTTTTTATAGAAAGTTTGGATTCTACTCTCCAGGCCGTTACGTCAAAGCAGCAGAGAGTGGGAGGAATGTCCTTTGCTTTTCTTATCGATTTATCGGCTATGGTAGAGTTGGGGATAGGAAAGTGGGAAACCTTACTGTGGGAAAGGTTTTTTAGAGTCGATTACCTATAACCCAATCAAGCTATAATTCGTAAAAAAAAGGTCGCAACGATGTGGAAAAAACGGATCGGCTGGTTGATACTGGTGCTGGGGCTGAGCGCCTGCACCCCGCAGATGCCGGATATTCCCCTGCTTGACAAAAAAGTCGAGATCCCTCTGATTCAGATGGACGAGCTCGCGGCAAAATCTCTCCCCCAAAGCCGAAAGACATCGTATGGGACAGTCAAACTCCTGGCGATCGGCACGCAGCCGGGCAGCGGGGAGAAGAAACTGGCTATCGTCGCCCGCTTCCAGCTCGTGAGTTTCGAGATCCCCGAGGGGATCGACGGGGAGATCCGCTACGTCGGAAGCCTGCGCTACGATCCTCAAAGTCGAGAGATCTATCCCGCCCATTTGAAAGCGGTAGCGATGACTTTCGGCAACTCTTCGCTCGAAGAGTATGTCTCCGCAGCGGCGCGGCGCGGCCTGCCTGTGACGGTGGCGTCGATGCTTCGCAAGGTGCCGCTCTATCGGCTCCCGGACTCTTCGTCGCCCCGGGCGATTCGCTCGTTTAGCGTACAGGAAAACTCCGTCCGGATCGATTTCGACTAATTTTCAGAAAGGAACGACAATGAATTTTACAGGAAGCAACGTCCTCGTCACCGGCGGTAGCCGCGGCATCGGCGCCCAGATCGCCCGCACCCTGGGGGCCGAAGGGATCAAAGTCTGGATCAATTACCGTAGCGGAGCCGATGAGGCTGCCCGGGTCAAAGCGCAGATCGAAGCGGCCGGCGGCCGAGCCGAGACGATCGGCTTCGACGTCACCGACGAAGAGGCTTTCGTCGCCGCCATCAAACGGATCGTCGAAGAAGATGGAGCCCTTTCTTATCTGGTCAACAACGCCGGCATTACCAAGGACAAGCTGGCGATGCGGATGAAAACCGATGAATTTATGGCCGTCATCGAAGCCAACCTCAAGTCGGCTTTCGTTGGCTGCCGCGAAGCGCTCAAAGTGATGGGCAAGAAGCGTTTCGGCTCCGTCGTCAACGTCGCGAGCATCGTGGGCGAGACCGGCAACGCCGGGCAGAGCAACTACGCCGCCAGCAAAGGCGGGATGATCGCCATGACCAAGAGCTTCGCCCAGGAGGCGGCCCCCCGGGGTATCCGCTTCAACAGCGTCACTCCCGGTTTCATCGCTACGGAGATGACCGACGTACTCAAAGAGGAGATCAAAGATGGCTTTATCGCCAAAATTCCCCTGGGTCGCTTCGGAGAGCCCAAAGAGGTGGCCGAAGCGGTCGCTTTCCTGCTGAGTGACCACGCTTCTTACATCACCGGAGAGACCCTCAAGGTCAACGGCGGAATGCTGATGTAGCCCGAAAGGGACGAAAGGGAGGATAATGCCGCATCAAAAGATACTGTTGCTGGAGGACGATGCACTTTTTGCGGAGACTCTGGCCGATTTTCTAGAAGAGGAGGGCTATGAGGTTACGACCGCCTTCGATCCCCACAGCGCTTTCGATAAATGTTATGCCGATGCTTACACTCTCTATCTTTTCGATATCAATCTTCCCTTCCAAAACGGCCTAGAAACCTTCCGCCAACTCCGGGAGGCGGGAGACCGGACTCCCCTGATTTTCCTCACCTCCCGCACCGACCGGGAATCTCTGCTCGAAGGCTTCGGGATCGGAGCGGAAGATTACCTGCGCAAGCCGGTGGACCTGGAGGAGTTGGCAGCCCGGATTCGCGCGGTATTGCGGCGCCACTCTCCCGCCGACGCGGAGATTCGCCTCGGCGGCTATGTGATGGATACCCGTACCCGCGACCTATTGCAGGAGGGAAAGACTCTCAAGGTCGGGCGCAAAGTCTACGATCTGCTGGAGCTCCTTCTTTCACACCGAGGTGAGGTCGTTAGCCAGGAGGAGATCCGACGTCATCTCTGGCGCCATGACGAAGAGGCCAGTGACGGGGCGGTCCGGGTCTACATCACCCGGCTCAAAAAGCTCTTTCCCGACGCGGTGGAGAATGTCCGGGGTGTGGGCTACCGCTTTCACCGAGAACGGATCGGCGAGCCGGCGTCATGAGCCGTGAACTGCGCTGGAGCCTTTTCGTTTTCGTAGTCATTTTCCTGGCCTTTTTCGGAATTCACTCTTTCATTCTTTCGGACCAGGGATTTAGCGCTTCTCACTATTTTTGGGCTTTGCTGTTGCTTCTGCCCGGCATTTTTGTGGTGGGGATTGTCTTTTTGGGCAATCTCCTCGACAAACAGCGCCGTCAGGAGGAACGCCTCGAGCATCTGGTCCGTGAAGTCCTGCATGAGATCAATCTCCCCATCGCCACCATCGACGCCAACCTCGAAATGCTACATCGGCGCATCGACGAAGAGAGAGCCCGCAAGCGCCTCCGGCGCATTACGGCAGCCACCCGTCGTCTCAAACGCCTCTATCGGGAGCTCGCCTACGAACTTCGCAAGGAGATCAGCCCGGTGGAGAGGGAGGCGTTCGATCTGGCGGACCTGTTGGAGGAACGTGTGGAACACTTTCGTGAGTTGGGCCGTAACCCTCTCGAAGTCGAGAGTGAAGCAACCCCGGTCTATGCGGATCGGATCGGAATGGAACAGGTCCTCGACAATCTCCTGGAAAATGCCTTTAAATATTCCGACAGAGAGTCGCCGATTCATATCACGCTGCGTAACGGTGAGCTGACGATCCGTGACGAAGGGATCGGCATGGATGAAAATGAGATTCTTCGAGTCTACGAACGCTACTATCAGAGCGATCGTGAGGTCCGTGGAGAAGGGATCGGGTTGGCTCTCGTCAAACGCTACTGCGACGATGAACGCATCGCTTTGCGCATCGTTTCGAAAAAGGGGGAGGGGACGTCGGTGTATCTTGGTTTGAAGCGCATTCTCCGATCGGTGTGATTATCCAGGGGGTGGGTTTTGGGTGTTAGGTGAAGCTATGTGGAAGCTTTCGGATGAGTATGAACAGAAAGATTCGCACCGGGATCGTTTTTTTGAGATTTCAAGAAAAGAATACGCTTAGAGAAGGGATTCAAGACTTTCGATGGAAACAACCTTCTCGCTCTTTTCCTCCAGGTCTTTGACCCAGATCGTGCCGTTGGACAGTTCATCCTCTCCGATCACGGCACAATAGCGCGCCCCTGCTTTGTCGGCCCCTTTGAGGTGGGCTTTGAGGCTTTTGGGGGTGTACTCGACGACGGTCTTCTCTCCGGCTTTCCGCTGTTGGTGGGCCAGTTCTAGGAGTTTCTCCACCGCTTCGGGGAGCATGGCGCCCAGGTACCAGCCTTCCCGGGATTTTTCGGGCATCTGTACCAGCTCCATGATCCGCTCGATCCCGATGGCGAAACCGATCCCCGGGGTGGGGCGGCCGTCCAGGAACTCCACCAAGCGGTCGTAGCGGCCGCCGCCGGCGATGGCGCTCTGGGCACCGATCTCGTCGCTGACGAACTCGAAAGCGGTCCCGGAGTAGTAGTCCAGTCCCCGGACCAGATTGGCATCGACCTCATAGGG
>WFQO01000148.1 GCA_015486995.1 Nitratifractor sp. | reverse complement strand
GGCGTCCTCTTCGGCCCCGCCAAAGCCGCCAACGCCGGCGGCGTCGCCGTCAGTCAGCTGGAGATGGCCCAAAACGCCAGCATGCAGCGTTGGAGCTTCGCCGAAGTCGACACCCGCCTCTTCGGCATCATGAAAAACATCTTCGACACCGCCTACGCCACCTCCAAAGAGTTCGGCGACGAAGGCAATCTCCTGATGGGCGCCAACATCGCCGGTTTCCGCAAAGTCGCCGACGCGATGATCGACGAAGGTGCGGTCTGAGTCCATACTCTGACACCGTACAAATCGAAGCCGCCCTATGCTATCGTTTCGGATCAGATACCGTCCGAAAGGGAAGAAAAATTTCAATGAACACTATTACTTTTTCAGGCCGCCAGATTGCCCCCTCTAAAGTTGTCTGTGTCGGTCGTAACTACGTCGAACACATCGAAGAGCTCGGCAATGAAATGCCCGAGAATATGGTGCTGTTCAACAAGCCCAATTCCGCCGTCACGTCAACGCTCAAACACTTCGGTCCCGAGACCCGCTTCGAGGGGGAACTCTGCCTCCTAATCGAAGGGGGGAACATCGTCGGCCTGGGCTTCGGCCTCGATCTCACCCACGCCGACATCCAAAACCGCCTCAAAGCCAAAGGCCTCCCCTGGGAGCGGGCCAAAGCCTTCGACGGCGCCGCAGTCTTCGGCTCCTTCGTTCCCTTCGACGGCCCGCTGGACGATGTCCGCTTCGAGCTCTACCGCAACGACGCCCTCGCCCAGCATGCCGACTACCATCTGATGATCTACAAACCTCTGGAGATTCTCGACGAAATCCGCAGCTTTATGAGCCTCGAAGACGGCGACATCGTCATGACCGGCACCCCCAAAGGGGTGGCGACCTACGAAAAAGGCGACCGTTTCGAAGCGGTGGTCTACAACGGAGAGGATAAAGTTTTACGAACGCATTGGATGTGTAAGTAATAAAACCCTCTGTATAATGTTCGAGAGAGGTTTCACTCGATGGCGACAAAGAAGCGCTCAACCCGTAAAACGGGCGCTTGCGTTCGCGACTGCCAGAGTCATCGAGTGAAACCGGCTGTTTTTCAGAGGGCTCTATAGGAAAGTTTGGATAGATGAAGTAGAAACTCGCCTGGCAGCACCATCCAGAAGCCAGTCCCTCGCGTTTGCTTTTTCTTTGCTTCGTTCCTTTTTCCTCTACTCCGCCTCTTTCTCGATCTCCTTCTCGTCCATCGCCAGGGCTTCCCCGAAGCCCAAAGCCTCCTTGATCTTCCCTTCGATTTCGGCCCGAAGCTCGGGATTCTCCTTGAGGGTCTGCTTGGCGTTCTCTTTCCCCTGCCCCAGCTTCTGGGGGCCGTAGCTGAACCACGCACCCGACTTGTCGACGATGTCGAGTTTGACCCCGTAGTCGATCAGCTCCCCCTCCTGGCTGATCCCCTCGCCGAACATAATATCGAACTCCGCCTGGCGGAAAGGCGGGGCCACCTTGTTCTTGACCACTTTGGCTTTGACGCGGTTGCCGATCTGGGACTCTCCCTGCTTGAGCGTCGCGATGCGCCGGACGTCGATGCGGACGGAGGCGTAGAATTTCAGGGCATTTCCTCCTGTCGTCGTTTCGGGAGAACCGTAACCCATCGTCCCGATCTTCATCCGGATCTGATTGATGAAGATCACGGTGGTGTTCATTTTGTGGAGGATACCGGTGAGTTTGCGCAGAGCCTGGCTCATCAGGCGGGCCTGGAGCCCCACGTGCTGGTCTCCCATATCCCCTTCGATTTCGCTCTTGGGTGTCAACGCCGCGACGGAGTCGATGACCACCAGGTCCACCGCCCCGCTGCGGGCGATCGTCTCGAGGATATCAAGAGCCTGCTCACCGAAATCCGGCTGGCTGACGAGAAGGTTGTCGATATCGACACCGAGATTTTTGGCGTAGAGGACGTCGAGCGCATGCTCCGCGTCGATGAAGGCACAGACTTTGCCCTCTTTCTGCGCCGAAGCGATGGTCTGCAGCGCCAGCGTCGTCTTTCCCGACGATTCGGGCCCGTAGATCTCCACGATCCTCCCTTGGGGGATCCCACCGATCCCCAGCGCCATATCCAGACCCAAAGAGCCGGTGCTGATGGAGGCGATGGGTTCGATCTCTTTATCCCCCAGGCGCATCAGCGTCCCTTTGCCGAAAGTCTTGTCGATCTGTTTGATCGCCATATCCAAAGCTTTTTGTTTCTGCGGATCCATTGCCATCTCTATCCTTTTTGTCAATTCATTCTATGATATTGACGTGATTTTAGCGTAAGTGGATAGGAAGCCTCCAAATCCGTCATTCTGCCATCCACTTCCCCTCCCGAAGACTTTGGCTAAAATAGCGATATTTTTCAACCCAAATTTTTCAGTAGAAAGTGCGTCAGATGTGTCGATGCTCGGTCTGCAGGGGGGAGAAGCGTTAAACGACACAAACTGCTTTGTGTCGTTAGCTTCGAACCCGAAGCGGTCGGAGCGTAGCGAAGCCGCGAAGGCTACGAGAGAAGCGCAGGCGCATCTGGAAGGTGCGTTGAGCATTCGCTTCGATCGCCCATGCCGCCGATGATCGGCGCAGATGGCGTGCTGGCTAATGCAAATTTTGGGTTAAAGGAACCGATTCTTTATGAAAATTCAACTCGCCCACTCACCCGACGCCGACGATATTTTTATGTATTACGCCATCAAATTCGGCTGGGTCGATACCCTGGACTACACTTTCGACAACGTCGCACTCGACATCGAAACCCTCAACGTCGAAGCGATGAAGGGGACTTTCGACATTAGTGCCGTCAGTTTCGGTATGTACCCTTTGATTCGAGAGGATTACGCCCTGCTGCGTACGGCGGTAAGCTTCGGCGAAGGCTACGGCCCCAAGCTCATCAAAGCTCGGGGCAAACGCCTGCGCCGGAACTTCAAAGTCGCCCTCTCCGGCCGGTACACCACCAACGCGATGCTTGTGCGCCTCTACTATCCGCAGGCCCGTCCGGTCTATATGAATTTCCTGGAGATCGAACAGGCGGTCCTGGACGGAACCGTCGACGCCGGCGTCCTGATCCACGAATCGATCCTCGATTTCGATGAACGCCTGGAGGTGGAGAAGGAGGTCTGGGAGATCTGGACCGAGCTCGCCGGAGAGGGGCTGCCTCTGCCTCTGGGCGGTATGGCCCTACGCCGCAGCCTCCCCCTCAACCGCGCCATCGAGATCGAGCGCATCCTCACCGACGGGGTACGCGTCGCCAACGAACGCAAGGAGGAACTCTGCCGGCTTCTGGAGGAGAAAAACCTGGTCCGCATCTCCGACGAAATGCTGGAACGCTACCTCACTATGTACGCCTCCGAAGAGAGTGCCGAACTCTCCGAATTGCAACTCAAGGCTCTCGACCGCCTCTACGAGATCGGCTACGAGCATGGAATGTGGGACTGCCCGATCAAAGCCCAGGAGTATCTGATACCGAGGGAGTATGACGAGTGGAGATGTCTATGACATCTCCACTCGGGTTATTGGTTATTGGTCATTGGTCATTGGGGGCAGAGCTGAAGCCCTGCATTGCGGGACATAAGTCCCGCCTTCAAAAAATCGCGTTGCTTAACAACGCCCCTAAATCATTCACCACTCACCATTCACCATTCACCATCAAATTTCTACCCACTACCCGCTACCCACTACCCACTAAAAATCCGTTCCTCACTCGCGGAGCGATACGTGTTCATTAAACCCATCGACTTTTCGAAGTATTCCAGCATCAAAATCGGCCCTGTCGTCAACGTACTGATGATCGAAAAAGGTGATGAGTTTCCTGCG
>WFQO01000147.1 GCA_015486995.1 Nitratifractor sp. | reverse complement strand
CCTCAAGATCGCGATCATGTCCGACCGAACCGGCCATGAACTCCCCTATATGGAAGACCTCAAGCGCGACATCATCGAAGTGATCAAAAAATACAAGGAAGTCTCCAACATCGAGATCCGCAAAGTCTCTCACGAAGATACCGACGCTATCGCCATCGAAGTGGAGCTCGAAGAGCACGACTGAGTTTAGCGCTGCTGATTCGAACGACGATGTTCCACGGGGGTTTGCCGTCGGTGTGAGGGGATGTTGAGGTAGAGAGATCCCCTCACGCCCTTGATCGCTTTGGAACAGAAAATCAGAGCGAAAGCTTCCTCCCGCCCTCCACAAGACCTTTTTCTGTGTAACGCGAATTATAGGTACCAGTCTTTACAGCGCCTCTTCGTCCTCTTCGCCAGTGCGGATGCGGACGACGTGCTCGACGGGAGAGACGAAGATCTTGCCGTCGCCGATCTTGCCGGTGCGGGCGGCTTCCTGGATCGCTTTGACGGCGGCTTGCATATACTCTTCGCTGCTGACGACAATTTCGATCTTGAGCTTGGGGAGGAAATCGACGACATATTCGGCCCCGCGGTAGAGTTCGTTGTGGCCCTGCTGCCGGCCGTAACCCTTGACTTCACTGACGGTCATTCCTTCGATGCCTGCTTCGAGCAGCGCTTCTTTGACGTCGTCGAGTTTAAAAGGCTTGATAATCGCTTCGATCTTTCTCATTCGTTTACTCCTGATTTTTCATTTATCCCATTTTATGCAATAGAAAGTGTTTCAGATGTGTCGATGCTCGATGCGTAGGGGTGTCGGAGAGAAGCGCAGGCGCACCTGGAAGGTGCGTTGAGCATTCGCTTCGATCGCCCATACCGCCGATGATCGATGCAGATGAGGCGCTGGCTATTGCATAGAATGGGTTTATTGGATGTATTTTAGCGCAAAAGTGCTGGAGCATTCGGTAAGCGTGATTGGGTACACTGTCGAAAAATTATGGAGTGCCCCAATGAATATGAAACCCGACTGCCTGGCTTGCCTCTATACCCAGATGTTGCGGGTGACGAAGGCGGTGGAGTGCAGCGAGAGCTGTGCGACAGAGGTGATGGAGGAGAGTGCGGAGCGTCTTGCGCATCTGCGGATGGATCAGACACCTCCGGAAGCGGCGGCGATCCTCTATCCGGCCGCTTCCGAAGCGATAGGGGAGGCGGATCCCTATCGAAAGAAAAAGGCCGAATCGATCGAAAAGGCGCGGCGGTTTCTGCCCGGAGTCCGGGAGCGTATCGCCCACTCCACGGATCCTCTCGATGCCGCGCTTCGGGCGGCAGCGGCGGGCAATGTCCTCGACTTCGCGACGGAAGTGAGCTTCGATCTCGAGAAGGAGATCGACCGGATCTTCGAGGCGGAGTTTGGCTGGGACGATAAGGCGGGCTTCCTCGAGCGGCTCGGGCGCGCACGGCGTCTGGCGGTGATCGGCGACAACGTCGGGGAACACCTCTTCGACAAAGTGATGATGGAGCGTTTCCGCGCCGAATATCCCGAACTGGAGATCGACTACTTCGTCCGGGGCCGGCCGATCATCAACGACGTCACCGTCACCGAAGCGCGGGAAGCGGGGATCGACGAGGTTGCCCGGATCGTCGACAGCGGAGTCGATACCCCGGGCTTCCTCCCCGAGCGGGCTTCGGAGGAGGGGCGTACAGCCTATGAACGGGCCGATCTGATCCTCGCCAAAGGAATGGGAAATTTCGAATGCATGGAGTCCTGGGCCGATGCGCGGGTGTTCTTCCTTTTCAAAGTCAAATGCTCCGTCGTCGCGGCCAAAGTCGGGCGGGAAGTGGGCGATCTCGTCTGTCTCGCCGCCGAGCACTACGCCGGCAGGTGATCCGGCCGGAGAGTCCCCGGCAAAGTTCCCGAAATTTTCCGAAATCTTTGCCTCTTCATCCTCCTTTACACTCCACAGAGTTATAATCGGTCATACTACAAGTCATAAGAAAGGAAGAAGAAAATGGAAGCGATCGGTCAACGGAAAATCGACATCGACGGAGAGGCGGTAGAACTCTCCCAACTGGTGGAAGCCTACAAAAAGAGCAAAAATCCTATCGAGAGCAAAGCGAAGCGGAAATATCGGGAGGCACAGGAGCTCAAACCCTATCAGGCGGAGCTGATCAAACTCCAAAAGCATCTGGAGCAGACCAACGAAAAGATGATCATCCTCTTCGAGGGGCGTGACGCCGCCGGCAAGGGAGGGACGATCCGCCGGGTGACCCGCTATATGAACGAAAAGCACTACCGGGTCGTCGCCCTGGGCAAGCCCACCGAGGAGCAACGTACGCAGTGGTACTATCAGAAATACGTCAACCACTTCCCCCGGGGCGGTGAGATCGTCCTCTTCGACCGTTCCTGGTACAACCGCGCGATGGTGGAGTCGGTCTTCGGCTTCTGTACGCCCAAAGAGTACGAAGATTTCATGCACGGGGTCAAAGGCTTCGAGAAAGACTTGATCCGCCAGGGGATCAATCTGATCAAACTCTACTTCAGCGTGACGAAAGAGGAGCAGGCTCGCCGTTTCGAAAAGCGCAAGACCGATCCTCTGCGCCAGTGGAAACTGAGCGAGATCGATGTCCAGGCGCAGGAGCGTTGGGACGACTTCACCAACACCAAGTATGAAATGCTGCGCCGCACCCACAGCCACGAAACCCCTTGGACCATCATCCGCTCCGACGACAAACACAAAGCGCGCCTGGAGGCGATCAAAGTGATCCTCAACAGCGTCCGTTACGAAGGCAGAGACCCCGGGATCGACTACGTTACCGACCCGAAGATCGTCGTGTCCGGATCGCGGGAGCTCGAACTGATGGAAGCCGAACGGATCAAAGAGGGGAAATTCCTGGGATGATTTACGACGGTTCCGGGAAGAAGTGTTATTACAAACTTTGGAGTATCTTCCGGTTTGCAACCCAAGCTGAAAAGTATCGGGAAATGGGATAGAATTCCCGGAAAATTTACCGGAATCAAGGAAAGGTCATGCTCGTAGGGATCGAAGGAAAGATCGAAGTCAAAGAGCCGACTTATTTGCATTTGAACGTCGGCGGATTGATCTATGAAGTCAATATCTCGGTGAACAGCTCCAATGCGATCGAGGGGAAAGAGGTCCGCCTCTTCGTGACGCAGATTTTACGTGAAGATGCCGATCTTCTCTATGGATTTGTCGATCGCAACGAAAAGAAGATGTTCGATACGCTGCTGAAGATCAACGGTGTGGGTCCCAAGGTCGCCCAGGCGGTCTGTTCCACATTCACACCCGAGACCTTTGCGCGAATTGTCGCTTCCAAAGATGTGGGGCTTCTGAAAAGAGTTCCGGGGATCGGCCCCAAAGCGGCGAGTCGTATTCTTGTGGAGTTGGCCGATTTTATCGTCGAGAGCGATGGAACGACGCAGGGGGCTGTCGAACAAACGGAAGCCGTCCTGGCCCTCGAGAGTCTCGGTTTCAAAAAAGAGGCGATTCGTAAAGCACTTGCCGGAGAGAGCGGTGATACGGCGACTCTTGTTAAGATTGCGTTGAAAAAACTTCAGAGATTGTAAAGAAGTTTTCCGGAAGATCTCATACAAACAATGTTCCTGAAATTTGTCGGATATTGCGAAACTCCGAAGAGAGTATCTCTCCGGAAGAGGGGAAAAAACTCTTAGCGCTTCTCGTCCTTGCGCACTTTCTTGAAGAGTGTGTCGAATTTGTTTTGCAACTCTTTATAGAGTTTGGCGGGTTCGTTTTTGCCTTTGATCTCTTTTTCGATGGCGTTGATCTGATCTGTCAGCGCTTTGTATTCGGGAGCATGTCTCTGGGTGTATCCCAGAAGTTCGGCACGCTTGAGTTCGTTTTTAGCGCTTTCAAGCAGTTTGAGAGCTTCCTTTTTCTTCTCTTTGGCCAGTTTGGCGGCCTCCATCGTCATATCCTGTGCCAGCATCAGAGGAATGGGCACGATATCGGTGACGGCGACGAGAGTGCCGAAGCCTTGGGAGAGAACCATCAATGCTTCCCGCGCCTTCCCTTTTTTCAGGAGTTCGGCAGCTTTTTTGGTGACGAGGGGATAAGTCTTCATCGGCAGATACTGCACGGTGAAATCCATCTCGTCACGCAGAGGCATCAGCAGGTCACGTGCATCCTGTGTTGCGTGTTTTTTGATCAATTTGTCGGCCAGTTCGAGCGCCTTTTCGATGGTGGCGGTACTACCGGCGAATGTCTTGATCTGGATCGCCTGGGCGACGGGAAGCAGATCGAGTTTCGGATTGGCTTTCAGCGCTTTGTCGAAATCTTTCGAAGCGGTTTCCAAATCTTTGGCCGCCTCTTTGAGTTTGTTCATTCGAATATCCTGTGCCGCTTTTCCGGTCAATCGGATCGCCTCCATGACCTCTTTGGGGGTCCTTTTGAGCAGGTCTTTCTCCTGGTGGAACGCGGCTTCACGACGGAAGATCCGCTGCAGACGCTTCATTCGATCCATCCGGGCTTCCTGGGCGAACTTTGACGCATCTATTTTGCTCATAAAGAGATCTTTCTCCTGCAACTCCTCTTCGGTGGCTTTGGCGGTACTTTCACCCGGGACACCGTTTTTCTGTAAGGCCTGGGCTTCCTTCTGGGCGACGGTATCCTTCATACCCTCATCCGCCTGGAGACTCAGTGTTCCCAGTCCAAGGATCAGGGCCGATGCAATCAGTGACATTGTCAAACGTTTTTTCATTTTTTTCATCCTTTGAAAGAAAATTTATTTCAATCTGAATTATTACTTTTGTTATTAAATGAAAGTTAAACGATCTGTCTCTATTGGCTATAATCTTTTTTGAAAAGAGTACTCAAGAGTACGGTTTATAATTCCACCGTATTATTTTTTTTGAGAAAGGGAGAGAGGATGATCGCCAATGTCATCGTTATCTTTACCACACTGTTATTGACACTGCTGCTTTTTTCCAAGCCGGTGGAGAAGAGTTCCTGGTGGGCGGCTACCGTCATTCCGCTTGCCTCGATTATCGGTAGCGGTTTTCTCGTTGTCGCGCCGATTCTACAGATGAGTATGGGGCGATACGCCGCTTTCGCCATGGCGGGGTTGGTCCTTGTCGCTTACATGATCGGTGCGGCGATACGCTTCAATATCCGCTGGGTGGAGCCCAAATTGGCTGCCGGGACTCTGCATCGGGCTCCCTGGAGTCTGGAGAAGCTTTCCCAGTGGGCGCTTGCCTTCGCCTACATCGTTTCCGTGACCTATTATCTTTCACTTTTCGGCGACTTCGTTTTGCGTGGGGTTAATGTCGTCAACCCTGTCCTCTCTCATACGATCACGAGTGCGGTATTGATCTTTATCGCCGTTTACGGACAACATCGGGGTTTCAATTTTCTGGGCCGCTTCGAAGCGCTCAAGCTGGGGATCATCGGCGGCCTGCTTGCAGGTCTGGCCTGGGGCAACTGGAAAGCTTGGGAGGCGGGGATCTGGCATCTGCCGCAGACGGCGGAGCCGAGCCTGCATGACTGGCGCATCGTCCTGGGGATGCTGATCGTCGTTCAGGGCTTCGAAACCTCCCGTTACCTCGGGGATAAATTCCCTCCCAAACTACGGATCCGGACCATGCGCTACGCTCAGTGGATCAGCGGAGGGATTTATGTGGTTTATCTGGCTCTTATGCTCTACTACTTCAACTATCCGCTGCCGCCCCAGGGACAGGATACCGCGATCATCACTCTGAGCAAACATGTCGCGACGGTTCTGCCGGTGATGCTGCTGGTGCTGGCACTGATCGCCCAGTTTGATGCGGCCATCGCCGACGCCCAGGGTGGCAGCGGGTTGATGGAAGAGTTGAGTGCCCGGAGGATCACTCTGGGAATGGGGTATGTGATCATCGCCGTGGGAGGTCTTCTCATTGTCTGGACTTCCAATATTTTTCAGATCATTACCTACGCATCGCAGGCGTTTGCCGTTTACTATATGCTTCAGAGCATGGTCGCGGCCTTGACGGCGGCGGCGCACAAGGATATTCCCTGGCGCTGGCTGAAATTTTCCGGTTTCACTCTGGTCGCCTCCATCGCTGCGTCTGTCGTCTTCTTCGGCGTACCGGCGGGAGGATAAATGCATGAAAATTCATGGAGGAGAAACAGGTGAAAGAACGATGGATGCAATGGAAACATCTATGATCGACCGGGCCAAGGTGCAGGAGCTGATTGAGAAGCTTCAGGAGACGGAAGCGGAGCTCTATCGGGAATTGCGGGACGAGAAAGAGCGGATCAGCTGCGATTTCTCCGAGGAGCGAATCGGTCTGTGGGAGTACATTCGTAGGGGAAAGATCCGCTACGGAATCAGTGCGCCGATCATCTATGCCATGATCGTCCCGGCGGTGATCCTGGATCTATGCGTGACGATTTATCAGGCGACCTGTTTCCCGCTCTACGGTATCCCCAAAGTACGACGCCGGGATTACATTGCGATCGATCGTCACCGGCTTCCTTATCTTAATGCCCTTCAGAAACTCAATTGCGTCTATTGCGGCTATTTCAACGGCCTAATCGATTATGTCCGGGAGATCGCCTCGAGGACCGAACAATTCTGGTGTCCGATTCGTCACGCCCGGCGGATCAAGGGTGTTCCTTCACGTTATTGGCACTTTTTGCGTTACGGTGACGGAAAAGATTTGAACAAGCGCTGGAAAATGCTGCGTCAGGAGGTGATCGAAACCCCCGATCCCGATGAATTGTCGCAGGAGCGCCGATGAGAACTCCTTTCTTTTCCCAACCCCATCGCCCCTTTTTTGCGTTGGGAGTCGTCAACGGCGTGCTCTTCATGCTCCTTTTTCGAGCGGCTTATACCGGAGTTTTCGGGATTGATGCCAAACTGCTACATGCCTACAGTATGTTCTTTCTCGTTTTTACGAATTTTTTCTACGGTTTTACCTACACGACCTTTCCCCGTTTCTGCGCCACGGCTCCCATCGATTCTCGGCGTTATCTGCGGGTCTGGGTTTTGCAGGTTATGGCGACGCTCAGTTTTCTGGCGACGCTCTGGCTTCCTTTCGCCTTTTATGCGACGGTGCTCTTCGTCGCCACCTCACTGGCATACACACTGCGGATTTTTCTCGGGATCTATCGGCGGGCTTCCGCGCCACGGGACGATCCCTATTGGATCATCGTCGCCTACGGAATGGGCGCATTGGCCAATCTGCTCTTTTTGCTGGCAGAGATTCCCTGTTCGCATTGTCGGACGGGAATTTTCTTCGAATATGCGGTCTCGGTGGGGCTCTATCTCTATCTGATTTTTCTTCCTACCGTCATCGCTTTCCGGATGGTTCCACTTTTCAGTCGGGTCATGAAGTATCGCAAAAGTCCCTGGCTTTCATGGGCGCTTATCGGCTTGCTTTTGTTGCATGTCTTTGTCGGGGGGTATGCTCCCCGCTGGCTCTTCGGGGTGGATCTGATCCTGGCGGGAGTGCTTGGACGGGAGATTTTACGCATGGAGCTTCCCTTTCCCAACCGGGATCCGCTGCTTTGGGGGCTGCATCTGGCGATCTTCTGGCTTCCCCTGGGTTTTTTCCTGGGGGCGCTTTCGGAATGGGCTGAAACATGGTTTGCGGTACCGATGTTACGTCTGCCTCTGCATCTGTTGGCTTTGGGGTTTCTGACGACCATCCTTGTCGCCTTCGGGGCGCGGGTGACGCTGGGGCACGGAGGCGCTTCCCTGCGGTCGGGACGCGGGAGCTCTTTGCTTTTTGCTTCGACGCAACTTGTGGTCCTGGCACGGTTGATCTTGAGTTTGGCGGCGGAAAGTGGAGTTTTTTTTCTCCTTTTCGATTTGAGCATCGTACTCTGGATCGCACTCTTCCTCTTTTGGAGTATTTTGTACGGTAGAATCCTCCTTTTCGGGGCACGCGGATCCGGAGCATAAAAAAAATGGATGTCAGAAGGACTAAGATGAGCGAAGGAGAAGAACGTCAATATCGGCAGGAGGATTCCAAGGTCGAGGTGAGCGGATTTGAAGCGAAATATTACGATACGCTGATGAATCTCATCACCTTGGGTCGGTATCCCTCTTTTATCCGTCGGGCGGTTGACGACTTGGATCTCAAGCCCGGGCATCGCGTCTTGGATCTGGGAGCCGGGACGGGGCGCAATGCGCTACTGATGCATGAACGGATCGCTCCCGGAGGCGAGATCATCGCTTTGGAGATCGGGGAGGAGATGAAAGCGCAGTTCATCAGAAAAACGCAGAGGTATCCCGACATCCGCCTCGAAGAGCGTCGGATCGATGGGCCTCTGCCTTATGAGAAGGAGTTCGACACGGTTTTTATCTCTTTCGTATTGCACGGATTCGTCCAGGAACGGCGCGAGACCATTTTGGCCAACGCATGGCGGGCGCTCAAACCCGGAGGGAGATTCTCGATTCTCGATTACAACAATTTCGATGTGGATGCGGTACCGGTCTGGATCCGTTTCGCCATCCGTCGGGTGGAGTGTCCTCTGGCCGAAGATTTCATCCGCAGAGATACTCGGCAGATGCTGAGTAGGCACGGTTTCGGAACTTTTCGGCAGCACGAATATTTCGGGGGATATCTGCGTCTGCTGACGGCCGAAAAAGCTTTTTAGGAGAAGAGAAGGAGAGAGTTCTCCAGAATCTTACGTTAAAATTGAAAGAAGAATTTTAGAAGGATCGATATGAATTTCGGCAATCTCTTCAAAAGTATGCGCAAACAAGGAGAGCAGCAGGAGGCACCCAGCCATTGGATCAAATGTCCAGAATGCCTCTCGTTGATGTACTATAAAGAGGTGGAAGCCAAGCACAATGTCTGCCCCAAATGCGGTCATCATTTCCGTATCGGAGCGCAGGAGCGCATTGCGCTCCTGGCGGATGAGGGGACTTTCGTCGAGCACGACGCGGGATTGGTTCCCGTCGATCCGCTCAAGTTCGTCGACAAGAAGAGTTACAAGAAACGCATCGACGAGAGCCGAAATAAGACGGGGGGACGCAGCTCTTCGGTGATCAGCGGTTCGTGTACAATCGGAGGTAATCCCGCCGAATTGGTCGTTTTTGACTTTGCTTTCATGGGAGGATCTCTCGGCTCTGTTGAGGGAGAGAAGATCGTCCGGGCGGTCCACCGTGCGATGGAGAAGGAGTGCGGTGTGGTCATCGTCTCGGCGAGTGGAGGAGCACGGATGCAGGAGAGTACCTATTCGCTGATGCAGATGAGCAAAACTTCGGCGGCGCTCTATCGTCTGCATGAGCGGGGACTACCGTTTATCTCTGTATTGACCGATCCGACAATGGGCGGCGTGAGTGCCTCTTTCGCGATGTTGGGAGATATCATCATGGCCGAACCCAACGCTCTGATCGGCTTCGCCGGCCAGCGGGTCATCAAGCAGACCATCGGAGCCGATCTCCCCGAAGGCTTCCAGCGGGCGGAGTTTCTTCTCGAACACGGCCTCATCGATATGGTCGTCGACCGCAGTGCGATGAAAAAGAGTATTTCCGATTTCCTCCGTCTTTTTCGGAAACGCGATTGATCCCGTCACGGATGATGAACGGTAGAAAAATTCTTTTGCTCGAAGACGACGCTTCGCTGCACGAGACGATCCGGGAGGATCTCGAGGAGCAGGGGTATGTCGTGATCTCCGCCTACGACGGTCACGAAGCGCAGGATCGTCTCTACGAACACCGTTTCGATTTGCTGCTTTTGGATGTCAACGTCCCGGAGGTGGACGGCTTCGCTCTGCTCGAGGCGGCACGCGCAGAGGGAGTGGATGCCCCCGCGATCTTTCTGACGGCCCGAGAGAGTGTGGAGGATCTGGAAAAGGGGTTTCATAGCGGTGCCGACGATTATCTGCGCAAACCCTTTGCGCTGCGGGAGCTCAGAGTCCGCATAGAGACTCTGCTCAAACGGACCTATTCACCCCAACGCAGAGAGAGGATCGATTTGGGAAGAGAGGTCTATTACGATCTGAAAGCCCGGAGTCTCGAGACTCCCGAGGGGACGGTGACCTTGGGCAGGAAAGAGGGGCGACTGCTGGAGCTTTTCCTTCGCCATCCGGGAGAGATCCTCAGTCACGAACGGATCTACGATGCCCTCTGGGAGTATCCGGAAGAGCCCAGCGACAACTCCTTGCGTACGTACATTAAAAAACTCAGAAAACTTTTGGGCAGGGAGCGTATCGTCAGCATCAAAAAGCAGGGGTATCGTTACGTTGCTTCGGAGTGAACGCAGTACGCTGCGGCGCTTTCTGGCACTCTATGCGTTCTTGACCCTGGCCCTGGTTCTCGTCGCCTCTGTACTCTACTACCGTTCCGAAGAGCGGATCATGCTCCTCCGACGCAAAGCCCAGGTGGCAGACTATGCCGCCGATCAGATCAAGCGGTTGCGCAGACTTCATGAACACTTTCCCCGGGAGCGTACCTATCCACGAGATCCCCGATTTCGCAGTGCCATCTACGACCTGGAGCATGTGCAAATCTTTTCGACGATGCGCAACAATGTCGTGGATTTCCGGCGGGACATCTACCGACACGACGGAGTGATCCATTTCGTCAAACTTCTCGACAGCTACTACCTCGGAGCCAAATACCTCTTTATCGAAATCCCCGACGATCGTGCCTGGTTTTGGACAACATTGGGCAAGACGGCCTTGGGAGCCGGAGTCGCGCTTTTCCTTCTGGCACTGGCGGGACTCTATCTCGCCCGCCTTTTCCTGAGCCCTATGCGACGTTCCATCGAACTGCTGGATCGTTTCATCAAAGATACGACCCACGAACTCAACACACCGCTGACGACAATCTTGGCTAACGTGGAAGGGCTCGATTCTGCCGGTCTCGATGCTCGTCAGCGGAAGAAACTGGAACGGATCGATCTTGCGGCGCGGACGGTTTCGACACTTTACGACGATTTGAAATATGTGACGCTGGAAAGTGAACGGCCCGCTCGGGATTCGGATATCGATTTGACAGAGCTGCTCAAAGAGCGTCTTCTCTTTTTCGAGACGATGTTTCGGGCCAGAAACCTTGAACTGCACACGAATTTGCACCCGACCGTGATGCATGCGGATCGCCGTCTTATCGCACGCCTCGTGGACAATCTTCTCTCCAATGCCGCAAAATACAACCGACGGGGCGGGTCGATCGAGGTCACTTTGCGTCCGGGAGAACTCTCTATCCGTGACAGCGGACGGGGGATTCCGCCCGAAGTTTTGCGGGAGATATTCGACCGTTATGCCCGCTTCGACGAGAGCGAAGGGGGCTTCGGTCTGGGCCTGGACATTGTCCGCCGTATTGCGGAGCGATACGGCTTGGAAATCTCCCTCGACTCGGAACCCGGAAAAGGAACGGAAGTTAAAGTTTTGTGGAAGGATGCGGAGTCATGAAACGGGTTGTTTTTTCTCTATTGATCCTTATCGGTTTGGGGATGGCACTCTCAGCACAGACGTCGATTTTCGATCGAAACTGTGTCTCCTGCCATCGACGGGAAGGAGTTTCTCTGCGTCGGACCTTCATGAATGCACTTTTGATCTACAGCGGAGAGCAGAATATGAAAGCGGGTTTGAAATATTTTCTCCGCCACCCCAGCAAAGAGACCTCCGTCATGGGTGAGGAGTATTTCCGGACCCACCGCCTGAAGGCACCGACGACTCTGACGGATTCGGAACTTGATGCCGCCCTTGATACCTATTGGCAACGTTACAAAGTGATCGGAAATCTTCGGTGATAAAGTCGTTTTCTCCGCAAGAGGGCGCAGATACACAAAGAATTCACAATTTTCTTGCTATAATTATCCTGTCACTAAATTATCACAAGGAGACAAAATGAAAAAAATTGCATTGACAATGATCTTCGCCGGTGCCACTCTGATGGCGGCAGGAAACGGACAGGCTCTCTACGCCAAGTGTGCAGGTTGTCACGGTCAGGACGGTAAAACCAAAGCGCTGGGTAAATCCAACCCCATCGCCGGTCTGCCCGCCGATACCATCGTCAAAGACCTCGAAGGTTACAAAGCCGGTACCCTGAACAAGCACGGTATGGGTGGCGTCATGAAGGGTCAGGCTGCCGCTCTGAGCGCCGACGACATGAAAGCCCTCGCCGACTATATCAGCAAACTCGGCAAGTAATTATCGTCACAGCGTTCGCCGGATCTCCGGCGTAACGCCTCTTTTTTATCTTCTACAGTATTCTGCAGGAAATCCGAATTCAAAATAGTTTTATCCATTTGAATCCTTTGAAAGATTCTCAAAGTGTCGCTTCATCCTACCGAATCGGTGCGTCTTGCGAAGCGGAGTGTCTTTCAGAAGATTTATCGAAATGACCCCCTATGCAAAATTGTATGGACATCATTTCATCATTTATTTGATCCATAACTTCCGGTGCACTGGGAATTTTGGAACCTGAATTCCGGATCCTTCCCTGAAGGAAGGGATTTCTTCAGAATTAGACTATTAAGGATTGGAGAAAAAAAATGCAGGAAAAAAAACGACACATCGCAATGTTGATCGATTGCGACAATGCCAGCCCCTACGCGATCAAAGGGATCCTCAAAGAGCTTTCGAAATACGGAGAGGTGATCGTGCGACAGGCCTATGGCAACTGGAACAATCCGCAGCTGACTCCCTGGATGGATCGGCTCCTTGAGCATTCCATCAAACCGATACAGCAGTTCGATTACACCAAGGGCAAGAACGCCACCGATATCGCCATGGTGATCGATGCGATGGATCTGATGTATACTCGGGATCTCGACGGTTTTGCACTCGTCACTTCCGATAGCGATTTTACCCCGCTGGCGCAGCGACTCATGTCCAACGGTTTGACGGTCTACGGCTTCGGAGAGAAGAAAACTCCCAAGGCGTTTATCAACTCTTGTAGTCAGTTTATCTACACCGAGAATCTAGAACGGGAAGAGAAAAAATCAAAGAGCCGTACCGAAGAGGTCGTGAAGAAAAAACGGGGGAAAAAGAGTATTCCCAGCGAAGCCGAAAGCAAAATCGATACGGTTTTGGAGGATGAAGAATTTATCGATCTTCTCCTGACGGGTCTACAGAAGACTGCCGGAGAGAACGGCTGGGTCAATGTCTCAGATCTGGGGCAGTATCTGAGCAACAACTCCGCCTTCAGTCCCGTCAACTACGGGTATGAAAAGCTCGGAGCGCTCCTGCGTAACATTCCTTTTCTGGAAAGCAAGTTCGAAAACAACAATTCAATCATGTACGTACGTGAGAAGTAAGCAATATTTCGGCACTCTGGAAGATCTCAATCCGGAGGTTGATCGGAAAAAAGCGCAATTAGGAAGAGGATCACCGCAAGCAGCATCAAGAACGGAAGAAGATTGACCGGATCAGAAAAGTCCAGAGTCGAGAGCTCATGCCATGCTTTTATCGCTTTTTCCATTCTGAAATGTTATCATTAGTATCCATATAATTTAATAACTTCCTTCCGTGTCGAGATAAATAATTTGAAAATATAAAATCGGGAAGGAAACGAAGAGGAGGAAAAGGCGGCATGCAATTTGATTATGGAAAAATCAAAGCCTCGGATCGTTACAAATTGATGGCACAGAGTGTTGTCCCTCGCCCCATCGCCTGGATCGTCACGGAAGAGGAAGGTGTGCTTAATCTCGCACCGTTCAGTTATTTTACGCCCCTCTCCTCCGAACCCCCGACGCTCATCGTCTCAGTCGGGCATCGCCCCGACGGAACTCCAAAAGACACCTTGGCCAATTTGAGAAAAACAGGTCGCTGCACGCTTTGCCTCGTCTCCCCGGACTTACTCGAGCCGATGCATTATAGTTCCAAAGCGCTGGAACATGGGGTGAGTGAAGCGGAACACTTTCAGATTCCGATGATTGAAACTTTCGAGAATTATCCTCCGATGGTGCAAGGGGCACCCAGTGCTTTCGCCTGTAGACTTTTGCAGGAGGTAGAACTGGTAGGCAGTCCGACCCGCCCTCTGATTTTGAAAATCGAACGGCAGTATCTCGATGATCGTTGCATTATCGATGCCGAACGCCTCCGTCTTGACTGTGCACTTCTCGCACGGGTTGGGGCATCCTATGCACAACTCGGGACCTCTATCGATGCTCCGGAAATTCCGAATCTTTGAGTGACGGAGAGAACGTTGTTATGAGTTGGATGACAATGGGGCAAAAAGTCAGGAAATTTTTCGCCTTCGATGAAGAAAAGAAAAACTCCCAAGACCTCTTCGTTGTGGAGATGCTTTTTCGACAGTCGGTAGGGACACTTCGTTTTCTTCTTTTGGCGTCTTTGGTAGTAAGTGGCGTATTGTTATTGGACAGTGATGTTTCAAGAATTTTTCTTATCTGCTGGTTGAGTATTCTTAGTGGAATTATTCTTTATCGTATTCGGCTCCAAAAAGATTTTTTTAAATACATTTCAAAACGGGGAAGAGATTTAAAATGGGTAGAGCTTGAGTATCACCGTTTTTTCTCAACGGCCCTAATTACAGCTATTATCGCCGGTCTCTCCATCCCTCTTTTCGTTCCGTATCTTCATAGTTATTATTACATTTTTGGACTTTTTGTTTATATCGTCGGCATTGCAGCGGGGGCGATAGCCTCACTTTTTCCCTCTCCGCTACTCGCGATACTTTACACTTTTTTTCTCACTCTCCCTCTAATCGTTTTTCTCCTCGAAAAAAGGGAGCCGGGAGCGGTGGTTGATGCTTTGGGAATTTCACTCTTAGTCGTGATGTTGGCGACCATCGCTTTGACAACACGGAAATTCATGCAGCGTACCCGTACGCAGAAACGGACGATCGATCGGAAAGAGGAGGAACTCCGGGCTCTTTTCGAACAAACGCCGATCCCTGTTTTCTATTTCGATCGGGATCTTCATGTTAAAAAGTTCAATCAAGCTTTTAAAGAGTTTTTCGGTAACCCGAATGATTTTGAGTTGAGAGATTTTGACATCCATAAAATTCAAGATAAAAGAATGATCACTCTTCTGGAATCGGTGATTCAACGCGGAAAAGAGGTCGAATACGACGGCCCCTATTATAGTAGTTATCAAAATCAAGAATTTCGGGTTTTGGCGAAAATAGTGCCGCTCTATAACGATGAGAAACAAATTATCGGCGGAATTGCCAGTTTTCAGGATAAAACTCTTGAGGTCGAAAGTATCGAATATCTGGAGAAACTTGCGGCTCATGACCCTCTGACGGAGCTTGGTAACCGCCGAAGCCTACTGCGAGCCCTGCATAAGTTGGTTTCTTCCTCGCCTACAGAAAGAAGATTTTCTCTTCTTTATTATATGGATCTCAACCAATTCAAGCCGATCAACGACACTCTGGGACATAACTTCGGTGATCTCGTTCTTCAGGAAGTTTCCAAACTTTTGCGTTCTCTGGCTCCTGAAGAGGGAAATGTTTTTCGGTACGGAGGTGACGAGTTCGTGATTCTCCACTCCCACTGCTGTTATACAGAAGAAGAAGCTCGACAGAGGGGTGTTTCTTTTGCCAAGGAGCTCAATCGACGACTACGGCGTGAAATTTTTGTTGATCAGTATCATTTGAGTATGCACGCGAGTATCGGCATCATCGTTATCACCGAGGATATGAAAGAACCCGATGAAATTATCCGCCATGCCGATATAGCTATGTATCAAGCAAAAACCCACAAATCCGACTATACATTTTATAGTGTCGATATGGATAAACGGAGGAAGAAATCGTTTTTTCTTCGCCAAAGCCTCAGTTCCCCTGACTTGACGAAACAGTTGGAACTCTATTATCAGCCGATCTATGCGATGGAGTGTCATCAACTGGTCGGTGCCGAAGCATTAGTGCGCTGGAAGCATCCCAAACTGGGAAGACTGATGCCCCAGGAGTTTATTTCACTCGCAGTGGAGTGTGGAGAGATCGGTCGTATAGGCAATTGGGTACGCGAGGAAGTCTGTCGGATTTTGAAGTATACTGAGGCGCAAGGGGATATGATTCGTTTCATTTCCGTGAATATCGATGCCCATGAACTCGGAAATAAAAATTTCACACGAGGTCTTTGGCAACAAATCGAACGTCACGGTATCGATCCTTCGCGTATCGTCTTGGAAATTACCGAAAATTCTCTTGTGGACAATTTCAGTCTTCTACAGAACAATATATCGGCATTGAAGGAGATGGGAATTCGTTGGGCAATCGATGACTTCGGAGTGGGATATTCTTCGCTCTCCTATCTGCAGCGCCTCTCCTTTTCCATTCTGAAAATTGATCGAAGTTTTATCGCTTCTCTTTTGGAAGATCCGCATACCGCATTTTTGGTTTCCCATATCGGACAAATTGCGATACATCTTGGATACAAAATTATCGCGGAGGGGATTGAAACGGAAGCACAGCTGGATAAACTACTTAAGATCCATCCGGAAATGATGTGTCAGGGATTTTTCTGTAAAAGACCGATGAAGGAAAGTCAATTTCTTCAATTGGTCGACAACAAATACAGACTTTCCAAAGAAGAGAAGTCCGGCTGCACAGACTCTCAGAAAACGCGTCGATGAAAACCGCTTCTCATTTCACAGCGGCTCACGTCGTCGTGATCACCGGCTGCTCCAGCGGGATCGGGCGGGTGACAGCCGGCTATCTGGCCGAGCGGGGATGCCGGGTCTATCCGACGGCACGGACTGATGAAGAGGTCGAAGAGCTTGGAGCGGAGGGCTTCGACAACGCTCTGCGCCTCGATGTATGCAGGCCCGAAGAGATCGCCGACACCATTGAAACGGTCCTCGCCAGAGAGGGGCGCATCGACGTCTGGTTCAACAACGCCGGCTACGGGCAGCTGGGAGCGGTGGAGGATCTTCCCCTCGATGCATTGAGGGAGCAGTTCGAAACCAACGTCTTCGGCCTACACGAGTGTACCCGGCAGGTTGTGGCGGTGATGCGCCGCCAGGGGCAGGGCAAGATCATCCAACACAGTTCCGTGCTGGGGTTGATCGCTCTGCCGATGCGGGGGGCTTACAACGCCAGCAAATACGCGATCGAAGGGCTCACCGACACGCTGAGACTGGAGCTCGAGGACAGCGACATTCATGTTTCGCTGCTCAACACCGGCCCTGTCACCAGCCGTTTCCGAGCCAACGCCATCGCGACGTTGGCGAAGATCGACATCGAGCATTCACCTTGGCGGGAGGCCTACCGCGCAGCTCTGGCGGGCAAGGCGAAAAAAGTCCCTTTCAATCTTCCGCCCGAGGCCGTGGCGGAAACGGTGTATCGCATCGTCCTCGCCGAGCGTCCCGCTCCGCGTTACTACATCACCAAAGCGACCTGGATGCTGGGCATCGCCAAGCGGCTTTTGAGTACGCGGATGCTCGATCGTCTTCTGCTGAAGGTATAATCGCATCAATGGGTTCAACGATTTCATAGCTTTGAGGAGTAAAAAAATGGACAAAATAAATATCGGCGTCGTCACGACGAGCGACCGTGCCAGCCAGGGAATCTACGAGGACGAGTCGGGAGTCGCCATCATCGAGACGATGAAAGAGTATCTCAAAAACGAGGTGGAGTTTCACTACCGCTGCATCCCCGACGAGTTGCATATCATCGAAGAGGCGCTGCTGGATCTGGCTCGGGACAAAAAATGCGATCTGGTCGTCACCACCGGAGGGACGGGGCCGGCTCCGAGGGATGTAACGGTGGATGCGACCCTTGCCGTCTGTGATAAGATCCTTCCCGGCTTCGGCGAGCAGATGCGGGCGGTGAGCCTCCAATATGTCCCCACGGCGATTCTCTCCCGCCAAACCGCGGGGATCTGCTGCAACTCTCTGATTATCAACCTTCCGGGCAAGCCCAAATCGATTCGGGAGTGCCTCGATGCGGTCTTCCCCGCCGTACCCTACTGCCTCGATCTGATCGGAGCCGGGTATATGGAAGTCAACGAAGAGGTGATCCAGGCGTTTCGGCCAAAAACGAAGTGATGAATGATTTTGGTTTGGATTTATTAAAAGGAGTAAGGGCGTGGAGATAGAGTTTATCGAAGAGAAGTTCAACGAGATTTTCCGTGAGTTGGAAAAAGAGGTGATGGAGATCCTTCAGGATCAGAGCCTGGACAAGAAAAACACGAACCTACGGATGAAGCCCCTGAGCTCTACCAAACAGATTCTGGGCAACGCTCTGGAGAGTATTCGGCTTGTTCACAAGCTCGACCGGGAGAAAAAAGAGTAGGTACCGATGGAGAGTGTGCACGAGAAAGAGGGGAGTGTCTATTTCGTCTACGTGGCCGAGAGTTCCGAACTGGACGACGATCTACGGGAACGTATCGAAGAGAGGAAGTGGAGGATCCTCGAGAGTCGGGAGTTTTTCAATCGCAAGCTGGATGTCGAAGACCGGATTCTGGTCCGGGGTCCGCTCGATTTTCTGAAGCGGGCGGTTAAAAAAGCGGAAGCCGAAGGTTTTGTTCTGGGATTTTTCCCTTCGGAGGATCAAAAGAGGCTAGCCAGCCTACTGGATCTGGGGGGAAGCATCGATAAGCGTATCGAAGTGCTGGAGAGTGTCGATCCCCAGCCGGTGGACCTGCTCTACGCCGAGGACGAACTCGTCGTCTACAACGCCGTTGTCGGAGATGCCCCTCCGTTCTCTTTCCGGGTTATCCTGATGAACGACAGTATGGCGAGCAATAAGTGGGAATTGATCTGGGAATCGATCAAAGAGCTGGGCCGGATGCGCAGAGTCAGGAGCGTGGTCTCCACCGCGAAAGGACAACAGTTCAAAACGGTGCTGACCGGTGCGATCCTCTTCAATCAGCGGTCGATCTCTGTCGCGGCCCGCCTCGTCGACGAACCGAGCTACAACGACGGGATGCTCCGGGCGATTTTGATCTCTCCCCGCTCTCTGGTCTCCTATCTCCATCACATTTTCGTGACCCTCGTTCCCCGTTTTCGCCAACAATCTCTCCCCGGTTCCGTCGGCCTGATCAAAACCCAGGAGATGAAGATCGAATGCGATCCTCCTCTCAAAGTGACGGTCGACGGGAAGGAGATCGGAGAAACCCCGATGGATTTCTCCGTGCATCCCAAAGCGCTGCGTTTCTGCGCCGGAGAGAAGTTCTGGGAGCACAATCAACCCTCCCAGGCGAGCAAAGAGACGGTACGCATCGACAACCTTCCTCAGAGCGAAGAGGCGCTCAGCTATGCCCAGAAGCGCCTGCCCCTGCTCAACCACGCTAGCGAACAGGAGTATAGGGACCTCTTCGCTTCTTTGCGTGAAGATGCGAAGGTCACCGGCACCTACATCGTCCTGATGATCTTCAGCACACTTCTGGCGACGGTAGGGCTATTTCTCAACAGCGCCTCCGTCGTGATCGGCGCGATGCTGCTCGCTCCCCTGATGCAGCCCATT
>WFQO01000146.1 GCA_015486995.1 Nitratifractor sp. | reverse complement strand
CGTCGTCGCTATGACGGATCAGATAGAGTAGGATGCTGATAGTCTTGTCGTAGTTACCGCTCTGTTCGAAAGCTCGTGCGAGCATCAGCAGAGGTTTGGCCATTCCCTCTTCGTAGGGGACATTCTCCTCTTCGAGACTGCACGAAGCGGTCTCGAAACGCTCGAGAAAAGAGTCGAGACGGTGCTTGAGTTTCTCCCGTCGGTAGAGATTCCATCCGTGGGTCATCAACGCGACCGCTACGGCAATGAGGATGATCAGACCAACGCTGAAGACGGGATCGTGATAATTGAGTAGGAGATTATTCACCGTGACACTCTTTTATAAAGGGCACCTCTAGTAATAGGTCGTGCCCACAACATCTCTCGTGAGTATGACCTAGTATTAGAGACGCCCTCCATGTTTAAAAATTTATCGAGTTTTCTACAAACCCTTTTCTAAAAAGGTAAGGGACAGAAGAACTATACCTCAAAGAGAAGCACTAATGCAAACCTGAAATGCCTTCGATTATGCGCAGAGCGATCAGGGAAAAGAGATTGGAGTAGTTTCTGAAAAGATGAAAGTTCTACGATCACGACGAAAAATCTTTTGATCGAAAAGAAGGTGAAGGTTTACATTCGTTTACAAAAAATTCGCATTGAATTGACAAAGGGCTTCTATCATTGCACTATCCCCTTACGCAAAGCGGAAGAGGAGAACATTTCACTTGAGCAAAGGATTCAAAATGAAAAGAAGAAACAAAATGATGATGGCAGCGGCTACCGCTCTCGGATTTTCCGGTATGGCTTATGCCGGGCAGGGAATGGGAAGCGGGCATTGCGGTCAGAGAGATGGAATGCATCACGGAATGCATCAAGGAGAGAAATGTGTCCGGCATAGAGATCGGGGAATGTACCGAAGACACGGGATGCACGAAGGTTATGGAGGAATGCAGAGAATGATGAGCCGACTGGACCTGAGCGATGCCCAGCGTCAGCAAATTCATCAGATCATGCGGGAGAGTCGTGCCGGGATGCAGGGAGGAGGGATGGGCAAAGGCCGAGGGATGAAAGGAGAGCATCTCAACCGGGGGATGGACCTTTCGAAATTTATGACGGAAGAGCGTTTCGACAAAGAGGCGTTTACAAAAGCCAAACTGGAAAAGTGGGCCGAGCAGGACTCCTTGCGTAAGAAGCGGCGGGTGGAGCGTCTGAATCGGATGGCGGATCGGATGGAAAAAATCTTCCGGGTTCTCACGCCCGAGCAGCGTGAAAAATTGATAGAATTGTCCAAAAACCGGGCGAGGGGAACCGCCGGCGAATAAGCGACCTGAGGGGGAGGCGTTGATGGCGAAAGTGTTGATGGTGGAGGATGATCCCGAGATCACCGAACTGCTGGAAGAATATCTGGGGCGCTATGGGATCGAACTCTTCAGTGTCGCGTCACCGACCGTCGGGCTGGAGAAACTGGAGAGCGAGCGATACGATTTGATGCTTGTGGACCTGGGACTTCCGGAGATGGACGGTCTCGAGCTTTGCCGCCGGGTCAAAGAACGCCATCCGGAACTCCCCATCATCGTCTCCACCGCCCGTTCCGACCTGAGTGACAAGGTGGTCGCTTTCGAAATCGGGGTGGATGATTACGTCGCCAAACCCTACGAACCCCGGGAACTTGTGGCTCGAATCCAGGCGTTGATCAAACGGTATCAGCGTTTGGCGACCGGCCCGGACACACAAAGCCCCTTCCAGGTGGATCGTCTGAAGATGCAAATCATTCACGAGGGGACGGTCCTGGATCTAACCCCCGCCGAATATGAAATCTTCGCCCTGCTGATCGACAAGAGGGGGCAGGTGGTCAGTCGGGATTTCATCGCCAACAGCGTCGAATCGCTTCGCTGGGAGAGCAGTGAGCGGAGCATCGACGTCATTGTCAGCCGGATTCGCCACAAAATCGGTGACGATCCCCGCCATCCCCGTTTCATCAAATCGGTGCGGGGAGTGGGCTATCGCTACATCGGATCGTGAATGAACCGTCATTCCATCTTTTTCAAACTCAATCTCCTCTTTGCCACCGCATTGATCGTCACGATCATCGCCGCCGGGCTGGTCGTCCGGCAGATGCAACGCAGGGATTGGGCTTCGTTGATGCTCAAAAGCCGTGTCGTTCTCCAGGAGTTGCGCCGGGAGCGTTCCCTCTCCGGGGAATTGCTCAAAAACCTCGACCTGGAGAGAGTCCCTGCAGAGCGGGCGGAGCGGATCCTCGGAGAGGGGCGCCTTCTGCATTCTATGGCCCGACACGGAGGGAGGCATCGGTATTCCCGCGGAATGCTTCGCTACGGGGGAGAGATCTACCTTGTAATCCGAACGTCTGAAAAGACCATCTTGCTTCATCCCCGCCGAAACACTCTCCGCCTCTATCTTCTACCGGCCCTGCTTTTCCTGGCTATTTTGGGCCTTTTGAGTCTCAGTTACTGGACACTGCGCCGTTCCCTGGATCCGATGCGCCGCCTCGAAGAGGATATCCGGCGATACGGTCGGGGCGAAGCGTTGAAATACCGGGAATTTTTTGCCTCGGGCCAAGACGAGTTGGCGGAGATCGCTCGGGCGTTCTACGCTTCGGCCGAACAACTGCAACGCTACGGAGAAGCCCGGCGTCTTTTTTTGCGCAATCTTCTTCACGAGCTCAACACGCCGGTGACCAAAGGCAAACTCCTCGCCGAGCTGAGCGAAGAGCCCCGTACCCGCCGGATGCTGGGCTCGATCTTCGAGCGCCTCGCTTCACTGTTGGGTGAACTGGTGGAAGTCGAGCGTATCGCCGCGAGTCCCGAACCGTTCACCGAACGCGAAAAGCTGTCGGTCCCAGATCTTCTGGAGGAAGCCTGCCGCCGCCTCTACTGCGAGGAGACGGCGATCGAGGTTGAAATCCCCGAAGAAGCGGCCCTCTTCGCCGACCGGGAAGCGATGGTGATCGTCTTCAAAAACCTTCTCGACAATGCCCTCAAATACGGCCGCAATCCCCGTATTCTCCTTGCCGGAAATTTTCTGGAATTTCGCAGCGGAGGTCCGGCGCTCTCTCACCCTCTGGCCTTTTACACCGAACCCTTTCGCCAGGAGTACGGCACGCGCGAAAAATCGGGCTTCGGCCTGGGGCTCTATCTCGTCCGCGAAATCCTGGAACGTCACGGGATGAGCCTGGAATACCGCTATGAAGCGGGGGAAAACGTTTTTGCTATCGGGCCTCTTTAACCCCCTTTCGATATAATCCCCCGTATTTCATCCATTTTATTCAACGATTTTTATCTCCGAAAGGAAGCTTCAATGCTGCTCTTTACCCCCGGTCCCACTCCCGTTCCCGAATCGGTCCGCCTGGCGATGGCGGGGCCGACTCTGCACCACCGTACTCCCGAGTTCGAAGCGATCTTTGCCGAAGCGCGGGCGAAGCTTTTCGATCTGATGGCCACGGATGAGGTGGTGATGCTCGCCTCCAGCGGCACCGGCGCGATGGAGGCGGCGGTGACCAATCTCTGCCGCCGGAAACTGCTGAACGTCAACGCCGGAAAGTTCGGCCAGCGCTTCGGGCTTATCGCCCGGGCCCACGGCTTGCCCAATGTCGAAATCGTCCACGACTGGGATACCCCCGCGACGGTCGAAGAGATCCTCGATGCGGTCGAAGCCGACAATGAGATCGACGCGGTGGCGATCCAGATCAGCGAATCGGCCGGCGGCCTGCGCCATCCGGTCGAAGAGATCGCCGCCGCCGTCAAAGCGAAACGCCCCGAGATGATGGTGATCGCCGACGGCATCACCGCGGTCGGCGTCGAGCGGATCGACACGACCCACATCGACGCCCTGATCGCGGGCAGTCAGAAGGCACTGATGTTGCCTCCCGGCCTGGCGATTCTGGGCTTGAGCGACGCGGCGGTGGAGAAGATCGGTGCAGGGAGAGGTTACTACTTCAATCTCGCTTCCGAGATCAAGAAACAACGCCAAAACACCACGGCCTACACGGCGCCCACGACGCTGATCATCGGCCTCAAAGCGATTCTCGAAGAGATCGAAAAGCGCGGCGGAGCGGGCAAGCTCTACTGCGACACCGCCCGCCGGGCCAAGGCGACCCGCTTCGCCCTGGAGGCGCTCGGCCTGCACAGTTACCCCAAGGTTCCCGCCCGCTCGATGACCACGATCGACGATCCCCGGGCCAACGAGATCCGCAGCCTGCTCAAGAGCGATTTCGGTGTCAACGTCGCCGGAGGACAGGACCATCTCAAAGGCAAAATTTTCCGCATCAACCAGATGGGCCTCATCGAACCCCACGAGATGCTCTGGGTCGTCAACGCCGTGGAGCTGGCCCTGGCCAAACTGGGGCGCCGGGCCTTCGACGGGACCGCGGCGAAGGTCTGGAACGAGACCTTCTACAAAACGATGCTCTCCAAAGCTTCCGATCCCGAGGAGTGCGCGTGATCTTCGAACATGAAATCCCCAGCGGCAGCCGGCTCTACTTCGGCGAGAGTGCCCGGATCAAACGGCGGATCGAGAGCCGGGCGGCCGATTTTCTCGAAAGCCGGGGGTACGAAGAGATGGTCACACCGCTCTTCTCCTACCATCAGCACGAGAGTTTCGACGACCCCCGTGAGCTGGTGCGTCTCAACGATGCCGCCAATCACGAAGTGAGCCTGCGGGCCGATTCCACCGCCGACGTGGTGCGCATCGTCACCAAGCGCCTTGGCCGCAGCACCGACGCGCGAAAATGGTTTTACATCCAGCCGGTCTACCGCTATCCGACCCGGGAGCAGTATCAGATCGGTGCCGAATCCCTGGAGGGGAGTTTCACCGAAATCGCCGCCGATGCCGCCGCCCTTCTCGAAGCGCTGGAGATCCGGCCGACGCTGCAGCTGGCCAACATCGCGATTCCCCGGCGCTTGGCCGAGGAGTTCGGCGTCGATCTCGACGCGATCAAATCGATGCACATCGAGCGTATCCTCGCCGCGGGGCACTCCTGGCTGGAGCGCCTGGTGCGGATCCATCGTCCGGAGGACCTCGAGGACCTTTCGGAGTTCCCCGAATCGATCACCGAAGGGTTGGCGGAGATCCGGGAAGCGGCGGCGGGGATCGACTATGCGTCGGTCGTCGTCTCTCCGCTCTACTACGCCCGAATGCGTTATTACGATACGCTGGTCTTCCGTTTCTTCGAAGGGGAACGGCTCTATGCCGCCGGAGGAAGCTACCGCATCGACACGATGCCGGCTGCCGGCTTCGCTCTGATCACCGATGCCTGCATCGCCAAGAAAATGCAAAAGGGGTAAGAATGTCCAATCAAGCCGATCTCATCGTCGGTCTCCAGTGGGGAGACGAAGGCAAAGGCAAAATCGTCGACCATATGGCCCAGACCCACGACTACGTCTGCCGTTTCGCCGGCGGACACAATGCGGGCCACACCATCGTCGTGGGGGAGAAGAAATACGCCCTGCATCTGATTCCCTCCGGGGTTCTCAATCCGAAAGCCAAAAACATCGTCGGTAACGGCGTCGTCCTCTCTCCGGCCGATTTCATCGAAGAGATGCGGCAGTTTGATGACCTGCAGGGACGGCTTTTCATCTCCGATAAAGCCCACCTACTCCTGCCTTATCACGCCGAGATCGATCGGGCCCGGGAGCGGATGAAAGGCGACAAAGCCATCGGCACCACCGGCAAAGGGATCGGCCCCGCCTACGGCGACAAAGTCGCCCGGGTCGGCCATCGGGTCGGAGAGCTTCACGACCCCAAAAAATTGAGCGAAAAGATCCTGGCCCACTTCGAAATGAACCGGGCCGTCTTCGAGGCGATGGGGGTGGCTACGCCCGATCCGGCGGAGCTGCTCCACGAATTGACCGCCTACAAAGAAGCGCTCGAACCCTACATCACCGATACGACGCTGTTGGTCTGGAAAGCGTTGGAAGAGGGGAGCAAAATCCTTCTCGAAGGAGCGCAGGGGACGATGCTCGACATCGATCACGGCACCTACCCCTACGTCACCAGTTCCACGACGGTCAGCGCGGGAGCCTGCAGCGGTCTGGGGATCAGCCCCAAGGCGATCGGAAAAGTCACCGGCATCGCCAAAGCCTACTGCACCCGGGTCGGCAACGGCCCCTTCCCGAGTGAAGATCTCGGCGAAGCGGGGCAGCGGCTTCGGGACAACGGCTACGAATACGGCACCACCACCGGTCGTCCCCGCCGGTGCGGATGGTTCGATGCCGTGGCGATGCGCCACGCGGTACGGATCAACGGCGTCGATCAGGTCGCGCTGATGAAGCTGGATGTCCTGGACGGCTTCGACGAAGTCAAAGTCTGTGTCGCTTATCGGGTGAAGGGCGAAGAGATCGATTACGTTCCCTACGACCTGGAGGATGCCGAGCCGGTTTACCGGATCTACAAAGGGTGGAAAAAGAGCGCGGGGGCCCGCCGTTTCGACGAGCTGCCCGAGGAGGCGCAGGAGTACATCGAGAGCCTCGAGGGCTTGATCGACTGCCGGATCGGCATCGTCTCCACGTCGCCGGAGCGGGAAGATACGATCGTCCGCTGAGGCGGGCAAAATGAGAAATGAGGAATTGCTTCCTCTAAAAAGCCGAAAGGATGCGGATTTGTCATCCTGAACTCGATTCAGGATCCACGGCATTATTTCGCCTGTTCCCACCGTCCTCGGTGGGAACGATAGGATGAACCTCTCTTTGAGAAGAGTGGACTGCCCTCCCGTGAATCCGTCATAGGATATAATTTGACAACAAGTATGCGCAAAAAAGGGGAACTATGAGACTCAAACCGCAACAGACAGGCTACGTAGCGAGCAAAGTGGCCATCGACCTGGCCAACGCCCCTTTCGTCAAGCTCCTCAAGGGCAAAGACGCGGTCCGTGAAAAGGTCAAAGAGATCATCGACGAAAACCTCAAAGTCGAACGGGCGTTGGACGAAAAAGTCAAAGAGATCATCGAAGAGAATTACGACGAGATCGAGTTTCAGCATGCCGACGAGCGGCAACTCTTTTTTATGATCAAAAAGAAGCTGGCTCCCGAGTACGGGGTGATCGTCAATTACGACGATCGCTACAACGATCTCTCCCACAAGATCCTCGACGAACTCTATGAAAATTATCTCATTGAGTATGACGTCAACGAAAATCAGGTCAAAAACGTGATTTTCAAAGCCTTCAAGGATTTCGCCGACGCCTACGAGGAGATCGACGATATCGTCTACAACAAGATCCGCAATATGGAGCGCGAAGTGATCCCGGGAAGCCAGGATTACGAACTGCTCTACGAGCGGCTCTATCAGGAAGAGCTGCAGCGGCGAGGGATGCTTTGAAACGCTATGCGTTTCAAGTGAGGAGTGAGGAATTTGGGTTTGCGATGCGATGCAACGCGTTTTATTTATGAGTGAAAAGGGGATCTGATGCAGAAAGTTTCGCTTTATTTCGAGAACGGCCTGTTTCTGGAGGCGCGGAGTTTCGGGGCCGAGGGTACGGCGGTGGGGGAGATCGTCTTTAACACGTCGATGACGGGGTATCAGGAGATCGTCACCGATCCCAGCTATGCGGGGCAGTTCGTCACCTTCACGATGCCCGAGATCGGCAACGTCGGCTGCAACGCCCAGGATATGGAGAGCCGTGGGGCGTTTTGCAAGGGGATTCTCGTGCGCAGCTATCAGGGGCGCCCCTCCAACTTCCGTAGCGAAGAGAGCCTCGATGCCTTGCTCAAACGCTTCGGTGTGATGGGGATCTGCGAGATCGACACACGCTATCTGACCCGGATGATCCGCAACCGGGGGGCGATGGAGATGATCGCCTCCACCGAGATTCACGACAAAGAGGAGCTCAAAAAGTTGCTCGATGAAGCCCCCCGGATCGAAGAGATCAACTACATCGACGAGGTGAGCACCAGCGAACTCTACATCCACGAAGAGGGGCGCTACGATGCCCGGACTTTCCGCTACGAGAAAGCCCCCGAAGCCAAAAAACACATCGTCGCCTACGATTTCGGGGTCAAACGCAACATCCTCAACGAACTCACCCACGTCGGGATCCGCGTGCAGGTCGTTCCCAACGATACGCCTGCCGAGACGGTGATCGAGGCCTATAAAAAAGGGGAGATCGACGGCGTCTTCCTCTCCAACGGCCCCGGCGATCCGCTGATCCTGACCGAGGAGAAAAAACGTGTCCAAAAACTCCTGGACGCAAAAATCCCGATGTTCGGGATCTGCCTCGGGCATCAGATGCTCTCCATCGCCCACGGCTTTGACACCTACAAGCTCAAGTTTGGCCATCACGGCGGCAACCATCCGGTCAAAAACCAAAAGAGCGGGGCCGTGGAGATCACCGCGCAAAACCACAACTACAATGTCCCCGACGCCATCACCGAGGTGGCCGAAGTGACCCACGTCAACCTCTTCGACAACACCATCGAAGGGGTGAAATACAAGGACGAGCCGGTGATGTCGGTACAGCACCATCCCGAGGCGAGCCCCGGTCCCCACGAAAGCGCCTATATCTTCAAGACTTTCTACGAGATGCTATAGCGATCTTTGATCGCTAATGAGAAGATAGAAATGAGAAATGAGAAATTTGGGGCGAAGCGTTGCGTCGCGTTTTTTGATTAGGGGGCGTAGGTTTGGCCCCGCCAAACGTCTCCGAAAAAGAGTATGGGGTAGAGTGAACTCTTTGTTTGTGAGATGTCCTTCCTCCTGATACCATTTAATCCCTGTGACGTTTGACACGGTCAAACCTACAAATCTCGAATCACGCCTTACGAAATCATCAGATCAGCCAATTCTCCAAATGGCACACCTCTTCACTGAAAGAGAGACTCTTCCACCCCTTCCCCTCCAGGATCATCACTCTGCCGCCGAAATTGCCGGCGGCGTAGCGTTCTTTGTAGATGGGGTAGAGCCCCATTCGAAAGGCGCTGAAAAGCTCGGAGGAATTTTCAGGATGGCG
>WFQO01000145.1 GCA_015486995.1 Nitratifractor sp. | reverse complement strand
CGGTGCGGGTCGATCCAGAGCAGAACCAGGTCGGCGATCACGTTGCCCAGCAGAGTCAGAAAAGCTCCGACGACGAGGATGCCCATAATGACGGGATAGTCCCTCGACAGGGCGCTCTGGTAGAAGAGCAGCCCCATGCCGTCGATGGAGAAGATCTGCTCGAGGATCACGCTGCCGCCGAGGAGACCCGGGAGGGAGAGGCCGAGGATCGTGACGATGAAGGGCATAAGATTGGGGTAGACGTAGCGGCGGATGATCGTCGCTTCATCCAGGCCTCGGGCCCGGGCGAAAAAGATGTAGTCGCTCTTGAGGATGTCGCGGGTTAGAGAGCGGATGTAGAGCATCAGGGAGCCGAAGCCGGTAAAGACGATCACCGTCACCGGCAGGGTGATGTGCCAGGCGATATCGAGCCACTTTTCGATCCCCGTCTTGGGCTCCAGTCCCTCCAGGCCCGCCAGGGGAAACCATCCCAGCTTCAAGCCGAAGACCAGAATCAACAGCAAGGCCAGATAGAAAGAGGGTGTTGCGTAACTCAGCAACGCCAGCTGTTTGAAAGCCGTCTCGTAACTGCCGCCCCGCAGGGCGCTGCGGATACCGAATCGAAAGGCGAGGAAAAAGACCAAGACCATCGAAACCAGGTTGATCCCCAGGGTGATGCCGATGCGGGCGAGGATCTCCTGGCTGACCGGGTTGCCGCTGGCAAAAGAGATCCCGAAGTCGAAATGCAGCATCGCCCCCAGCCAGTCGAAGTACTGCTGCCACAGAGGCTTGTCCAGGCCGTAGACCGCTTTGAGATGGGCGATCGCTTCGGGGGTCATATTGGGGTTGAGTCCGCCGGCGGCGAAGAAGCTGTTGGGGGCCATGTGGATCGCCCCGAAGGTGATCAGGGAGATCAGCCCCAGCATTCCCGCGATGTAGAGGAGTTTTCGAAAGAGCAGAGAGAGGGGGATCCGTCTCATACCTGCGGCGGAGCGATCGCGACCATCAGGGAGAAGAAACTCTCGACGTCGAGGGACGCTCCCCCGACAAGGACGCCGTCGACGTCTTTGACCGAGGCGATCTCTTTGATGTTGGTGGGTTTGACGCTGCCGCCGTAGAGGATCGGCCGCGCGATGCGGCGGCGCAGCTCGGCATGGGTGGAGGCGATCTCTTCGACCTTGGCCGCCCGCCCCGTACCGATCGCCCAGATGGGCTCGTAGGCGACCACCAGCCGCTCATAATCCAAGTCGATCCCATCAAACTGTGCCCAGAGATGCTCGGCAACCGCTTCGTCTCCCGCTTCGCGCACCTCCAACGGCTCGCCGACGCAGTAGACGATCTGGAAACCGTGGCCGGCGTAGAAAGCGAACTTCTTCGCCAGGAACTCCTGCTCTTCGCCCAGGATATTCCGCCGCTCGCTGTGGCCGATGAGCACGGTATCGAGACCGAACTCTTTGAGCTGATCGAGGCCGATCTCTCCGGTGAAAGCCCCTCGCTCTTCGGGATAGGCGTTCTGGGCCCCGACGGTGATCCACTCCCGGGAGGGCTGCAGCGCCGTCGCCGGCGGGAAGACGATCGTCTTGAAGGGGTATTCGGCTTCGGCCAGAAGCTTGTCGAGTCGGTCGAGGTATTCGGTGGTCGATGCCCGGGTGTGGTGCATCTTGAAATTCGCTGCAAATATCATCGCTGTCCTTTTTCGTTCACTATCGTTTGGAAATTTTTCTCACGTTCAATGCCGGCAAAATGCCTACAGCCTTAGGACTGCAGCGCGGCGATGCCCGGCAACTCTTCGCCCTCGATCAGTTTGAGGCTTGCGCCCCCGCCGGTACTGACGAAGGTCATCTCGTCCACATCCCCGGCCCGGGCGGCCACGTCGGCGGTGTCTCCCCCGCCCACGATCGTCGTCGCGTGGCTCTCGGCGATGTAGTGCGACATTTTGATCGAGCCTTTGGCGAATTTGTCCATCTCGTAGACCCCCATCGGACCGTTCCACATGATCGTATGGGCGTCGTTGAGCGCTTCACGGAAGAGCCGGGTCGTCGCCGGCCCGATGTCCAAGCCCATCCAGTCTTCGGGGATCTCCTGGGTCGGCAGGTACTTGACGGTCGTATGCTCACTGAATTCGGGAGCGACAACAACATCGACGGGGAGATAAAATTTGATCTTGTTCTTTTTCGCCTTGTACATAATGGTCCGCGCTTCGTCGATCAAATCGTTTTCGACGAGTGAATTCCCCACTTCGTAGCCCTGAGCTTTGAGGAAGGTAAAAGCCATCCCTCCGCCGATGATGATCTTGTCGACCTTCTGGATCAGACGGTTCAGAGCTTCGAGTTTACCCGAAACTTTGCTCCCTCCGACGACGGCGATGAAGGGGCGGGAGGGGTTTTCGAGAACTTTCTGGAAGAAGTTGACCTCTTTGGCCAGCAGGAAACCGGCCGCCTTGTGCTCTTGGTCGTAGAGAGTGGCCATGGCGTGGATCGACGCGTGCTTGCGGTGGCAGGCGCCGAAAGCGTCGTTGACGTAGAATTCCCCGAACTCGGCCAACTCTTTGGCGAAGCCGATATCGTCCTGCGTCTCCCGGGCATCGAAACGGAGGTTTTCCAGCAGCAGGACATCCCGCGGCTGCATCTTCGCGAAAAGCTCCTTCGCTCGCGGTGTCACGACGGCCCCGCTCTTCGAATCGTCGAAAAAGAGTTCGTGTTTGATCTTTAGAAGGTTGTCGAGGCGTTTGTAGACCGGGAAGAGGCTGTATTTCTCTTCGAATTTTCCCGCTTCGGGCCGGCCGAAGTGGGAGGCGAGAACTACCTTACAGTCGCGGTCGATGCAGTAGCGGATCGTCTGCAGAGCCGAGCGGATCCGACGGTCGTCGGTGATGTTGCCGAACTCGTCCATCGGCACGTTGAAATCGCAACGGATAAAGACGGTTTTGCCGTCGATCTCGAGGTCTTTGATCGTTTTGAGCATAGAAAAATTCCTCCTTCGAATTCCCGGCTCCCTGACGGAGACGTTTGTGGTATGATAGCGATCTATTTTACTCCAGCCGAGGTTATCGTTTGGTTAAGCAGCCGCGCCACAGCGCCCTTTTCGGAGGAAGTTTCGATCCGCCCCATCTGGGGCACCGCCGCATCGTCGAAGCGCTCCTCGCCCTGCCCGAAATCGACGAAGTCGTCGTCGTCCCCGCCTGGCTCAACCCGTTCAAAAGCCGCAGCCACGCACCGGCCGAAAAACGGCTGCAGTGGTGCCGCCGGGTCTGCGGGGGCCCGGGCGTCGTCGTCAACGACTACGAGATCCGGCAGGGGCGCCCCGTGCGGACCTGGGAGACTCTCCAGGCCCTGCGCCGCGAGCATCCGATCGACCATCTCGTCGTCGGCGCCGACAATCTAGCGACGCTGCGCGACTGGTACCGGTTCGACGACCTCAATCGGGAGGTGACCTGGATCGTCGTCACCCGACCGGGCTACGCCCCCGACACGTCGATGCTGCGCCGCGCTCGGCTGCTTCCGCTCGAGATCCCTGTCAGCTCCACCGAAATCCGAAGGGGGCAGAAGCGGGAGTTTCTCGATCCGGCCATCCGGGAAGAGGTCGAAGCCCTCTACCTCGCTCCACCATCCCAACGCAAGGAAAAACTGTGACACTCACCGACCGTGTAACTCGAATCGTCGACCTGCTCGACAGCAAGAAAGCCGAAAAGATCGAAGTCTTCGACCTGGGAGATGTGGACTACATCGCCAAGCAGGTCGTCCTCGCCAACTCCCTGGGGGGCAAGCACACCCAGGCTCTCTTCGACACCCTCAAAGAGGAGCTCAAACCTCTAGGCGAAACCTTTTACGGTTCCGACGAAAGCGACGAATGGATCGTCGCCGATATGGGGGAGATCATCGTCCACATCATGACCCCCGATTACCGGCGCCGTTACGATCTCGAAACCTTCCTCAAAGAGATGCGTGCCGGGGGCTTCGCTTCCCGCAACGCCGGAATCGACCTCGACTAAAGGATCGCCGCTATGGAAAACCGACTCAAGGGCAAAACCGCACTGATCACCGGTGCCGGCTCCGGCATAGGTGAAGCTTGCGCCCGGACCCTCGCCGCCGCCGGCTGCCATCTGCTCCTCGCCGGCCGCCGGGCCGAAAAGCTCGAGCACCTCGCCAGAGAACTGGAGGAGAAGGAGGCCGTCGCCGTCGCCGTCCTGCCGATGGATGTCACCGACCGTGAAACCGTGGAGCGTACCCTCGCTCCCGCTCTGGAGCGCCACGCCGTCGACATCCTGATCAACAACGCCGGCCTCGCCCTTGGCCTCGAGCCTCTGGACCGCGGGCAGGTGGAACACTGGGAGCGGATGATCGACACCAACGTCAAAGGACTCCTCTACGTCACCCGCCTCGTCATGGCCCAGATGCGCGAGCGCGACACCGGCCACATCCTCAATCTCGGCTCCATCGCCGGCGAAACCGCCTACCCCGGCGGCAACGTCTACTGCGCCACCAAAGCCGCGGTGCATATGCTCAGCGACGCGATGAATGTCGACGCGATGGGGACCCGAATCCGTGTCGGCACCCTCGCGCCCGGCGCCGTCGATACCGAATTCAGCGACGTCCGCTTCGAGGGCGACCGGGCCAAACGTGATGCCGTCTACGACGGCTACACCCCCCTCGGCGCCCGGGACATCGCCGACCTGGCCTACTATGTCCTCAACACCCCCGAGCATGTCAACATCCAGCACGTACGCATCATGCCCACCGCCCAGCGAAACCCTTATCTGCTTTATCGGGAAGAGAGCTGAAGACCGCCCGGCTCTCTTCAGCCTTTCAGTAGAACATCCAGAACAATTAATGCGAAAAAAAGAAAGCCGAGATAGCCGTTCACGGTAAAAAAGGCCCGATCGATCTGACGAAAATCCCTGTGAACAAGATAGTGCTCATAGCCGAGCATTCCTCCCGAGAAGAGTACGGCAAGCTGCGCCCAACTCCCCAATCCCGCATCCCGGACAAAAATTTCCCAACACAAGATCGTGATCAGATGAAAAACCGCTGCCAGATTCATCGTTTTATGTACTCCAAGCTTTGCCGGAATCGAATGCAACCCATGACGTCGATCGAAATCCATATCCTGTAGGCTGTACAGTAGATCGAAGCCGGCCACCCAAAACGTCACCCCCATGGCAAGCCAGATCGACCAGACCGGAATCGTTGCTTCCACCGCCACTGCCCCCGCAATAGGCGCCAACCCCAAAGAAACACCCAAAACAAGATGTGCCAACGCACTGAAACGCTTGAAAAGGGTATAGGCCCCCAGGACGATCAGTATGGGTATCGAGAGTTTGAACGCCAAGTCATTGATCGCCCAGGCGACAGCGACGAAGGCGGCGGCATTGAGGGCGATGAAGCCCAGCATCTGCCCCTCGCTCACCCGCCCGTCCACCGAAGGACGCCCCTTGGTTCGGGGATTGAGCGCATCGATGTCACGGTCGAGATAACGGTTGACCCCCATCGCGAAATTTCGTGCCGTCACGGCCGCCAGGGCACCCAAAAACAAAAGCCTCCACCCGAACCACCCATGCGCCGCCACGACCATGGCCACAAAGATAAAAGGCAGCGAAAAGACCGAATGCTGAAACATCACCAGTTCGGAAAAATCCGAAAGTTTCTTTTTGATTGACACCGTATTCACAGATCTCCCCATTCAGATAAAACAGATCGCAAAGCGATCTTTCCAAAACTCATCACTCTTCACTCCTCCCTGGGGAACGAAGTTCCCTCTACGGGTGTGGAATCCGCAGTTTCGAATTAAGTGACCAGGCGATCAGCAGGACCAGCGCTCCGACGATCCACGCCGAGACGATCACTCCATAGCTGTAAAGCAGATAGAGCACCCAGAGCAGGATCGCTCCCATCGGGGTCGGTACCCCCTCGAAATATTTCTCCACGCTGCCGGCGTCCGCTTTGAGGTTGAAAACGACAAGACGACGCAGACCGCTGATGATGTAAAAGATGAAGATCGCACCCAGTACCACTTCCTGAAAAACCGACAATTTCTGCACCGCGTAAAAGAGCAGAAAACTCGGCATCACAACGAAGGAGAGAAAATCGGCGAAACTGTCGACCTGCACGCCGAATTCCGTCGAGAGCCCATACTTGCGGGCCACTTTGCCGTCGGCAATATCGAGAGCACCCGCGATCCAGGCCAGAACGATCGCAGTGAAAAACTCATGTTTCCCAAT
>WFQO01000144.1 GCA_015486995.1 Nitratifractor sp. | reverse complement strand
GGGAGTAGGGGGTGGTGGAGACGGCGATTCGGCCCTGCTTTTGCAACGCGGCGTAAAAGGGGAGGATCTTGGGCAAAAAGCCGAAGAGGGCTTTGAGCAGCTTCGCTTTGTCCTCCGCGTCGTAGCCGCGCCCTTTGTCCAGCAGGGTTCTGACCGTTTCGTCATGAGTGCGCAGCCAGGGGCCGCACCAGGCTAGCAGGAAGCAGATCTCCAGATCGATCAGCTCCGCGTCGTTGTAGCTTTCCAGATGATAGAGCTCCGCAAAGCGGGGAATGGGCTGCACCATCGTCTGAAACTGGGCTGAGCGGATGATATGGAGGAGATCCTCCCGTTCCTTGGCATCGAGAGAGGTGGGATCTTTGGACCAGAGTTGCAAAAAACGGTCGCACTCAAGCCCCTTGTCGATGTAGGCTTCCAGCTGTTCGATGAGAATGGGGGTAAGATTGAAGCTGGCTTTGGCCCGGCTTTGGGAGAGGATCCAGGGCATGTCGTAATAGTCTTTGATGGCGTGCAAAAAGACCCAGGGCATCACAAAGCGCCCCGTCTCGTCCCGATAGTCGGGCTGATGCATGTGCCAAAGCAGGACGACGTTCACTCGTTGAGCCACGTTTCGATCAACCCGCGATATTTATCGTGAATGCGCATCCCCTCCGCCCGGTTGTCTGCCTGGATGTAGAGGTTCAGATCCTCGCTGTACTGATCGGGGATCATCAAAACCCAGTCGTTGGTGTTTTCCCAGATTTTGACCCCGTCGAGGCTGGAGTGGCGTTTGCCTTTGGCATATTCGAGGAATTTGCGCATCATCTTGCCCTTTTTGCTCTGGGGGCAGGGGATCTTACAGCGCTGATAGTAAAAGTGCCGGATCTCCTTTTCGATCTGGGAGAGGGCGATATCGTGGCGGGAGAGGAGTTCCATGATCTTGAGGGTGGCGAAGAGGGCGTCGCGATGGTAGGCAAATTCGGTGAAGGCAAAGTTGCCGTCGATGGTGGCAATCAGATCGAAGTGGGCATAGTCGCTGTGGCTGAAATCCTGATATTGTCCCCGGCGGATCTCCAAATGGCCGAAATCACCGTCCATCCGATCCGGCGCCCAGCTGGGGAGGAAGACTCGGTAGGTTTTGCCCTCGGCCTCCGCTTCCATATCCATCAGGCGCAGCACGGCAATCAGCGCATCGACCCGGTCGAAGATCGATCCGTCGTCCCCCACCAGGGTCAGACGCTGTCCGTGGGGATAGATGACGGCACCCATCTGAAACTCCAGAGCCGGCACGATCTTGGAGAGTTCCTTTTTGGATTCGTTGATATAGTGAGTGATGGTCTCGATTCGAAGGCGGTCGTAGTAGGCGTTGAGGAGAATGTTCTCGATCTGGGTTTCGGAGAGAATCTGAGGAAAGATATCCTTGGTGATTCCAAAGAGCAGATCGATAGCGACTTTGAACTCCTGACCCCGGATGATGTGGTGGTCGATGAGCGTTTCGATCTTCTCTTTGTAACGTTGAAAAGCTCGTTCACGCAGTTCGGGAGTGTCCTGTAACCGGCCCATCTTTTTGTAGTCGACTTTGCGGAAGTTCTCTTTGAAATAGTTCTTTTCGATCTTTTTGGCGGTAGCGTTATCCAGGCGCAGGCCCTCGTCGTTGTAGAGGGTGATCTCCACACTGGCGGGATCCTGGAGGCTTTTGCGGAAATAGGCGCCTCCGTTGAGTCGCTCATCGTGCTGAATATTGAAGCGCAGTACCGAAGGAGGAAGCTCATGCAGATCTACGATATTGACGCCGCTGGCGAGAATTCCTCCGTCGAAGGCCCGTTTGAGCATCCGGGGAGAGTCTTCGAAATCCCGGCCGATGGCGATGGTACTGCCGGGGGGCAGCAGCGCGGCGAAGGCTTCGGCGATCTTACAGGCCATTTCGCAGCCGATCTCGATATTGGCCTTGCCGCTGATGATCCCTTCGCGGAAGATGGCGTTTTTGTATTTGGTCCCCCAAACCACGTTGTTGGAGACGATGGCGGCGGGTTCGATCTCTTTGTCGGGCCAGATGGTGACGTCCTGGTCGAAGTTGACCAGTTTACCCACCCGACATCCCTCCGCCAGCACAAGGCCCGCTTTGGCGGTGACCATGTCGCCGATGCGGTTGTCGTTGCAGATGACGGCATTGTCGAAGAAACATTTTTTGCCCATCTCGATGTCGTGCCAGAGCACCGAATTGCGCAGGCGGGTCTCCGCCCCGATCGTGACATTGTCGCCGATGACCACATTGTGGAGGCGGCAGTTTTTGCCCAGGGTGACGTTTCGGCCCAGCACCACCGTATCGATGATCTCCACGCTGGGGTCGATCTCGTCATCTCCCTGCAGCCAGAGGGTCCCCTCGGGGTAGTCGATCCGCCGGCCCGGGATCTCGAAAGCCACTCGCTGCATAAAGCAATCACGGTGGACTTCCCGGTAGCTGTCAGGGTTGCCCACATCCCGCCAGTAGCCCCGGGCGGTATAGCCCCGCAGGGGGATCCCCTCTTGCATCAGCAGCGGAAAGAGGTCTTTGGCGAAATCGAAGGGTTCCGCCTGGGGGATATAGTCGAGGATTTCCGGTTCGATGACGTAGATACCGGTGTTGATGGTGTCGCTGAAGACTTCGCCCCAACTGGGCTTTTCGAGGAATTTTTCGATGATCCCCTCTTCGTTGACGATCACCACGCCGAATTCGAGGGGATTCTCCACGGAGGTGAGGGTGATGGTGAGTTTGGATTGGGTTTTTTGATGGTGGGCCAGGATCTTGCGGAAGTCGAAATCGGTCACCAGATCCCCGCTGACGATCATGAAGGTGGTATCGAGATGCTCCCGGGCGAAGCCCACGGCCCCGGCGGTGCCGTAGTCGGCGTCGGGGAGGACATAGTGTAGCTTGACGCCCCAGTCGCTGCCGTCTTTGAAGTGATCGGTGATCACCTCGGGCTTGAAGTAGAGCAGAATCACCACCTCTTCGATCCCGGCTTTGACCAGCTGCTTGAGGACGTTTTCCATCATCGGCACGTCCATCACCGGCAGCATTGGTTTGGGGACCGAATGGGTGAGGGGCTGGATGCGCGTGCCGAATCCTCCGGCCATCAGGACCGCTTTGACCTTTTTCACGGCTGCACCTCCAGCAGGGAGTTTTGACTGCCAAAGGGGGAGGGGACCGTCGGCAACGTCTCGTCACAGAGCCAACCGCCCTCACCGGTCAGATAGCCGAATTCGTAGCGTCCCGGTTTGAGGCGCTTGGTCTTGCGAAAAAGCCCCGTCTTTTTGTCCCGGTTCATCGCTTCCGGTTGCCAGTCGTTCCAACTCCCTTTGATCCAGAGTTCATCAGCGTCGCTTTCGACAGTGAAAATGACACTTTTGGCTGTGACTTTTACCATAATACCTCTCTCCCCCTTTCTTGAATATTCTCAATTGAGCCCTCTGAAAAATATCCATGAGAGGTTTCACTCGATGGCGACAAAGGAGCGCTCAACCCGTGAAACGGGCGCTTGCGTTCGCGACTGCCAGAGCTATCGAGTGAAACCGGTTGTTTTTCAGAGCACTCAATCATGCTTCTGCGAATCATTATACACAAGGAAGGTAACGGTTGCGTTGCCAAAAATCAATTTCTCATTTAAATAAATCCGTTAAGATTGTTTGTCGTGGAGGCGGGAAAACCGTTTGACTTATTCCGTCATAATTTCCCAAGTCCCATCTTGAAGGAGAGCTCATGATCCCCAAAGATCCGTCAGCCAACTTTGCCCTGCCGTCGCTGCCCGAAGGGCTCGAAACCCTGGGAGAGATCGCTCTCAATCTCTGGTGGACCTGGAACCCGAGGGGCAAAAACCTCTTTCGTCTCATCAACCCCTATCTCTGGAAAGAGTCGGGTCACAATCCCATCAAACTGCTCAAGATGATTCCCCCCGAGGAGCTTCAGGGATTGATGAAAGAGGAGCGTTTCCTTCGGGAGTATCGCTATGTTACGGCGCTTTTCCGCCAATACATGGAAGACAAGACGGTCTATAGTGAAGAAGAACCCCTGCCCATCGCCTACTTCTGTGCCGAATTCGGCCTGCACCATTCGGTCCCCATCTACTCGGGAGGCCTCGGTTTCCTGGCCGGGGATATCCTCAAAGAGGCCAGCGACATGGGACTGCCGATGGTGGGCGTGGGCTTCATGTATCCCGAAGGTTATGTGCGTCAGGTGATCGGTCCCGACGGATGGCAAAAGGGCGCCAACGAGACCCTCGACAAAGATACGGCCCCCATTGAACGGGTCCTGGACGAAAAGGGGGAGCATTTGACCTTTCAGGTGCCTTTCATCGATCCGCCGGTCTACGCTTCCCTCTGGAAGATCAACGTTGGCCGGGTGCCTCTCTATCTGCTCGATACCGACATCGAACAGAACGACCCCTGGGATCGGCAGATCTCTTCCCACCTCTATGTCCCCGATCCCAACCAGCGACTCCGTCAGCAAATCGTCCTGGGGATCGGCGGCTACCGGGCCCTGGAACTCCTGGGGATCGAGTATTCGATCCTGCATCTGAACGAGGGGCATCCCGCCTTTTCCCTTTTCGAACGGGTGCGCGCCTTGGTGGAAAACGACAAACTCTCCCTCGACGAGGCCATCGAACGGGTGCGCAAAACGTCTATCTTCACGACTCACACCCCCCTGCAGGCGGCAACGGATGTCTACAGCTTCGACATGATGAGCCACTACTTTTCCGACTATTGGCAGCGGCTGGGGATGGACAAGGAACGCTTCATGAGCTTCGGGCTCAATCCCGATGCTCCTCAGGCGGGCTTCAAT
>WFQO01000143.1 GCA_015486995.1 Nitratifractor sp. | reverse complement strand
TCGATTACGATGAAAACGTCTGCAAAGTGTCGATCGTAGGCGTCGGGATGAAATCCCACAGCGGCATCGCCGCCAAAGCTTTCAGCACATTGGCTGAAAACAATATCAACATCGAAATGATCTCCACCAGCGAAATCAAAGTGTCGATGGTAATCGACGAAAAATATGGAGAGCTCGCAGTGCGTGTTTTGCACGAAGCCTACGAATTGGACAAATAAAAGTATGCAAAAACTTCTGGATTGGACGCTTCGGGCGATTCGTGAAGAGCGCTCCGATTTCAGCTGGATGGAGGAGCGGCGTTTCGATTGGACACCTCTGATTCGTAGTGCGGTGGAAAAGATGATTGCAGGGCAGACGGTCTTGCTTTTGACTGACAGCAAACGGCAGTGGTTCGGTCGTTACATTCTCGGAGCCCTTAACGCTCCGGAGAACAAGCGTCCCTTTTTTCCCGTCTATCCTCTTGAAGAGATTTTCCCGAATCTCTCCCGGATACAAAGTCCTCATGAGATCGAAATCCTGGAAGATATGCTTGAGATCTCTTTTCCCAACAACTATTTTTTTTGGTACATAGGAGAGGGGGATACGCCTTATACGAAAATTGTCTATCGCAGTGAAGAGAATTTTCTTTGGCTCCTGGACGAAGAGATCCCCGGAAGTTTCTCTCTGAGCGCCAGCGATCCTCTGTTGGATATCAAGCTTTTGCAGCTCTATCGTCTTTTTGTCCGGACGCTGGAAGCCACGCTTTTTGACGAAATTTAGCGCCTGAGATGCAAACCCACAGTCAAATCATTGTCAGTTCGGACTTCGAGAAGACACGGGATGCGATCGCACGCCTTTGTGAGCAGGAGGGTAAAATCTTCTTCGCTCTGGTGAAAGAGGGAAACTTTTTGGTTCAGGACGCCGAAGAGGCGTTGGAAAAGGCCTATCTCTCTAGCGAAAAGGAGCAGGTAATTCTTCTGGGTGCCGAGCGTTTCAGCGAAGTTGTCCAAAATAAACTCCTCAAAGTTATCGAGGAGCCTCCCCCCCGTAAATCGTTTATTCTGCTTTTTCGTAGTCGTGCGGAAATTCTTCCGACGATTCGCTCAAGACTTCCAATCACGCAACTCGATCGTCGGGAACGGCGGAATTTCGATGAGTTGGATCTCGCTTCGTTGACCATCGACAAGGTTTACGCTTTTGTCCAAAGCAAGGGGCGGCTCGGTACGGACGAGGCCAAACGGATTGTCGAAGGAGCGGTGAGTGAGGCGTTGAGGTGCGGAGAGTACCGCTTCGATGAAAGGAGTCTCGATCTTTTTCGGGATGCGGTTCGTGCGTTGGATATGGGATCACCTCCCGCCTTCGTCCTGACGGCTGTTCTTTTGAAACTTTTGGCAAAAAAGAGAAAGAAAAACCGTCGATCGTAACGTTTGTGAAGGAGAGGGGAATGCGTCTGTATCGTCTGGGAGAAAGTCGTCAGCGGCGGGAGATTTTGGCTAAGTTAGGAGTCGACAAAGGGGGAGTCGCCATTATGGCCGAAAAGATGGAGACACTCTGGATATTGATTCGAGATCTTCGGACCCCCGGGGCTAACATTCTCAAGCAGGATGCGCTAAGTATCGGAGCGGATCTGGCCGTACCATCGGGAGTGATTACTTGCGAAACGGAGAAGGTCGATGCTCTACTCATCACCACCCGAGCCCAACTGCGTCGTCTGATTCGCAAAGCATCCGCGCAACCTTTCGGTCTGAAAGAGTTGGCCAAAGCTTTGCACGGATTTCTCCTCGAAGAGAAAGGACCTGTGCGTATCATGGGGGTACTTAACGCCAACGACGACAGTTTTTATGCCGGGAGCCGCTTTCTGGGCGATGAAGCGATAATCCGGGTCGAAGCGATGATCGAAGAGGGAGCCGCCATCGTGGACGTCGGCGGGGTTTCCTCCCGGCCCGGTTCCGAGCCCGTCTCCGCCGCCGAAGAGTTGGAGCGGGTCAAGCCGATCTGCGAGGCGGTCAAAGCGTCGCGGCTTTACGAGAAAGCGCTCTTCAGCATCGACAGCTATACCCCCGAAGTGGTGGAGTATGCTCTACATAGCGGCTTCGGAATGGTCAACGACATCACAGGAGCCTCTGACGAGCGTCTGATCGACTTGGCGGTGGAGTATGGAGCAGAGTATTGCCTCATGCATATGCAGGGGACGCCGCAGACAATGCAGAAAAATCCGCATTACGGGGATGTCACGGCGGAGGTCGACGCGTTTTTCAGGGAGCGCCTCGAGCGCTGCGAAGCCCGAGGACTTCCCCGGGAGAGAATCTTATTGGATGTGGGGATCGGTTTCGGCAAGAGTCTGGAGCACAATCTGACACTACTGCGAAACCATCGTAATTTCCTGCGCCACGGCTGCGAGCTGGTCATCGGCGCCAGTCGCAAATCGATGATCGATCGTATCATTCCCACACCGACCGAAGAGCGTTTGCCGGGAACCCTGGCGATTCATCTCAAAGCGGTGGAAAACGGTGCCACCGTGGTTCGATGCCATGATGTAGCGGAGCATCGTCAGGCTTTGGCGGTCTGGGAAGCGATGGTGGGCGTTTCATCGGGGAAAGCTTGATTTTACCCCGGGAGTGCACTACAATAGTCATGACAGAAAGAAAGGAAAAGATGATGAAAAAGAGTAGGATGATTGTTTTGAGTGTGACAGCGGTAATATTCGGTTTGTCTGGCTGTGCGACCCAGGGATTGCCGACGGTAGAGCCCTCTGCGACTCAGCAGGTGGCTAACTATGAAGTCGGAACGGTCCAGTCGATCCGATACGTCGCGGTCAAAGACAACGGCGTCGGTACCCTGGTGGGTGCGGGAATCGGTGCGGTACTCGGCCATATGGTCGGCAAAGGGCACGGCAGGGATCTTGCGACACTCGGTGGAGGTTTGGCCGGAGCCTATGTGGGCAATCAGGTCGCGGCGGCCAATGCCCAGGAGCTGACGGTACACCTCAGCAACGGCAAGCATGTCGTGGTGATCTCCAAAGGGACGCAGTTTCAGGTGGGACAGCGAGTGCGTATCGTCTATCAGGGAAGTCGTATTGTCAGTGTAGAACCCTATTGATCCCCCTTCTGAAGGATGGGTGCTGAAGGGGACATTCCACTAAATCCATTTTTTCGGATTAGTGCATAGGATTTTCTCTCCAACGATAGCGAAAAAGAGGAGGTCGAAGAGTATGAAACAATCACGGAAATTTCTCAAAATCGCACTGGTAACGTTGCCGATCTTTTTCTTGACCGGTTGTGCTCCCAGAAGTCCATCTCCTTACGATGTCAACGGACGCTATTTCATGGCCGGTGATCCGTCCTGTGCCCGTTTCAAACCGACCCGAAATCCTCACCGCATTCTCTGCATGGATGAGCAGGGGCATATCACAGGCCGGCGCCGGGCGATGACGGATCAGGAGCTTTTGATGTACACCCACCGGCAGCAGATGCGGCAAATGCAGGATATCGAAGCGCAGTTGATGTTCAATCGGATGGACTACTACGCACCCCCCTGGTGGTGATTAGAGAGATCGGATGATTTCCAGTAGATCAGAGGGGATTCGCTTGGGACGTCCCGCCACAATGTAGACGAGAGTAATCTCCATCGAAAAGATCCTCTCCTCTTTCAAGAAAATTTCCTGACGAAGTTTGACGGAGCTTCGTTTCTCCTCCAGTACTTCGGTGCGTACTTCCAGCTGATCCCCCAATCGGGCCATCCCGATAAAGTTCGATTCGATTCGTCGGACGACGAAACCGCTACGCTCTTGGCCATAGGGCATCATTCCCCGCTGAAAAAACTCTTCACTGCGGGCTCTTTCGCAGAAATTGATGTATCTTGAGTGGTACACGATCCCGCCGGCATCGGTGTCTTCATAATAGACCCGTATCTTCATCTATCTGCGTTCCTTTCTCATCAAATTTAGTCCGTGATTGAGCTCTTTGAATCCCAGTGATTCGTAATAGGGGCCCATTTCGGGGAGGCAGTAGAGTTCGAAATGGTGTACCCGGGAGAGTTTGGGATGGGTCAAGATAGATAGTTTGTAGTAAAGCTTTGCCAAGGCCCTTGTGTCGATGAGGTTTGTCGACGATCAGATCGAAAATGAGTGCTTTGATCGTGAAATCGCTCAGCACACGGGCAAAGGCGATCAAATGACTTTTGTTATCTGTGAAACCGACAACGAGGTTTGAGTGTCGGACAATGGCTTGAGTCTCTTCGAACGTGCGATCCCGGCTCCACCATTGATTGTGATAGAGTCGGTGGAGATCCTCAATCTGTTCGAGGGTCAATGTGCTAATCTTGGTCATACATCCATCCGGAAAAACGCAGAAAAAGAGGAAAGTGAAAAGCATACGAGCCCGAAAAGCAAGAGGGCCTACGAGGGAAGGGCAGTTAGCCCTGCTGCTCCTGCTGCTTTTTGATCTCTTCGCGGACCTGATCCATATCGAGCTCTTTGACCTGGCGGATCAAATCTTTTAGACCCTCTTCGGGGATCATCCCGGGCTGCATAAAGACGATGATCCCTTCGCGCATTATGGCAACGGTGGGGATACTGCGGATTTGGAAATGGGCGGCGAGCTGCTGCTCCTCTTCGGTATTGATCTTGCCGAAAAGGATATCGGGATACTCCTGGGAGACCTTTTCGAAGATGGGGCCGAACTGTTTGCAGGGTCCGCACCAGGGAGCCCAGAAGTCAAGCACGGCGATGTCGCTGGAAG
>WFQO01000142.1 GCA_015486995.1 Nitratifractor sp. | reverse complement strand
TTTTTCGTTTGCTCTCTGTGTTTGTGGACGCGTATTATAGACAAAACCTCTCCCCCTGTCAAGGGTTTTTCGCAAAAAAATCGAAAAAAATCGAAAAATTTTTGCTTTTACTCTAAGACTTACATTATATACGGATAATTTCTCTATATGGTCCTTCTCTCTGTATTCACATTTCCTATTCTCTTTTTTGCCAGATAGATGATCTCTTCATCTTCCGCAAAATCCAGCCAGCGAAATTTCTGTCCGCTCTGGATCGTCCCGTCGACGATATCACCGCTGTCTCGGTAGGCCAGATCAAGGCGGGCGATGTCGAATCCGCTTGTCGTTGCACAGAATTTTTGCAATCGTTCGTTGTCGGGATAGTTGCTGTAGAGATAGCACCAACTCTCCAGGCCGTTGCGCCCTACTCTCCCCCGCAGCTGATGCAGCGTCGCCAGCCCCAGACGCTCGGCCCCGACGATGACGATCGTCGTCAGGCGCGGCAGGCTGATCCCCACCTCGATGACGGTTGTCGCCAGAAGTATCCGCCCGCAATCGCGAAACTCCTCCAAAATCCTCTCTTTCTCTTTGTCCTTGCCGTGCGTGACGTAGACCCCTTCGTAACGTTTCTCCCAGAAGCCTCGCGCCTCGTCGAGGGACTGATAGGGGATTTCGCTACTCTCCTCCACGAGGGGATAGACGATCAGCGCCTGATGGCCCTGCTCCAGTTCCGATTCGATGCGGGCGAGCAACGCTTTGAAATGCTCTTTGCCGATGACTTGGGAGTGGATCTTTTTTTCAAAAGGGATCTCCTGGATCAGTGTCACGTCGACAAGCTCCGACTCCATCATCGCCTGGCTACGGGGAATGGGGGTCGCGGAGAACTGCAGATAGTGGGGACGCCGCTCCCCCTCGCTGACCAACACCTCCAGCAACGCCCGCTGCCGGGTCCCGAAACGGTGCTGCTCGTCCACCATCACCAGAGAAGCCCGGGGAAGATCCTCGAGATAGAGCAACGCATGTGTCCCGACGATGAAATCCGCTTTACGGTACTCCCCCTCGCTTCCGCCTTGCACGACCAGGGCGGTTTTGATCTGCGCGGGCAGATGCTTGCACGCCTCGTCGTAAATCTGACGGGCGAGAAGCGAAGTGGGAGCCATCAGAATACTTTTGTGCCGGCCGGCGATCATGGCGGCTGCGAGGATCACCATCGTTTTGCCGCTGCCCACGTCGCCGATGACCATCCGACGGGCCGCCCGCCCGCTTTGCATAAGATCGCGGCGAATCGCTTCGATCGCTTTGCCCTGATCGCCGGTCAGAGCAAAGGGCAAGGACCGGATAAAAGGGGTGGGATCCCCGTTCAAAGCCTCCAGGGCCGGGTAATCACGGCGTTTTTTTCGGAGTTTGTACAGCTGGTTGTAGGCTTCGACGAATTTCAGGACCTTCAACGTCTCTTCGTCGTAGTCGGTGGAATGGATATTTCGGGAACTTCTCTGGGGAAAATGGAGCGCCAACAGCGTCTCGACCTCCAGGCTCTGCAGCCCTTCACCGTAGAGACGCCGCTCACTGACGTACGTTTCGATCAGCGCTTTGATCTCACTCTCTTTGATCGCGGTCTTGTAGCGGGGAACGATACGGCCCGCCTCTTTGATCGCTTTGGGTTGGGAAATCTGCAGCCAACTGCGATACTGCGTCACCTTTCCCTGGATAATGTGACGGCTTCCTTTTGCAAAAAGGCGGTAATGGTAGGGGGTCGCCCGGAAAAAGACCCCGGTCATCTCCTGCGAAAATCGGGGAAGAAAAAAACGGACGCGAAACTGCCCCGGCCTCTGCTCCGTCGAGAGTACCTCCGCCTCGAAGGTCCCCGTCTTTCCGACTTCGATACGCTCGCTGAGACGGGTATCCTCGTATTTACTGGGGAGAATCAGCGCCAGATCGAGCACCGTGCGGATCTTCAGCTTTCGAAAGAGCCGTTTCACCTCCGCTTCCTCCATCGCTGAACCTCCTTTTTTAGTCTCTAGTCTCTAGTCGAGAGTCGTTAGGAAGAGGATAATCAACAAAAAACTAGAAACTAGCGACTAACGACTACTTTTTCGTGACGATCGACCAGCTGAGTTCTCCGATTTCGGGATGTTCCCGGATGAAGGCGTTGAGATCCTCCAGTTTCATCTCCCGGATCAAGCGGAGCTCTTTAGCGCTCCAATCCAAGCCCAGGCCGTCGTAGTATTCGTGAAAGGCCCGGTTCATCCGCTGGGAGAGTGTCTCGGTACGCAAGGGTTCGCTTCCGAGGAAGAATTTCTTCGCTCCCTCCAGCTCTTCGGCGGTGACCCCTTTTTTGAGGAAATCGTCGACGACCTCCTGCACGACCTTTTTGGCTTCTTCACCGCTTTGCAACTTTGTCTGGAGATAGCCGCTGAAGTAACTGTGGGTCCGGTTGACAACGAAGCGCCCGTAGGCGGAGTAGGCCAGGCCCCGCTTGACCCGGATCTCCTCCATCAGGCGGCTGCCGAATCCTCCGCTTCCGAGGATGAAAGCCGCCACTTTTCCCAGGACCCGCCGCGGATCGTCGGCCGCCATCGTATAGGGAGCTCCGAAGTAGATGTACGCCTGGTCGGTCTCTTCGTAAGCGACAGTTTCCCGCCTCTTGCCGTTGGCCCCGAAGTGGGGAATCGGCTTCACCGTCCCCCGTTCCAGACCCGCCACAGCTGTTTTGACGGCGGCTTTCACCTCATCGGGTGTGAATTTTCCCCCGATGACGACGATCAGATTGTCGAGACGAAGGTGATCGGAGAGGTACCTCTTGAGCTCCTCCAACTTCATAGCCGAAACGCTCTCGGGTGTCCCCAGAGAGGGATGGGCCAGCGGCGTTCCTTCGAAGAGGATCGACCGAAGACGGGTCGCGGCGATGTAATCGAAATCGCTCTCTTTCTGCTTCAGAATTCCCAACGTCTGCGTCTGCACCTTTTTGAAGGCTTCAGGCGTCGTGTTGGGATCGTTCAAAAGATCGTTCATCTTCCCCACGGCGAAGTCGAATTCACTTTTGAGCGCTTCCAGAGAAAGGACGAAAGTCTCCCGTCCCGTCTCCGCACTCAGATGGACCGCCCGGTTCTCCAGGGCCGTAGCGAACGCCGTCGCTCCCTCCCGTTTCGTCCCTTCACCGAGCAGACGGGCACAGAGACTCGCGATCCCCGGTTTCGTATCGGCCAGAGAACCGCTGTTTTGAAAAACCAATTCCATCGAAGCCAACGGCAAGCGCTTTTCGGCTTCGAAAACGACGGGGATTTTGACCCCTTTGACATCGACGTGGAGAAGAGTGGCGGCCATAACTGTTCCTTGGAAGAAAATGAAAAAATAGAAAATGGAAAGGAGAAATCTGCTTCGTTTGATCAAGAAGATATCTTTCAAGCGGCCTCCTCGGCAGCTTGCAGCTTGCCGCTCTCTTTGGCCTTTCGGTACAAAGAGTCGGGGCTGAATTCCAAACCGTTTTTCCATCCGATGGCCCCCAATTCCAGAAAAAAATCTTTGAAAAAATCGATATTTTTCAATGCGTCTGTCAATACCGTCTTCTTATCCAACAGATAGGAAAAGTCGTAATCGGCCATACTCCCATCCGAAAAATAGAGTCGAACCGTATGATCTTTCAAATATTTTGCCTTGACGATTTTAATCATTGTCCGCTCCTGCTATACGATCCAAAGGTTCGAAGGAGACCGCTTTCTCCCACTCCTCCCTCAACTCTTCTTGATGTTCTTTCGTCCATTCGGCAATGATTTTCATTGCTTTCCTTGGCATTCTCCCCGCACGCAGGGCTCCATTTTCGATCGATACCAAAGCCTCGTTCCCCTGCTATTCCGCGTGAATATGAGGAGGATTGTGATCATCGTGATACATCCGGATGTAAATTCCGAAAAAGGAAGAGATCACAGGCATCTCTATCTTTATCCTATCAAAAAATTTCCAAAATTTCGTAAGCGGTGTTTCGCTTGGCGGGGGTTTCTCCGATGTCGCGGATCAGGCGGATCATCTCCTCCTGGTTCATTCGGTTGCTGGCTCCCGCGGCGGAGACGACATTCTCTTCCATCATCGTGCTTCCCAGGTCGTTGGCCCCCCAGAGCAGGGCCATCTGTCCGATGTAGCTCCCCTGGGTCACCCAGGAACTCTGGATGTTGGGAACATTGTCAAGGAAGAGCCGGGCCACGGCCAGAAGGCGAAGGTAGCGGTTGGAAGATTGTTTTCGAATGGCGGGGATCTCTTCGACCAGTTCAGTGTTTTTCCCCTGAAAAGACCACATAATGAAAGCCCGAAAACCTCCGGTCTCGTCCTGGAGGCGTCGGATGTGGTCGAAATGCTCGACGATCTCTCGGTCGGTCTCTACCGTCCCATACATCATCGTCGCCGTCGACTTGATCCCCAGTTTGTGGGCTTCGCGGTGGACCTCGAGCCAGGTGTCTTTGTCAAGCTTCTTGGGGGCGATGATGTCCCGCACCCGATCCGAGAGGATCTCGGCTCCCGCCCCCGGGATCGACGCCAGGCCTTTGGCGTGAAGCCGCCGCAGGACTTCCGCGATGGAGATATTGGAACGCCGGGCGATGTAGTCGATCTCGATGGCGCTGAAGCCGTGAATCGTGATCTGGGGATATTTCTGATAGATATGCTCCACCAGATCCTCGTACCACTCGATCTCCAGTTTGGGATGCACACCGCCTTGGAAGAGGATCTGCGTCCCGCCGATCTCCAGCAGCTCTTCGATCTTACGGTCGATCTCTTCGAAGCTCAGGATATAAGCGTCCTCGTTCTTTTCGTGGCGGTAGAAGGCGCAGAATTTGCAATCGACCCAGCAAACATTGGTGTAGTTGATGTTTCGATCCACGACGAAGGTGGTAATCCCCTTGGGATGCAGCTCCTTTTTGCGGGCGTAGGCCATCTCTCCCAACTCTTTGAGGTCGGCGTTTTGGATGAGATCCACGGCTTCGTCGATGCTCATACGCATAGAAGACTCCTTTTACTTTTATCCGTATGAGCAGTGGGTAGATTTTTAATGGAGAATTTTCTGACATAACTCTGCAACTTGATCATTTGGAGGCGGGACTTCAATCCCGCGATGCAGGGCTGAAGCCCTGCCCCCAATGACCAATGACCAATGACCAATGACCGTGCCGAAGGCATCCTCACTCCTCACTGGATTTCGCCGGCTTACCCACCGCGTCCAGGACTCCGTTGATAAACTGCGGCGACTTTTCATCGGCGAGTTCTTTGGCCAATTCCACCGCTTCGTTGATGATGATGGGGCGTTCGGTCCCTTCGATCACGATTTCGTAGGTTCCCAGCCGCAGGATCGCCTTTTCCACCTTGCCGACATCTTCGTAATCCCAACTCTCCAGATGTTTGCGAATCTCTTCGTCGATCTTTTCGAGGTTTTCAACCGTTCCGTTGAAAAGCCGTAGAGAAAATTCGCGCTGCTTGTTGCGAATCTTGTCGCTCTCGAGAATCTCTTCGCTGAACTTTTCGATCCCGTCGTTTCCCAAATCGTAAGCGTAAAGCAATCCTACGACCGCCCGACGTGCCTGATGCCTTGTCGCCATTACTGTCCTTTTTCCATCAACTAAAATTAGATTCTCTCTCTGTACGAAGGAGGTTTCACTCGATGGCGACAAAGGAGCGCTTGCCCCGCCGGGGTTCCAACGGAATTAGCGACTGCCAGAGTCATCGAGTGAAACCGGTGATCTCTGCGAACTCTCAATGACTCATTGCTTGATAGAGATTCATCATCTCGATCAGGCTGCTCATCGCCTCTCCGCCTTTGTTCCCGGCTTTGGTTCCGGCCCGTTCGATCGCCTGCTCGATGCTGTCGACGGTCAACACTCCGAAAGAGACCGGTTTGGCGTATTTGAGCGTGACGTTGGCGATCCCTTTGGTCGCTTCGGCGGAAACGTAGTCGAAATGGGGAGTCGCTCCCCGGATCACCGCCCCCAGGCAGCAGATCGCATCGTACTTCCCGCTCGCCAGTGCCCGCTCCAGAGCGAAAGGGATTTCGAAAGCACCGGGGACCAGGATCAGATCCAGGGTTTCGGCATTGCCGCCCAGTCGGGCGTAGGTGTCTTTGGCCCCTTCGACCAGACGGTCGGTGATGAAATGATTGAAACGGGCGGAAATGATCGCTACTTTTTTACTCGGATCGACTTGCAGATTTCCTTCGATGATCTTCATCTTATTCCTTTGTCTCTACAATATTTCGGATCGCGTCGATCTGGACGACCAGGCGCTCCAAATCCCGCAATTTTATCATATTGGGGCCGTCGCTCAGCGCGATGGAGGGGTCGAAGTGGGTCTCGAAGAAGAAACCGTCCACTCCCGCTCCCGCCGCCGCCCGAGCCAACGTCGGCACAAATCGGCTGTCCCCGCCGCTGGAGGCTTGGCCGCTGGCGGGCATCTGCACCGCGTGGGTCGCATCGAAGATCACCGGCGCGAAGGCGCGCATAATGGGGAAAGCGCGCATATCGACAACGAGGTTGCCGTAACCGAAGGTCGTCCCCCGCTCCGTCAGCCAGACACCGAACTTTTTCGCCGCCTCGTGTGTGACGGGCCCCTCGTATCCCCGGGTACGCAGGACCTTGGCGACGGAGTGCTCCATCGCCTGAGGAGCGAGAAACTGCCCTTTTTTGATGTTGACGACGGCATCGGTCTTCGCCGCCGCGACCAGCAGGTCGGTCTGTCGGCAAAGAAAGGCGGGAATCTGAAGCACATCGGCTACCTCCGCCGCCGCTGCCGCCTGATCCGGCAGATGGATATCGGTCAGGATGGAGTAGCCGAAACGTTCCTTGACCTCCTGCAGGATTTTGAGCCCCTCCTCCAGGCCCGGACCCCGGAAACTCTCCAGCGAGGTGCGGTTGGCCTTGTCGAAACTGGCTTTGAAATAGAAATCTTTTTGCGGATCCTCGTGATAGGGGCGCAACGCTTCGGCGATGCGAAAGACGTTCTCCCGGCTTTCGACGACGCAGGGACCGGCGATCAGAATCATTGTATTGTCTCCTTGCTTTTCACTTGAGGAGATTATATCCAAGCTCCATTACCGGGGCTGCCGCTCCAGATAGATTTTCCCGACGACGGGCACAGCGATCAGATACGCTTTTTGGACGATCCCATCCCGATCCAGGGCCGCGACGATTTTTCGCCCCGCTTTACCGAAAAGTTTCTTTTTGGCGATGAGATAGACGATACCGCTTTCGGGCCCGACGCCCAGCTTTTTGCGCTCCTCCTGCGCCTCTTTGACTGTGGGGATGCGTACCGTCACCCTCCCCCCGATCTTTTCCGCTCCGGCGGCCCAGGCTTCCAGTTCCTTACCGGCAGCGAGCCGGGGAGGAAAGAGATTGAAATAGAGCGTCGCCAGATCGTCGGTGCTGAAATACGTCAGAACCTTGCGGCTCTTTTCCTCCGTCCGGCCCTTTTTTCGGCGTATCCGTGATTTGACGATCCGGTGTTTCACGCTGTCGATGCTGTAGCGTACCTGTTCCTCTTTTTTTCGGCTTTTTCGCTCAATGAGAAAGGTACGGGAGTGCAGTTTGCCCTTCACGATCTTCCCCTCGGAGAGGTAACGCTCTTGTCGATTGCCCCAGAGGACTTTGACCAACCCCGCACTTCGGGCCTCTCCTACGATGCGGTAGTGCCGCCCCTTTTCAGTCTTTGTAAAATGCAGAATCCCCAGGGTTCCGAGCAGCGGAGAGCGAATCCGATAGTTCCACTCTCCGGCCTGCATTCCCACTCCCAACACTACGATCAATAATAAAACACGGAGCATTTCGTTTTTCCTTTTGCCCGATTGAGCCCTCTGAATAATGTGCAAGAGAGGTTTCATTCGATGGCGACAAAGGAGCACTCAACCCGTGAAACGGGCGCTTGCGTTTGCGACTGCCAGAGCTAGCGAATGAAACCGGAGGTTTTTCAGAACACTCGATTATATCAATATAGGATTTTTCAATAAGAAAAGTGTAGAATCTTCAGAATAATCTCAGGAGAACCCGATGGCCAACACGAATGTAGAGAGCAATACGACGGCAGCCCTGCAGGAGGTGACCCAAAGCGGGAAAGAGGTGATCAAATCCCTCGATCAAAGCATCGTCGATCAGGTCCAACCCCTGATCAACAAACTTTACGCCAGCCATTACGGCCGCTACTTCGCTGATACGATCTACGGCGTTCCGGTCGGCAACTGGATCGCCGCGATCCTTGCCTTTCTAATGATTCTTCTGCTGCGTAAGCTTCTGACCCAGTGGGTTCTCAATGTTTTGCAGCGACTCAGCGAAAGAACAGCGACGGAACTCGACAACCTCATTATCCGTGAACTCAAACGCCCCATCCGTTTCCTCTTTGTCATCATCGGCTTCGACATCTTTTTCAAACTCATTTTTCTCAGTCAAAATCACTACGTCGAACTTCTACTCACCTCGATGCTGATCATTGATTTTTACTGGATACTTTATGCCCTTACTCCCGCCATCCAGCGGGTGCTCTACAATTACAGCCACGCCAGCGACAAACTCACGATGGAGCTGAGCAATTTCATCATTCGCATTCTACGCCTGCTGGTCATCGTCCTTGCGCTGATCAGCCTTCTCTACAATTTCGGGATCAACGTCACCGCCTTCGTCGCCTCCCTCGGCCTGGTCGGTATGGCACTCGCCCTCGCCGCCAAAGATACCGCCGCCAACCTCTTCGGCTCCATCGCTCTGATGCTGGATCGTTCCATCCGTGTCGGAGAGTGGATCAAAGTCAACGGCGTCGAAGGGATCGTCGAGGACATCGGGATGCGCACCACCAAGATCCGCACCTTCGAAAAATCCTTCGTCGTCGTCCCCAACTCCATCGTCGCCAACTCCAACATCGAAAACTTTTCCCGTCGGGGTATCCGCCGGATCAGGATGGTCATCGGCTTGACCTACGATACCCCTCCCGAAGCGATCCAGAAGATCGTCTACTCCATCCAGTCGATGCTGCGCAGCCATCCCGGCATCGCTCACGATCAAACCCTTCTGGTCCGCTTCGACCGTTTCGACGACAGCAGCTTGGGAATTTTCATCTACACGTTCACCAACACTTCCGACTGGGCGCGCTACCTGGAGATCCGCGAAGATATCAATCTGAAGATTATGCAGATCGTCCGGGAATTCGGCTCCGACTTCGCCTTCCCCTCCCAATCGATCTATGTGGAAAAAATCCCGAAAACGCCAATGCCGACCAAACAAACGACTTGAGCAAATTCAGAAATCTGCGAACAAGGAATTCGCTTCTCTTTTCTTTGTCGCGAAACAAAGAAAAAGAAATGAAGAGGAACCCGGCCAACCCCTCACAAAATCGGTAATTCGTAGAAAGGCAATTCCACGCCAACATCTCACTTCAACCCAAACAATGCATTAGCCAGCACGCCATCTGCATCGATCATCGGCGGTATGGGCAACACATCAAAAGCCTCAACGCACCCTCCGGGTGCGCCTACGTTTTAGCTGTGTACCCCTACGCACCGAGCATCGACGCATTTGACGCACTTTCTAATGCATTGTTTGGGTTCAAACGTAGGATCACAAGACTATTCGGCAGCGTTGAGGATATCCATCTTCGGCCGATAGACCGACGTATTCACATCAAAAAGCCCCAGCAGCGTGCTGAAGAGATTGTCCTGGGAAAAGCGCTCTTTGCGTGCCGCCTCCATCAGACGGGTGGTATTGAGCTCCTTCGTTCCGTGACGGAAACCGGGGCCGAACCACATAATCGCCGCTACGTGCGTCTGCGCCTCGGGGGCGATGACGTAGGGAAGTCCGTGAAGGTAGATCCCTTTCTCTCCCAACGACTCACCGTGATCGGCGATATAGACCAGGGCCACCTGGTACTTCTTTTCGTAGCGTTTCAGCAGATTGATCGCATCATCGAGGAAACTGTCGGTGTGCAGCACCGTATTGTCGTAAGCGTTGATAACCTCCTCCCGAGTACACGACCCCAACTCGTTGGAGCGGCAGACCGGCTTGTAGCGCAAGAACTTTTTGGTGTAGCGCTTGTAATACTCCGGGCCGTGGCTGCCCATCTGATGCAGGACCAGAAGTTTGTCCCGGCTCGTGTTGCGGTCCAAAAAGCCCTGCAAGTTTCTCAACATCCCCTCGTCCCGACATTCACTGTCACAGACGGGGTTGTTTTCGGGAGACATAAAGTCCACATAACCCAGACGTTTCATTACCCCTTTGGGATCGGAGTTGTTATCCCGCCAAAGGAGATCGATTTTTCCGGTATGTGCCAGCACATCCATCACGTTCTCCGTCCACTCCGCTTTACCCCGTTTGTAGTTGTGCCGATCGTAGATGGAAAACATACAGGGAACCGAACGGGCGGTGTAGGTCCCGCAGGAGCGGACATCCGGAAAATCGATCACCCCTTTCTCTCGGGAGAGTTTCGGCGTCGTGTTGCGGCGATAGCCGTTGAGCCCGAAGTGGTCCCAGCGGGTCGCCTCCCCCACCACCATAATCACCAGCTTGGGCTTTTCGCCCGAGTGACGGATCACTTTGGCATCGGTGCCGATCACTTTGAGCGTTTTGGGGCCGCTGCGCCGGATGGAGTGTTTGACATAGCTGATGCTGCTCTTGATCCACCAGTAGGGGTTGGTGTAGTCTTTGAGCGGACGGTGCTCCCGGAAGAAGGAAGCGTAGAAAGCCCCGGCACTCAGGGCGATTCCCCCGGCGATGAGCAGCAAAACGACAAGCGTTTTGATTTTGGCCCAGAGCTCTCGCTTCCAGGGGCGGTAGACGACCGGAGTCTTGTAGACGAGCCAGGCGGGCAAAATCCCCAGGAAGAGATTGTACAGCAGCATCTTCAGGTTGAAAAGCCCCAGCGCTTCGTGGGTGTTGGTCTCCAGAGCGCTGCGGATCATCGCCTTGCCGATGACGACGTGATAGGTGTTCATAAAATAGCTCACCGCAGCGGAGACAATCAGGACGAAGATCAGCAGCGGCTTGGTCGTATAACGGGAACTCAATAGCGTAAAAAAGGCGGCATTGATGACAAAAAGCAGTACCGGCATCGTCGCCAGATAGTAGAGATTTTTGCCGTGCAGGGGATAGGCCTTCAATACTTCGGAAAAGAAAGTATAATTGCCGGCAATGACCAAATAGGCCGAGACGATCAAAATCAACTGGATTTGGGTCAGGGGTTTACGAAAAATTCTATTCATAACGCGAAGTATCTCCAAAAACGATTAACGCGGGATGACACGGCCGGCTCTTTCGCTATAATATCCCAAAAGAAATGTCCTCTCTCATTTCCCTCGAAAATCACAAATGTTTAGGAATATCGATATGAAAAAAGTAGCCATTCTGGGGCGCCCCAACGTGGGGAAAAGCTCCCTCTTCAACCGCCTCGCCCGCCGACGCGACGCCATCACCTCCGACGTCAGCGGCACCACCCGCGATCTCAAGAAAAACGTCATCACCATCTCCGAAGACCGGGAATTCGAACTGATCGACACCGGCGGGATCGACGAGAGCGACGCGCTCTTTTCCAAAGTCGCCGAAATGTCGATGCGGGCCGCCGAGGAGGCCGACGTCATCCTCTATATGGTCGACGGAAAAACCCTCCCCGAAGAGGAGGATCGACAACTCTTCTACCGGCTTCAGGGGCTGGGCAAACCCATCGCCCTGGTCGTCAACAAGATCGACAACGACCGCGAAGAGCAGGAGCGGTTCTGGGAATTCGTGGAGTTCGGCGCCGAGGCGATCTTCCCCATCTCCGTCAGCCACAACCGCAAGCTCAACCCCCTCTATCAGTGGCTGGAGCGCTACATCCCGCCCGTGGGGAACAGTGCCGCTTCCCTCCAGGCCGACGACGATCTGAGCCTGGAGCAACTCCTGGAAGCCCGGGATGAGCCCGAAGAGGAAGACAAAAAGATCAAAGTCGCCATTCTGGGGCGCCCCAATGTCGGCAAAAGCTCCCTGCTCAACGCGCTGCTGGGCCAGGAGCGCGCCGTCGTCAGCGAAGTGGCCGGCACCACCATCGATCCGGTGGATGAGACCATCATCCACGACGACTACGAAATTACCTTCGTCGATACCGCGGGAATCCGGCGCCGCTCCAAAATCCTCGGTATCGAAAAATACGCTCTGGGGCGTACCGAAAAGATGCTCCAGGAGGCTGACATCGCCATTCTCATCATCGACGCCACCG
>WFQO01000141.1 GCA_015486995.1 Nitratifractor sp. | reverse complement strand
TTCATTCCATAAAGAGCCTGCCGGTAGTTTCTACTCTCGAGCAATTCAATGATTTCATCCAGACGTTCGTCGAGACTGAGGCTTTGCAGTTTGCGGCATTGCAGATCGATCGTATCGAAATCACCGAGTTCTACGGCCAATCGAATGATCTCAAAACGCAGTGTAATCTCTTCCATTTTTCCCTTTACCGTTTCGCGAAAACTTTGGATTCCGACACAGATCATAGCATAGAGACTCTGTGGATTATGTTAAATAATATGGAAAGAGTTTTGGTATGATTGCGCACTATAGAGTATCGCAGTAAAAAGGAAAATACCGTGACAGAGAGAGCGCAGGAGAAGGTCGCAAGCCCCCACATTCCGGTCCTCCTGGATGCCGTTCTTCAGAGTTTCGACGGGATCGACGCGACGGGAAGCTTCATCGACTGTACCCTGGGATACGCCGGCCACAGCGAAGCGCTCCTGCGTGCCCATCCCGGCCTGCGGCTTTTGGGCATCGACCGGGACCCCGAAGCTCTGGCCTTTTCCCGGCGGAGACTCGCCCCTTATGTCGAGCGTGTGCAACTGTTGCACGGCTCTTTTTCCGACCTTCTACCCGGTCTTCTCTCCCGGGAGCGGGTCGTGGGTATCCTCGCCGATTTCGGGGTCTCTTCCCTTCAACTCGACCACCGTGAACGCGGATTCTCTTTCGAAAGCGAAACCCTGGATATGCGGATGAACCCGCAGCAGGGGTTCAGTGCCGAAACCCTGGTCAATAGCTACTCCGTAGAGGCTCTGGAACGCATTTTCCGGGATTACGGCGAAATCCGTCCCGCCCGCCGTCTCGCCGAAGCGATCGTAAAAGCCCGCAGCCGCCGGGCGATTCGCAGCGGCCAAGAGTTGGCGGCGATCGTCGAGAGCGTCCTGCCCCGCCGGGGGCGCATCCACCCCGCCACCCAACCCTTTCAGGCGATCCGCATCGCGGTCAACGACGAACTAGGCGAAATCGATCGCCTCCTCGACACCCTCCAAGCCGATCCCCCCGCCGGCGCGGTCGTCTCCCTGATCACCTTCCACTCCCTCGAAGACCGTCGGGTCAAAAACCGCTTCCGCGACTGGAGCCGTGACTGCATCTGCCCGCCCGGCACTCCCCGCTGCCTCTGCGGAGGCGGTCACGCGCTGGGACGGCCTCTGCAACGCAAAGCGATCGCCGCCACTCCCGAAGAGGCCGCCGCCAATCCCCGCAGTCGCAGCGCCAAACTCCGTAGCTTCCGCTTTCGTGAAAAACCTGAACAAGGAAAAGAGGGATGACCCGTCGTCCTCCCCGAGGCATCACCCCCGGCACCCTTGCCATCGCGCTGATCGCCATGACGATCGTCGTCATGCTCGCCGCCGTCAAAATCTATCTCAGCAACCGCATCTATTATGAAAGCCGGGCCTTGAATAAACTCGACGCCGAAGTCGCGGCACTACGTGAAGAGAACAGCATCCTCAAAACCAACGTCGAGCGCCTCAAATACAAAAGTGAAATCACCGACACGATCTTCAGCCTCGACGACGACAGTCAGGGCAACGAGCCGGAGGCGACGCAGTGATCCGCCGCTTTCTCGCCTTCGCCCTCGATCGGCCGATTCTCAACCACATCCTCTTTCTGCTCGTCATGGTCCTCGCACTCTTCGCCTATCAAAAGATCCCCAAAGAGATCTTCCCGCCCGCCGATCTGGACAAGATCCGAATCACCGGCGGTTATCCCGGCGCCAGCGCCGACATCCTCGACAAGATGGCGGTCCGTTCCATCGAAGAGGATCTCAAAAGCGTCGAAAACCTCAGCGACATCGAGACCGTGATCCAAAACGGCTCCTTCTCCATTACCGCCGACCTCAAACCCGGGGCAGACCAGCAGCTGGTCCTCAGCGACGTCAAAGATGTCATCGCCAACGTCAAACGCGACTTGCCGGCGGATATGAACGAGCCCATCGCCCGCATCGTCATCCACAACTTTCCCCTCCTGCTCATCGCCGTCTCCGGCGACGTCCCCAAAGCGGAACTCCTCGAAGCGGCCAAAGCGCTCAAAAGCCGCCTCTCCCGCTTCAAGAGCCTCAACAGCATCGACGTCCGGGGCGATGCCGACCGGGAGCTGCGCATCGCCGTCGACGACAAAAAGCTCGAAGCCTACGGCATCCCCAAAACACTCTTCTACCAGGCGATCCAGGGGCTGAGCTCGATCTACCCCGCCGGAACCTTCAAGCAGCACGGCCGGGAGATCTACCTCTCGACGATCAACGGCGAAAAGGACGCCGCGAAGATCCGCAACACCCTGCTCGGAGTCGGCGAGCGGCGTATCCGCATCGGGGAGGTGGCGACGGTGGAGTTCCGCCTCAGCACCCCCAAAGAGATCTCCCATTTCAACGGCCACGAAAACATCTCCCTCAACCTCACCAAAACAAAATCGGGCAACGCCATCGCCCTGAGCCGGCAGATCAGCGCCCTGCTGCACACTTTCGCCAAAAAATACCCTTCCCTGCACTTCGAAGTCTACACCGACACCTCCATCTGGATCAAAAACCGGATCAACCTCGTCAGCTCCAACATCTTCTTCGGGCTGATCCTCGTCTTCGCCGCCCTCTTCCTGAGCGTCAACTGGCGCATCGCCGCCGTCGTTGCGCTGGGGATTCCCACCAGCTTCTTCATCGCCCTCATCGGCTCGGAGATGCTGGGCTACAGCCTCAATATGCTGACGATGCTCGGGGCCCTCATCGCCCTGGGGATGCTCGTGGACGAGGCGATCGTCGTCGCCGAAAATATCTACCGGCATATGGAGATGGGCAAGCCCCCCAGAGAAGCCGCCATCGACGGGGCGGCGGAAATGTTTCCCGCGGTGGTCACGGCGACGCTGACGACGGTTTTCGCCTTTTTGCCTCTGCTGATCATGAGCGGGCAGCTCGGGGTCTTCATGAAAGTCCTGCCGGTGATGATCACGATCCTGCTGCTGAGCTCCCTCTTCGAAGCCTTCTACTTCCTCCCCCTCCACGCCAAAGAGCTCTTCAGCTGGGGGCACCGGGTCGACCACCACGAGCCCAGTCCCCTTTGGGACCGCGCGATTCTCCTCTACGAACGGCTTCTGCATGCCCTGCTGCGCCGCAAAAAGCTCTCCCTGACTCTGCTGGTCGTCGGCATCCTCGCCGCCACCGTCGGGATGGTCAAACTCAGTAAATTCCAGCTCTTCCCCGCCTTCGACGCCAGCCAGGTCTACATCAGCGGCAAAGTCGATGTGGACAATCGCCTCGAAGAGACCGAAAAGCTAATGCGCCGGATCGAAAACGATCTGCTTAAAGAGTTCAACGGCACCGACGTCTCCTCCATCACCTCCATCGTCGGGATGAAATTCACCCCCGACCAGCGCGCCGAGAGCGGTGAAAACCTCTTTCACATCTTCCTCAATCTCCACGAGCGCAAACCGCAGAACTTCTTCGACAAATACATCAACCCCCTGCTCTCCATCGAATACGACGCCCACGATATGCTGCGCGAACACAGCGCCCAGGAGATTCTCCGGCGTGCGCAGAAGGTCCTCGCCCCCTACAAAGCGCTCAAGATCGGCCCAAGCCATACACCGCTCTATCAGGAGCTGACCGCCTTCGTCCCCCAGGCGGGGATCGTCGGCCACGACATCGAGATCGGCCTCTCCGCCCTCGATGACGACAAAGTCTTCGCCGCCCTCAAACGCCTCGAAAAGAGGCTGCATGCGATTCCCGGCGTCCTCGACATCTCCGACAATGCCGTCGAAGGGCCTCAGGAGCTGAAACTGCGGGTCAACGACTACGGCCAGAAACTGGGACTGGACGAGGGGCGGCTCGTGCAGATCCTCCGCGGCCTCTACCTCGACGCCGAATACGGCAAAATGTTTGACCGCAGCGGCCTGGTCCGCATCCGCATCGAAGACCCCTCACGCGACCGTAATGTCGACCTGGGCGCCCTGCGCATCACCACCCCCGACGGCCGCGAAGTGGCGCTGCGGGACGTCGCCGACTTCCTCTACAAAAAAAGCATGCTCAAAATTTACAAAGAGGACGGCGATCGGGTCTGGACCGTCACCGCCCGCACCGACAAAAAAATCGTCCTTCCCAGTGAAGTGATGGAGCGCTTGCGCCCCTTCCTCCATCGCCTGGAGAAGGAGGGGATCAAAGTGATCATCAAAGGAGAAGAGAAGGAGAACCGACAGGTCAAGCGGGAGATGGGTGAAGCCGCCGTCATCGCGCTCTTTTTGATCTTCCTCTCCCTGGTCTGGATGTTCAACTCCCTGATCCTGCCTCTGATCACCGTCTCCGTCATCCCTCTCTCGATCCTGGGAGCCCTGGTCGGTACCAAACTGATGGGGCTCAATCTCACCCTCCCCGGAGTGATGGGGATGGTCGGCCTCGCCGGCGTCGTCGTCAACGACGCGCTGATCATGCTCGATTTCATCCGCGGATCGAAGAATTACGACGAACTGGCCGAAAAAGCGTCGATGCGCCTACGCCCGATTTTCCTGACCTCTCTCACGACGGTCCTCGGCCTGCTCACCCTGATCTTTTTCGCCAGCGGCCAGGCCCTCATCATCCAACCCATGGCCGTCAGCCTCGGCTACGGTATCGCCTGGGCGACAGTGCTCAACCTGATCTATGTGCCGTTGATGTACGCGGTGATCTACCGAGTGCGGGAACGCTGACGCTTCCGTCGCACAATGCAGGGCTAAAATCCCTATCCCCAAGGAGCCAATGACCAATGACCAATGACAAGGCGCCATACGTGCCCCTATCTTTTCATCAAAGATTCCGCTATACTCTTTCCAATCGCTCATCGGTCTGCGATGATTTACGACTATTGATTCCGCATTTTGCCTCTTGATATTTGATAAATCCACCCAAAATTTTTCCAGGTTCCGACCGAAAACCATAGTCACTGCAAGGTTGTTCTTCAACCGGTATGTTCTTCGTTCAATGCGACAAAGGAGCGCCCAACCCCGAAGGGGCGCCGCAGGCGTTCGCGACTGCCGGAGTATTGAACGAAGAACATACCCCGATACGCTATGGAGTAATGAGAACCTACCGACAAGGTACCCAATGACATTCGATCAACTCAAACTCGACGACGCGCTTCTGCGTGCCGTCAAAACCGAGGGCTACACCGAGCCCACCCCCATCCAGGCCCAGGCCATCCCCCTCGTCCTCGAAGGACGCGACCTTCTGGCCGCCGCCCAGACCGGCACCGGCAAGACCGCCGGCTTTACCCTGCCGCTGCTTCAGCGCCTGAACAGCCACCCCAAAAAGATGGGACGCCGACAGATCCGTGCCCTCGTCCTGACCCCCACCCGGGAGCTGGCCGCGCAGGTCGCCGAGAGTGTGCGCACCTACGGCAAAAACCTCAAAATCCGCTCCACCGTCGTCTACGGCGGCGTCGGCATCGAACCCCAGAAGCGGGCGCTCAACAACGGCGTCGACATTGTCATCGCCACCCCCGGCCGTCTGCTGGATCTGGCCAATCAGCGGGCCATCGACCTCTCCGCCGTCGAAACCCTGATCCTCGACGAGGCGGACCGGATGCTCGATATGGGCTTCATCCACGACATCAAGAAGATCATCGCGATGGCGCCAAAAAATCGTCAAACCCTGCTCTTTTCCGCCACCTTCTCCCCCGAGATCAAACGCCTCGCCTCCGGGATGCTCCACAATCCTGCCACCGTCGAGGTCGCCCGGCAGAACACCACGGCCGAGCAGGTCGCCCAGCGGGTCCATCACGTGGACAAGCGCCGCAAACAGGAGCTCCTGATCAAACTCATCCGCGAGGAGGAGTGGAAGCAGGTCCTGGTTTTCACCCGCACCAAGCACGGCGCCAACAAACTCTCCCAACAACTCGAACGTGAAGGGATCTCCTCCGCCGCCATCCACGGCAACAAGACCCAAAGCGCCCGGATGAAAGCCCTCAAAGGCTTCAAAGAAAACCGCGTCCGCGTCCTGGTCGCCACCGACATCGCCGCGAGGGGCATCGACATCGCCGAACTCCCCCACGTCGTCAACTACGAGCTTCCCAACGTTCCCGAGGATTACGTCCATCGCATCGGCCGTACCGGACGCGCCGGCAGCAGCGGGCAGGCCCTCTCCCTCGTCTGCGTCGACGAACACCAGCTCCTGCGCAACATCGAGCGTTTCATCAAAAGTGAAATCCCCAAGATGAAAACCGCCGGCTTCGAGGTCGACCCCAGCATCCGCCCCGAACCGATCCAAAACGGCCGGGGGAATCGGGGACAAAACCGCAGAGGCTCCTCCCGACGCCGTTAATCTCTGTTGGGAAGAAAAAATCTACCCTCTTAGATACTGTTTCAGCCGCTCCATCCCTTCGGCCATATGCTCGATGCTGCGGGTGTAGGCGAAGCGCAGGTATTTCCGGGTCTGCCTCTCTCCGAAATCGATCCCCGGTGTCACGGCGATGTGCAGCCTCTCCAGCAACTCTTCGCTGAAAGCGACCGCGTCGTCACGATAGGCGGAGACATCGCACCAGAGGTAAAAGGCTCCGTCGGGCTTGGCATCGATCGTAAAAAGCTGCGAGAGTTCGCCGTAGAGCCAATCCCGACGCTCGCGAAACGTCTCCCTCACCCGATCCAAATGTGCGTAATCGAACGCCTCCAGCGCCGCGTACTGCGCCGGTGTCTGGGCGGCGATGTAGAGATTTTGCGCGATGAGCTCCGCGGGGCGGACCAGTGCTTCGGGGAGAATCATCCACCCCAGGCGTAACCCCGGCATGCAGAAATATTTGGAAAAACCGTTGATGACGATCGCTTCGTCGCTGAACTCCAGAGCCGTACGGGCCCGCCCTTCATACACCAGTCCGTGGTAGAGCTCGTCGGAGACGAAGGCGATCCCACGCGTTTCGCAATGGCGGATCAGCGCCTCGAGGCGTTCGGCCCGGTAGAGGGTCCCCGTCGGGTTGGAGGGGGAAGCGATGTGCAAAACGTCGAGTTCCGCCTCTCCCAGATCCTCGGGACGAAGTTGATAATCGTTGTGGGGACCGACGGGAAAGGTGAGGGTTCGGGCATCCACCATCGCGGCGAAATTTTTGTAGCAGGGATAGGAGGGATCACTCAACCCCAGCCGGTCCCCGGGCCCCAGAAGCAACTCGTAGGCCACCATAAAAGCGAGACTGGTCCCCGGAGTGATCAGAATCCGCCCGGGATCGATCTGCACCCCGTACTCCCGAAGGTAATGGGCCGCGATCTTTTCCCGCAGAGCCCGAAGCCCCAGGCTCTCGGTGTAGGCGAAACGCTCCGCCTCCACGGCCTCCAGCAGCGCCTTTTTGACGCCGGGAGCGGGCGGCAGGTCCGGCTGACCCACCTCGAAATGGATCGTGTCTTCGTAGCGTTGGGCTTTACGCAGGAGTTCCATCACATAAAAAGGGGTGATTTCCCGGACCGCTCTCTCAATTTTTTTCACGGAAACCTCGTGCACTTTTTTCAGCGATTGTAGTCCCAAAGTGCGGCCTTGTCAAGAGGAAAACGCTCCGAATAAATCCATTGCATTACTTCTGCTAAACTTGACAAAAAAACGGAATGACAATGGAAACTCTCCTGCACGAAATCACTCCCTGGGTTTCTCAGTACGGACTTTGGATCGTCTTTTTCGGGATGATGGTCGAGGGGACGACAATGATCCTGGCCACGGGGATCCTCTGCTATCTGGGGATGCTCTCACCCGCAGAGGCGTTTGCGGCGGCGGCCGCCGGGGCGATCCTGGGCGACCAGCTCTGGTATCTGCTGGGACGCCGTTACACCCGTCCCCTTCTCGCCCGTTTTCCCCGGCTCGCTACGCACGTCAACCGCCTGGAAGAGAAGGTCCGCTCCAAGGGGGACTGGCTCGCCTTCAGCGGGCGTTTCATCTACAGCGGAGCGATCCTTTTTCCCCTGACACTGGGGGTCTACCGCTACCCCTGGAAGCGCTTCAGCCTGCTCGACGCTCTGGGGGTCGGTATCTGGGCAGCCGGAGGCATCGCCCTGGGCGCTTTGCTGGGGACGGGGATCGAACGGATTTTCGGCGAACTTCGACGCCTCGAGGATTTGCTGCTCGCCATCGTTCTGATCGGGCTGGGCGCCTGGCAGCTTCGGCGCTTCTTCTCCCGGCGTAAACGCGACGCTCAGTAACGGTATCGGCATTGCGCCGCGACGATCAAATCTCCGACAATTTTGTAGACGAGACGATGTTCGGAGCTTATTCGTCATTCGTGATTTGATTTTGGATATTGGGAAAATAATACACAGAGAGCGAAACTCGGAACACGAGGTATAAATTTGTTTGAAAAAGTGAAGTATGGGAAAACCCCGAAAGGCCGGGGCGACGCTTAGCAGTAGGTGGCGAGGGTGCCGTTGCGGACGGTTTCGTAACTCTCCTGGCCGACCAGCTGCCGGACGATCTCCAGGGCGAAGCAGATCGCCGTACCGGGCCCCTGGGAAGTGATGACCTTTCCGTCGACGACGACTTTTTCATCCACTCGGTCTTCGGGGCGGATCTGCTCTTCGACACTGGGGTAGCAGGTGTAGCGCTTGCTGAGTACCCCGGCCACGTGCAGGGCGTAGGGGGCCGCACACATCGCCGCGACCCATTTGCCCGCCGCGGCGAACTCTTTGAGCAGACGCTGGGCGGTGGGGTCTTCGGCCAGGCGGTTGGTCCCGCCCCAGCCGCCCGGAAGCGCGATGATATCGTACTCATCCACGACGACCGTCGCCAGAGGGACATCCGCCTGAACAGTGATGCCGTTGGCCCCGGTCACCAGATCGGTGGCGAACTCTCCGGGCAGATAGGCGCTGTGCACCTCCACCCCTCCGCGGCGCAGAATGTCGATGATACTGACGCCTTCGATCTCTTCGAAACCTTCAGCCAAAGGTACCAATGCTCGTGCCATACGATCCTCCTTGACAATGAAATTTATACGGAAGATTATAACGGAATTGGGGAAACAGAAGCACCCTCGGCGCAGTGATTAGCCGATGGTCAGGTGTTTATAGTAGTCTGGACGGGGCTACACCCCTTTTTGTTTTTGGATTGGAATAGAAGCGTTGCAAAGCAACGCCTACCAAAATTCCTAGTTACTAGTTACTCGTTTCTAGTTACTATTTCATTTCACCTTCTCGAGATATTTCCCTTCCGTGGTGTCGACTTTGATCTTGTCCCCTTCGAGAATATGGAAAGGGACCTGCACGACGGCACCGCTTTCAAGAGTGGCGGGCTTTTTGCCGCCCTGGGAGTCGCCTTTGAAGTTGGGAGGGGTTTCGACCACTTCGAGAATGACGGTCTGGGGAATCTCCACGGTGATGGGTTTGCCGTTGTGGAAGAGGATATCCGCTTCCATCCCGTCGACCATAAAATCGAAAACGTCTCCAACCTGCTCGTGGGTCAAGCCGATCTGGTCGAACGTCGTCGTATCCATAAACTGCAAAAACTCTCCGTCGTCGTAGAGATACTGCATCTTTTTCTGCTCCAGATTGGGCACCTCGAACTTGTCGCCGGCGTGAACCGTCTTTTCGATCACTTTGCCGGTAGAGAGGTTTCGGATCTTGATCCGGACGAACGCGGCGCCTTTGCCGGGTTTGACGTGCTGAAACTCGATCACTTTGAAGGGGTTGCCGTCGATCTCGAGGCGAACCCCTTTTTTGATATCACCCATGCCGATGGTTGCCATGGTCTACTCCTCGTACTTTAGATGGAGCAGATTATATCGAAGAGAGGATAAGAAGAGGAGTAGCCCGTCCCTCCAACCCTCCCGGGCACGGGCCGGAGGGATCAGCGGGTGATGGAGATGTCGCTGGGGTCGTGATGCAATGGGTTGTCGTCGTCGAGATCCATCCCCTTGGAGTTGTCCAGAAGGACCGGGACGAAGATCAGGGAGACGAAGACCGCCGCGACGGTCCCGGAGATCAACGCGACACCAAGCCCGCCGAAGATCGGATCGCTGGCCAGGAGCGCCGAACCGAGGATGATCGCGATCGCCGTGAGCATAATCGGCTTGGCCCGGGTCGCGGAGGAGACGGCGATGGCCCGACGCTTGGGCATCCCTTTGGCCTCCATCAGCGATTTGGCGAAGTCGATCAGCAACAGGGAGTTGCGTGAGCTGATCCCCATCAGAGCGATGAAACCGATCAGCGAAGTCGCCGTCAGGAAGAAGGTGTCCCGCGTCACCAGATCCGCCACCCAATGCCCGACGATAACGCCGATGATCGAGAGGAAACTTCCGATCAGAATGATCGTCGGCAGGCTGTAGTTTTTGTAGTAGATCACCAGCAGCAGGAAGATCAGGATCAACGCCCCGATGAAGGCACCTCCCAGATCCCGGAAAGTATCCAGCGTCACCTTCATCTCTCCGTCCCAACGCAGGAGGAATTTCTCCCCTGTCTTCGGATCGGTCAAATGCAGGTCGAACATATAGGTGGACATCCCGGGTTCTTTCTCGACCTTCCAGCCTTTTTTGCTGAAATAGTCGATCATCTTCTGGCGCGCTTCGAGCAGAGGATAGACCTGGGACTCTTCGTCCGCTTCGGCGGTGACATTGATCATCCGATGCAAATCTTTTTGCATAATGCTCGGTTTGGAATCCACCTCCTTGACCTGTACCACTTCGCTGACGGGGACCATCATTCCTTTGCGGTTCATCAGGTTCAGCTCGTTGAGCTTCGTCATCAGCGCTTCTTTGCTTTTGTTGGGGAAAAGCTTCGTTTTCGGATCCAGCACTTCGAAGATCTGGATCTGATCCGGCTCGTTGGCGGAGTTTTTGTGCGCGACGGCCATCCCCTCGAAAGCCAGGTAGATGATTTTGTTGACCTGATCGACAGTGAGTCCGCTACGGGCGATCTTCTCCTTGTCGGGAATCAGGTCGTACTTCTTGTAAATGTCATCCATCATGATATCCACGTCAACGACCTTGGGAGTCTTGGAGAGGATGTTGGCGACTTCGACGGCGAGCTTGCGGTCGCGTTTGAGATTGTGACCGGTGACTTCGACGACGATGGAGGCCAAAGTCGGGGGGCCGGCGGGCTGCTCCACGAACTGGATCGTCGTACCGGGGACGAGACCTTCACACGCTTTTTTGACGACCGGCCGCAGACGGTGGACCATCATATAGGAGGTCTCTTCGCGCTCGTGCTTGTCGGTGAGGTTGACGGCGATTTCGGCGACGTTTTCGCTGTTTTTCATCCCCGAGCCTTTGACGAGACCCGCGTAGTCGAGAGGAATCCCCATCCCGGCGTATATCTCCATATTGAGAATCTGGGGCTCTTTTTTCAACTGCTCGACCACGCATTTGCTCACCTTGTAGGTCTGTTCGATGGAACTACCGGTGGGGGTTGTAACGTAGACGGAGTAGGTGTTGTCGCTTTTGCCCGGCAGCATCTTGGCTTTGACGATCTTGAGGGGGATCATCGCGACGGATCCCAACAGAGCGAGGATCGTCAGCAGAATCACCAGGGTCTTTTTGGATTTGCTCTCCAGGATGGCGTGAACGAAATTTTCGAATCTTTTCATCATTTCACTCCTTCCTGTCCGGCGCGCTTGCCGTGATGAGGCTTGTGTTCAGGTTTCTTGAGCAGCTTGAGGCTCAGATAGGGGGTAAAGATGTAGGCAACGACCAGGGACGCCACCAGCGCGACGGGGACGTTGAGAGGGATCGGCTTCATAAAGGAGCCCATCATCCCTCCGACGAAAAGCATCGGAATCATCGTCATGATGATCGCCAGCGTCGCGACGTTGGTCGGTGCGCCGATTTCGTCGGTCGCTTCGACGAGGATCTCCTCCATACTCCGCTCTTCTACATCGTGGGCATGCAAGTGACGGTGAATGTTTTCGATGACGATGATCGCCGCATCCACGAGCAGACCCAAAGCCAGCAGGAAGGCGAAGAGGGTGATCCGGTTGATCGTCTGCCCGGAGATCCAGGCGATAAAGAGCGTCACCGCCAGGATCGCCGGTACGGTCAGCGTGACGATGATCGCCTCTTTGAAGCCCAGGGCAAAGACCAGCATCACCGCGATGATTGCGATGGTGATGAGCAGGTGATCGACCAGCTCGTTGACGGCGTCGTTGGCGCGCTTGCCGTAGTTTCGGGTCACGATGTAGCCGAAGCCGTATTTATGCAACTGATCCCGGTACTCCTTCATCACCTTCAGGACATCGTTGGCGACGAAGACAGCGTTGGTTCCCCCCAGTTTGGAGACCGTGAGGGTGATCTGCTGCTTGATCGGCGAGAGCTTCTCTTTGGCCGCCTCTTCGGGAGTCTTGGCCTTTTTGAATCCGACATAGGCCGTCTTGAAATTCTGGAAGTCGATCCCCCGCTGGACCCGCGCGACGTCCCGCAGATAGATCGGCGAACCCATATACTCTGCCACGATGATGTTTTTGACGTCGTCGACGGTATCGATGGCGTTCTTGACCCCGAAGATCAGCAGTTTTTTGTCTTGGGTGCGCCCTTTGACGTTGGGGACGTTGACAGCGATGGATTGGATCGCTTTCATGATCTGCCCCATCGAAAGATTGTAAGCCGTCAACTTGCCCAGATCCACTTCAACGTTAAACTGCGGTTTGTGCGCTCCGACCAGCGTCGTTTTGGCGACATTGTGCACGGCGTTGATCCGCTGCTGCAAGCGCCGGGCGATGGGAAAGAGTTTCTCGTAGTCAGCTTTCTGCCCTTCCAGAGGATAAAAGGCGAAGGTCAGAATGGGAATATCGATGTCGATGTCGAAAGGTTTGACCAACGGCTGCATCACCCCTTTGGGGAGATGATCCATATTCTGCATCACTTTGTCGTAGAGCTTGAGGTTGGCATCTTCCCGGCGCTCTCCGATTTTGTAGACGACGTTGACGATCCCGACGTCGTGCATCGCGATACCGTAGATGTGGTCGATCCCTTTGATCTCTCGCAGTTTCCGCTCCAGCGGATTGACGATGACGTTTTCGATCTCCCGGGGCGTCGCTCCAGGCATCGGCGCGATGACCGCCCCGCCTGAAATCGCGATCTGAGGATCCTCTTCGCGGGGCATGACCTGCAACGAGATGAAGCCCAACAGTAGCAGTGAAATCCCCAGCACCGAAGTGAGGGGATTTTTCAGAAAGTCCAGCGCCAGTTTCCCGGCGATATCTTTCGGTTTGTAGGAGATCATTGCTTACCGACCTCTTCGGGGATATAGACTTTGGCGTACATTCCGGGGAAGACGAAAGCGTCTTTCTTCTCGAAGCTGATTTTGACTTTGAACTTGTGGGTCATCGGATTCGACGCCGGGATGATGGCGCTGATCGTTCCTTCTGTTTTGAAGTTGACGGAGGGAATCTCTATTTTGACCTTTTTGCCGATACGCACGAATTTGAGATTGCTTTCGCTGATCTCCACCAGCACTTTGAGGTGTTTCAGGTCGGTAATGACCAGAGCCGGCATTCCGGGGATCTGCATATCTCCCTCGTTGAGCTTTTTGGCGACGACGACGCCGTCGTTGGGCGCTTTGATCGTCAAATATTTGTACTGGTTGAGGACCGCTTCTTTCTGCGCTTCGGCCTGCTCCACCTGTTTTTTGGCGATTTTCACCATATCGCGCATATTTTTCGCCGCCAGCTCCAGCTGCTCCAGCTCGTATTTGGAGATCATATCTTTCTCGTAAAGACGCTTGTTCCGTGCGAGATTGAGCAGGACGTTGTTGAGTTGGTTTTCGTTCATCTGCAACGCCAGGCGGGCCTGGGAAATCGCCAGGTCGACCTGTTTGACCGCCGCTTCGATCTCTTTGGAGTCGATCTCGTAGAGGATCTGCCCCTTTTTGACCTGATCCCCTTCGCTGACGCGCATATTTTTGATGAAGCCCATAAAGCGGCTCGTGATCATCTTTTGATTGTCGGAGATGACGGTGCCGCTAAGCTGAAGGACTCCGGCGATCAGGGTTCCCGACGCCAACAGCGCCGCAAGCAGGATTTTTTTCATGAACGACCTCCCATGTCGAGAATTTTTTCGAGTTCGAAGACTTTTTCACTGTGTCTGTTGGCGACCTGGAGATACTCCAGCAAGACCTGCAACTCTGCCGATTGTTTGATCAGAACGTCGGTGATGGAGGCAAGCCCCTCTTTGTACTTCGCTTCGTAAGTGCGGTAGATCTCCCGGGCCAACGCCAACTGCTTCTGTTCGCTACGCAGATCGAACTCCAACGAATCGATCGCCGTTTCAAGCTTGCGAACTTTCAAAGCGATCCCTTTTTTGGCCAGTTCGACCTGAGTCGCCACTTTCATCTGCCGTACCCGAGCCTTTTCAAGTTTGGCCTTGTCGCTGCCGCCGTTGAAGATATTGAGTTTGAATTGCATCCCCACGGTATAGAAATCTTTTTTTGCGAAGTCATTCCAAAGGTGGTCATCCGCACTGCCGTATTCGGCAAAGGCACCGACCATCGGCAGGAAGTTGGCTTTCTCCGTGGCGATGGCATGCCGGGCCACTTCGAGCCCCATCTTCGCTTTGCGGATATCGAGGCTCATCCGCTCGATGTCCGCCTGCGTCACTTTGGGAGCGTGGATCAAGAGATCGACTTTGCGGATCGAATCGACATCGGTGTCGAGGAGGAAGGAGAGAAATTGATAGGCCAATGTACGATTGAGTTTGGCCTGATTGAGCATACTGTCTACCTTCGCCAAGCGCGCTTCGATTTCGAGCACATCGGTTTTCTTGGTATAGCCCTCTTTTTTCATCTCCAGGATCGTCTTTTTGAGCTTGAGCATATTACGACGGATTTTGCGAAGATTGGTGACGTAACGTTCGACCAAAGTGATATTGTAGAAGGCCTTTTTGACCTGGAAAATCTTTTCGTCTCGAAGCTTTCTCGTATCGAGTTTGCTCATTTCGTAGAGCTTTTGGGTGATCTTTTTGTATTCGCTGAGTTTTCCACCCGTATAAATCGGTACTTCGTAGTGGAATTTTGTCAAAAAGTGGTTTCGAGCTCCCGGGTAGTTCAAATCATGGGGCTGGCGGTCCAGAATATCCCGACAGTATGCGGGAGGTGTCGGTCCCATGCAGGGAAGAAAATCCGAAAATCCGAAATCCCCGAAATCCGCTTCACGGCTCTGAAGTTTAAACCCGAAAACGTTACCGGCATCGTTGGAGCGCAGCGCCTGGATCGTGATCGACGCCGATCCCCAATTTTTGCCTTCGACGGCTATTTCGTCGTATTTTTTCATTACTTCATCGTATTGGGAAACTCGGATCTCCAGGTTTTTCTTATCCAGCATGCCCAGCGCATCTCTCATCGTCAGGTTTTTCAATCCGGCGGAAAGCGGAAGCAATCCGATCATCAACAGTGCAAGCGTTCGTACCATAGTCTACTCCTCGAAATTCTCGACAATTAACATAGTATAGCAAAAAATATGAAGTTATGAATAGTTCACTAATAAACTGTTAATAGTTTATGAATATTTTGGGAATTATATCGAAGATAACTTATGAATCTCTTTGATAGAACTTATGGATTTAAAGTAAGGAGCGGAGGATAAAATCTCTCCGTTCTTGTTAAAGTGAGACGGATTTGACGCTGATGCAAGCGGGCAGAGCCGCCAGACGATCAATGAGATCTTTTCCTACCGTCCCGTCGACACGGACGACAGCCAGTGCCTGGCCCGTCTTGTCCCGTCCGAGGCGGAAATCGGCGATGTTGATTCCCGCTTCGGCGATAATGCGGCCGACATCGCCGATGACGCCGGGCTCATCGTTGTTTTTGAAGAGGATCAACCGCCCCTTGGGAACCAGATCCAACGTATAGCCGTCGATATCCACGATGCGCTGGAGATTCTCTTCGAAGGCGGTACCGCTGATACGGATCACACTCCCGTTCTGCGCGGCGAGACGGACCGTAACGAGGTTTTTGAAGCCCGGGGCCTCGGGAACCGTCTCTTTGACGATCTCGATTTCCCGCTCTTTGGCCACATACTCTGCATTGACGTAATTGATACTGTCCGCCAGGGATTCGCTGAGGACTCCGACCGTCGCGAAAGTCGCGAGGGAGTCGACATACTCGGCGATCGGCCCCTGGGCCGTGACCCGAATCGATTTGGGGCCGCTCTTGAGCACCTGGGCACTCATGTTTCCGATCTTCTGAACCAACTCCAAGAAAGGAGCGACAAAGTCGGGAAGTTCGTTCTCCCGGATCGGCAAGTTCAGCGCGTTGGGATAGGCGATCCCTTTGGCGGCGGCGATGGCGTTTTCGGAAGCCTGCACCGCAATGTTGCGCTGTGATTCCCGGGTATTGGCTCCCAGGTGGGGCGTGACGGTCACGTTGTTCAGATCCAGCAGAGGATTGTCCGTCGCCGGCTCTTTTTCGAAGACGTCGATTCCCGCCATGGCGATCTTGCCGCTTTTGAGTCCTTCATAGAGGGCCGCTTCATCGTAGAGGCCTCCACGGGCACAGTTGATGAGGATCACTCCGTCTTTCATCTTCGCGATCTCTTCTGCGCCGATCATTCCGACGGTCTCTTCGGTTTTGGGGGTATGGATCGTGATGATGTCGCAGGCGAGGATCTCGTCGAAATTCTCCGTATAGGCGATATCGAGATCGGTCGCTTTACGCGGATCGATGTAGGGATCGTAGGCGACAACGTCCATCTCGAAGGCCTTGGCCCGTTTCCCGACCCGGGAACCGATGTTTCCGAAGCCGATAATCCCGAGCTTTTTGTCCTTGAGCTCCGTCCCGTACCAATCCTGCCGACGCCAGACGCGATCGAGCTTGAGATTGTTGTGGGCGTAGGGAAACTGCCGGACACAGGCAAGCATATGCGCCATCGTCATTTCGACCGCCGCGATGGTGTTGGCGGTGGGAACGTTCATGACGACGATGCCGAGTTTGGAACAGCCGGGGATATCGACGTTGTCGACCCCTACTCCGGCACGAACGATCGCTTTGAGTTTTTTGGCCTGGGCCAGGAACTTCTCGTCGACGTCGGTGGAGCTGCGGGTGATGGCCACGTCGGCCAGAGGAATGTACTTTTCGAGCAGGACGTCTTTGGGTTCGTCCGCCGCGTTGATCATCTCCACCTCGGGATCGGAGGCGAGGATCTTCAGCCCGCTTTCATGGATATGATCACAGACTACAATGGTGTATTGAGGCATCGAAACGTTGTCCTTCACTTTATTTCTGGAGCTGATCTTTGATCAGATCGCCCAGAGTCATACTGCTGTCCTGCTCCTCGTTGAGGTGTTTGAGCGCTTCGCGCTCCTCCTGACGCTCGAGGCGGCGGACGGAGACACGGATCCGGTCGTTGCGGGGATCGATGTGGGTGATGACCCCTTTGATCTCCTGGCCGGGCTCGATCTCGTCGAATTTCAGCGGATGCAAATCTTCGGTGCGAATCAGGGCGTCGACGTTGTCGTCCAGAGCGATGAAGACACCGAAATCTTTCTTGTCTTTGACGGTTCCGGTGACGATGTCACCGACCTTGTGGTTCTCGGCGAAGGTTTCGACGGGCGACTTCTCCAGCGCTTTGCGACTGAGGCTGATTTTGCCGGCGTCGGTATCGATCTTGATGATCTTCACTTCGACTTCGTCTCCGACGTTGAAGAGATCTTTGGCGCGCTTGCTCTTGTCCCAGGAGGTCTCTTGATTGTGCAGCAGCCCCTCGACTCCGCCTTCGAGGCGAACGAAGGCACCGAAATCGGTCAAGGAAGAGACGGTACCGGTCAGGACGTCGCCGACATGATGCTTGCGCGAAAACTCCTCCATCGGCTTGGGCAGAAGGTTTTTGAGGCTGACGCGCAGGCGCCGCTTCTCTTTGTCGATCTCGATCACTTCGACGTTGATCTCTTCCCCCACTTCGAGGTAATCTTTGGGGTGCTTGACGTTCTTGTCCCAGGAGATTTCGGAGACATGCAGGAAGGCTTCGAGATCTTCACCCAGATCGACGAAGACGCCGTAGGGCTCGATGTTGCTGACGACCGCTTCGACGGTATCGCCCACTTCGATGATTTCGTCGATGTTGTTCCAGGGATCGGGATTGGCCTCTTTGATGGAAAGGGAGAGGTGACGCTTCTTCTTGTCGTAGTCGAGTGCTACGACGTTGACTTCGTCTCCTTCTTGAAAATACTTGGAAGGGTTGACGGGCCCTTTGTGAGAAATCTGGGAGTAGTGGACCAGACCGTCCATTCCGCCGACGTCGACGAACATACCGTAGCTGGTGATCTTCTTGACGATTCCGGCGACGGGCTCTTTGCTCTCGAGGAGCTTTTCGACGATCTCCTGAACACGGGCTTTGTCGCGCTCGATGAGCTCTTTGCGGGAGATGACGACGGAGCCTTTGTCCTTGTCGACCTTGACGATGACCCCTTTGACTTTTTTGCCGATGGCGTCGGTCTTGGAGCTGAGATAGGAGAGTGTCCGGGGCATGAAAAATTCCAGCCCGTCGGCTTCGACGACGTAACCGCCTTTGTTTTTCTTGGTGACGGTTCCCTCGACTATGTACTCCTGCTGTTCATCATACTCCTCGATGAATTCATTCATCGCCTGGCGTTTTTTGGCCAGATCGTAGGAGACCATCGGGCGCTCGCCCCGGCTGCCGGTAATGACGACGGGCAGAGTGTCGCCTTCCTTGAAGAGGAGATTCCCCTCTTCGTCACGGAGCTGATCCAGGTTAACGAACGCTTCGTTTTTCCGGCCGATATCTACGATCGCCTGGTTCTCTTCTTCGTTGATTTTGACGATGGTGCCTTCGGTCAGATCCCCGCTGCCGCGAGCCTCTTTTTTGAAAGACTCCTCCAGCATCGCTTCAAAATCAACGTCCTCAATTTCGATGTCTTCGAACTTCATATACCAATCCTTACTTTTCGCATTTTGGCGCTAATTATACCGGGAATAGTTTAAAGTCGGGGGGATATGTTACGTATGACGTGTCATGTGTCAAGAAATTTTGCTTCGGACGGCGGCAGTGAGATCCGTATAGCGGATCGGCATTGTGTGCGTCTAGGGCGCGATTACAAGAAGCAGAACCAAAACTGTGCATTGCGGGAATGAATTCCCGCCTCCATTGAAAAAAGCGTTGTATGGCAACGCGATCCAAAACCACTAACTTCTAACTCCTCACTCTTCACTAGAGACATCGTCTCGCACGATGGCTTCGATCCGATCGATGACGTTTTGCACGATCCAGTCGGGAGTGGAGGCCCCGGCGCTGATCCCGCAGAGTTCTTTGCCCTCGAACCAGGCGGAGTCGAGCTCTTTTTCGTTTTCGATCAAGTAGCTGTCGTCGCAATAGTTTTTGCAAATGGAGTGGAGCTGCTTGGTGTTGGAGGAGTGTTTGCCTCCGATGACGATCATCACGTCGGCTTCTCTGGCCAATTCGGCGGCGGCGTCCTGATTTTCAAAGGTGGCATTGCAAATGGTGTTGAAAACACGCACCTCTTTCGAACGCAGCGTCAACGCTCCGACGATCTTGAGAAAGTCCTCCGGTTTGCGGGTCGTCTGGGCGACGACGGCGACCTTGGATTTGAGCGGAAGTTCGTCCAAATCTTCGGGATCGAGGACGACGAAAGCGTCGCGGGGATCGTCGGCGTAACTGACTACCCCTTTGATCTCGGGATGGTTGCGATCGCCGAAAATCACGATGCTATAGCCCTCCCGGCTCATCTGCTCGACGATCTGCTGGGGAGTGGTGACATAGGGGCAGGTGGCGTTAACGATCTTTTTGCCCTCGGCTTTGAGCTGTTTGAGCTCGTTTTTCGGAATGCCGTGGGTCCGAATGACGATGGAATCGGTCTTCTCCGCCTCTTCGAAGCTCTCGATCAGGCCAATGTCGTACCGATCTTTGAGGCGGGCGATTTCGTCTTTGTTGTGGATCAACGGGCCGTAGGTGGCACTGCCGGGATTCTCCTCGGCGATGCGGATCGCCCGCTTGACCCCGTAACAGAACCCGTAGGAGGAGGCGAGTTTGATGTTCATAGGGTGTGAACCTCCGTCATCTGCGAAAGGATATCGAAAAAGTTCGGGAAAGAGGTGGCGACGCAGTCGGTATCGACGATCTCCATTCCACAGAGCAGTCCCGCGACGGCGAAACTCATCGCGATCCGGTGGTCTCCGTGGCTGTCGATGACGGCGGAGTGGAGCGTCCCGCCGTGCACCGCGTAACCGTCATCGTACTCTTCCGTCTCGATGCCGCACGCCTCCAGAGCCCGGAGCGTCGAGGCGATGCGATCACTCTCTTTGACCCGCAGTTCGGCGGCGTTGCGGACCCGGCTGACCCCTTCGGCCGTCGCCATCGCCACGGCCAACGCCGGCAACTCGTCGATGAGCCAGGGAATGCGTTCGGCCACCTCCACAGCCCCCAGGCGTCCGTTGTAGCGCACCGTGATTTCACCGATCGGCTCGTAGAGATCCTGACGGATCCGGTAGTCGATCGCCGCGCCCATACTCTCCAGAACCCGAAAGGCTTCAATACGGGTCGGATTGAGGCTGATCCCTTCGAAGCGTATCCGTGAACCCGGAAGAATTGCCGCCGCGACCGCGAAAAAAAAGGCACTGGAGGGATCGGCGGGCACCCGGAGTTTCAGCGGTTCGAGGGGTCCCTCCATCGGATCGATCGTGATCCATCCCTCCGTGTCGCGTCCGACCCTCGCTCCCATTCCGTGCAGCATCCGCTCACTGTGGTCCCGACTGAGGAAAGATTCGCGGTAGTAACTGCGTCCGTCTCCCCGGAGCGCTGCCAGGATCATCGCCGATTTGACCTGCGCCGAATCGACGGGAGAGGCGTACCGGAAAGCTTTGAGCTTGCCGCCCCGGATATGCAAAGGAGCGAGATTGCCCTCTTCCCGCCCGTCGAGCTTCGCTCCCACACTCTGCAGAGGCCCGGTGACCCGCTTCATCGGACGGGCACGCAAGTAGCGGTCTCCGGTCAGGACGAAACTCCCCTCCACTCCCGCCAGGAATCCGCAGTAGAGGCGCATCCCGGTCCCTGCGTTGCCGCAGTCGAGAACGTCGTCGGGTTCACGCAGCCGCGCAGGAGGAGTGATCGTCAGCTTCCCCGCTTCGCTCCATTCGGTCGTCGCACCCAACTGCTCGGCGATGGAGAGAGAAGCGAGGGTATCTTCGGCCCGAAGGAAATTTTCGATTATCGAGGGACGATCGCTCAAAAGTGCGAAGATGGCGCAGCGGTGGGAGATCGATTTGTCTGAAGCGATGCGGTCACAGTCGATCGTGAAAGCCTTGGGGGCCGGAGCGATGCGAACCGTTTTCATCGCAGACGGGCCCCGCACCCTTCGACAAGGCTGGAGAGGATCGTCTCCATCGTCTCTTCGATCGCCTCCTCGGAGAGGGTCCCTTCGGAAGATTGGAGGAAGAAACGCAGCGTGACGCTCTTGCGCTCACCGAGACTCTCGTCTTCGTAGAGGTCGATGGGGAAGAAGCGCTGCAAGAGCGGCAGATCCTGCGCTTCGAGGATTTCGGCCATCCGGGCGTAGGGGAGCTCCTTCTCCACCAGGAGGCTGAGATCTTTGTAGGTTCCCTGGAAGTTGGAAATCGCTTCGGCGTTGCGGTGCGGCGGGATCAGGACCTCGAAGTCCAACTCCGCCAGATAGCTCTCCTCCAGACCGAAAGCTTCGGCCGCTTCGGGATGCAGTTTGCTCAGCCATCCCGCCGGCCGATCTCCGAAGTAGAGCGTCGCCGACTGATAGGGGTGGATCAGACCGTTCGTCTCCCGACAGGGGCCCAGAGTAAACTCGCCGAGAATCTCCCCAAGGGTTCGGACAAAACGGGCGAAATCGATCCGGGGCGGCTTGCCGTGGTTGACGATACTCGGCTCTTCGGCATCCCCGCTCCAGAGCAGCGTAAATTTCTCGTGTTCGTTGCGCTCACGATCGAAAACCGAGCCGATCTCGAAGAGAGGAATGCGCCGCTTGCCGTAACTGAGGTTGCGTCGTGCCGCTTCGAGGAGATTGACCGTCAACGTACTGCGCAGGGTATTGAGCTCTTCGACGATGGGGTTGACCAGTTCGACGCTCGCATCCAAAAGGGGAAAGCCGTAGCGCTCCAGCGTCGCTTTTTCGGCGAAGGCGTAAGTGACCGCTTCGAAATAGCCCGCAGCCACGGCCCGCTGGCGAAGATCCCGCCGAAAACGGTAACGACGGGTCGTCTCCGTCAGTCGGTTGCGTTCGGTCAGTTGCAGCGGCTGCGCGTCGATGCGGTTGATCCCGACGATCCGCAGAATCTCTTCGGCGATATCCTGGAGGTTGAAAATATCGTGGCGCCAGGGGGGCACGACGGCTCCGAAGACCCCTTCGGCAGCTTTGTGCATCGTAAAACCGAGCTTCTCCAGAATCATATAGACTTTGCCCGCGGGAATGTGCTGCCCGATGATCGCGTCGAGCTTTTTCAGATCGACGGGCACGCTGCGGCGCTCCCGCTCCGCTTCGATGCGCAGCTCCGCTTCACTGAACCGACACTCCCCTTTCGCGTCGCAGGCGGCAAAGAGCGCCTCCATCCCGAAATCGAGATCGGGCTCGCTGCCCCGGGAACTGCGATAGTAGAGCGCGTCGGTCTGGAGCCCGCTTCGCGCCACCATCGGGACCAGAACTTCCGGATCGATGTAGGAGGCTTCGAAGAGAATCTCCCGACTCTCGGCCGTCGCCCGACTCTCTTCGTTCTGGCGGACCCCGACGATGGAGAGTTCCGTCTCGCCCGCACGGATCTCGACGTAGCCTTTCTCTCTCTCCTCGATTTGCAGCGGCAGATGCCCCTCCTCACCCCGAAGCTTCTCCACGTCATAGGCACGCAGGATCACTCCCGTCGCGTGCGTCGCGTAAGCCAGCAGCGCTTCGAGGGCCTCCTCCCGATAGGCGTCCACCAAGGCCAGACGCAGACGGATCAACGCGTCGGCAACGATCCTCTCGTTTTCCGCCAGTACATAGAGCAGATCGGCGTCGACCGCTCCCCGGCTATGCAGATCGACACTCCGGGCGATGCCTCGTTTGCTCGTCAGCCGCGGTTTCGTCTCCCGACGGTGCAGCGGCCGCTCAAACGCCGCCGAAAGATCCCGGGCCACCCCGTGAACACTGAGGCAATCCCCGCGGTTGGCGGTCAACTCCAGTTCGATGACGGTGTCGGCGATCTTTTCATACTCCGCCAATTCCCGGCCGGGAACCATCTCTCCGAGGCTCTCGTCAAGGATCCAGATCCCCGGGCCGGCATGGGGCAATCCCAGCTCCTCCGTGGAGCAGATCATCCCCAGGCTTTCGACCCCACGAAGCTTGGCGGGTTTGATCGCGAAATCGCCCGGCAGTACGGCCCCGGGAAGGGCCACGGCGACATATTCTGCCTCCCGGACGTTGGCGGCGCCGCAGACGATCTGCCGCTCCCCGTCCCCGGTGTCGACCCGGCAGACATTGAGTTTGTCCGCGTCGGGATGCTTGCTACACTCCAGAACCTTCCCGACGACCACCTTGGAAGGAAGCTCCAGAGGCTCCAGTCGATCCACCTCCAGGCCGATGGAGTTGAAGGTTTCGTAAAGCCGGTCGTTGTCGATGCCGGAGAGATCGATGTACTCCTCCAGCCAACTGCGTGTAACGATCATCTGAACTGCTCCAATAGTCGAATATCACCCTCGAAAAGAGAGCGTAGATCGGGAATGCGGTGCAGAAGCATCGCGAAACGCTCCACCCCCAGTCCGAAGGCATACCCGCTGACACCTTCGTAGCCCACCGCTTTGAAGACGTTGGGATCCACGACCCCGCAGCCGAGGACCTCCAGCCAGCCGGTGCGGGAACAGACCCGACACCCTTCACCGCCGCAGAAGATGCAACTGATATCCACCTCCGCGGAAGGCTCCGTAAAAGGGAAGAAACTGGGGCGGAAACGGACCTCGACCTCCCCGAACATTTCGTGCAGAAAATCAGTGAGGATCCATTTGAGGTTGGCGAAGCTCACTTTGTCGCCCTCCTCCACGACCAGCCCCTCCACCTGATGAAACATCGGGGTATGCGTCAAATCGTAGTCACGACGGAAGACCGCTCCCGGAGCGATCATCCGTATCGGCGGCTTCTGACGCAGCATCGTGCGGATCTGCACCGGAGAGGTGTGGGTGCGCAGGAGGGTTCCGTCGGCGAAATAGAAGGTATCCTGCATATCCCGGGCGGGATGGTGCTTGGGGAGATTGAGCGCTTCGAAATTGTGAAAATCGTCCTCCACCATCGGCCCGCTCTCGACGGCGAAATTGAGCGCCACGAAATAGTCGATGATCCGATCCATCGTTTCACGCACCGGATGCAGCGCTCCCTTCTCTCCCAGGCCCGAATAGAGGCTCACATCGAGCGCTTCGGAGCGCATCGTCCGCTCCAACGCTTCGGCCGCGAGCGTCTCTTTACGGGCGTCGAAGAGGGCCTGCAGCTGAGCCTTGCGTCGGTTCAAGCCCTCGGCGAACGCTTTCTTCTCCGGCCCGGGGACGTCCTTGAGCTTGGCGAATTCCGCCGCCAGGGCCCCTTTTTTGCCGAAGATTTCGATCCGGACTTTCTCCAGATCCTCGAGGGACGACGCCCCCGCTATCTTTTCTTCGAGATTTTCCAATCCATTACCTCACTGATGATGAAATGTGGGGATTTTAGCGAAAAATCGCTGGGGGGCGGGTTTGGAACGAAGCTCTGTGTCTTTAAGTACAACGATATAAACGGGTTTTTTGTCATTTCGCCGATTTCATCCGGCAGCTTAGGCAGTCGCTGATTCCGTTGGAACCTCCAGGGGGCAAGCGCTCCTTTGTCGCCGCCGAATAAAAGTTCTCTTCGAAGTTCTTCAATGAAAGCGGTCAAATGTTTTTACGGGCATCCTCGTGCTGATGATCCCAGCGCAGCTTGCCGCCGCCGAGGATGTGCACGTGCAGGTGGTGGATCTCCTGCCCGCCGTCCTCTCCGTTGTTGACGATGAGCCGATAGCCGCTCTGATCGATCCCGAGCTTGCGGGTGACCTCCTGGATAAAGGGGGTCATCTTGGCCATCGTCTCCGGATCCACCTCCTGAAAACAGCAGATATGCTTCTTGGGAATGACGAGGACGTGGATCGGCGCCTTGGGATAGAGGTCGTGAAAGGCCAGGAACTCTTCGTTCTCAAGCACGGTATTGTTGGGGATCTCTCCCGCGACGATTTTGCAGAAAATGCACATTTTTTCTCCTTTTTCTCATTGAACCCTCTGAAAAATGCCCAAGAGAGGTTTCACTCGATGGCGACAAAGGAGCGCTCAACCCGTGAAAGGTGTGGGCGTCTTCGATGCCTTCGGCATAGACGAAGCGCCGTTCGAAGCGGGCAACATCAAGCAGTTGATATTGCCTTGTTCGCTTCTCCTGTTCGCGACTGCCAGAGCTATCGAGTGAAACCGGAGGTTCTTCAGAGTACTCCATTGAAACTCGCTGGCGAAATTATAGCGAAAGGCGCGAGAATTGACCGAGGTCAAGAGCTTTCACTTTAAATAGGATAATATTACTCCTAATTAAAGCACGAAGGAAAACTATGGCACTGGAAATCAGCCCCGTCGAAAAAGGCGAAACGGTCCGCTTCAAAAACCCGAGCAAACGCTTCTACGAAGCGATCGGAGGCGAAGAGGGCATGCGCAAATTGATGTACAACTTCTACGACAAGATCTACGAGAGCGACATCGCCCACTTTTTTCCCCAGGACGAAGAGGAGTTCGAAAAGGTCAAGGAGAAAAATTCAAAATTCTTCATCCAGATTTGCGGCGGCCCGAAAGTTTACGAAGACGAAGCTCAGGGAATGGACCTCAACGAATACATGATCCGCCTCCACGACGAATTTTCCATCAACGAAAAGGCCCGCGTCGAGTGGCTCGGGACGATGCGTGACGCCCTCGACGAAGTCGAAGGGGTCGACGAAGCGATCAAAAAGGAGTTTTGGGATTACCTCGACCAATTCTCCAAACTCACCGTCAACACCTTCAGTGACGGCAGCACCTACTACGCCAGCTACACCCAGGCGAAAGAGGATCAGTAAAATCGTTTTTCGTCGTTCGTTGTTCGTTCGCGGAGAACACGTCAACTCTCATATCCCGCTGCCCCGGTTCTTTTCCCACCAGCACAGCGCGTAGAGCAGTCCCGGGGTCCGTGCGATCCTTTCATCCTCCTCGAGACTGTGTGCTTCCTGCAGGGTATACTCAACGACGTCGATCTTCTCCTCTCCCGGGACGCCTCCTCCCGGTCCGATATGCATCGCTTCCGTCACTTCCGCATAGTAGAGGATTTGCCGACTTCCCGAATGTCCGACCGAGGTATAAAAGGAAGTGATCCGCTGCAGATCCGTGGGTGTGACACGATAACCGCACTCCTCTTCGATCTCTTCGCTTGCCACCTCTTCGGGACTCAGCTCCGGTTTGTCCAGTAAACCGGCGCAGAGTTCGACCGTCATCCCCTCTCCGTTATTCAGATAGACCGGCGGCCGAAACTGACGGACCAGAATGAAACGCTCCCGCTCCCGATGCCAAAGAAGGATCGCGACACTGTCACGTGCACGAAGAACTTCCCAGCTCTTCTGCTCACCGTCCATCCGAAATCGGGCAAGATAGGGGTGAATGTAATGCCCCGACTCCAAAGGCTCCAGACGGAAATTTTCGATTCGTATTTTCATGAAACGATCCCCCTTATGCTTAATGCGTCAAATTTTCCTCCCGCGCCGAAACGTTACGATCCTCCACATGGATCAAGTTCTCGGCGATCACTTCCCAGCGAAAGGCATGCGGTTTCGACCCCTCCAAAAGTTTTTTAAGACGTTTTTTCATCGCCGCCGCCCCTTTGATCGGGACGGTGTGTTTGGTGATTTTGGTGTAGCTCTGGATCTTCGTATGGTGTGTGGTGATTCTGCGGGTCACATAGAGAGGTCCGGAGCCCCGTCCCAAAACTTTCAGCGGATCGACGGCCCGACCGTTGCGATAGAGACCGAAGTGCAGATGGGGTCCGGTGCTTCGCCCCGTACTTCCGACATAACCGATCACCTCTCCCCGCTTGACGTAACTTCCCCGTCGAACCTTCAGCCGGCTTTGATGCGCATAGAGAGAGACATAGCCGCGACCGTGATCGATCTTGACCACTTTGCCGTATCCGCGCATCCACCCGGCGTAGATCACCCGGCCGCTTCCCGTGGCATGGATCGGGGTCCCTCGACGGGCCCCGAAATCAACACCGAGATGAGGACGATACCGGTGCAGAATCGGATGCCATCGCTTGTAGGAGAAACGGGAGGTGATCCGCGCTCCGGGGATCGGTCTGACGAAGCGACTCGCCCCACGCTGCCGGATACGGATCGTTCGAGTCGTGCTGTACTCCACCCGTTTTTTGGCCGTTTTCGTTTTACGGATGGTTTTGCGGATGTCCCGCCAGGCGTTTCCCTCCTCGTCGACAAAAATAAAGCGGGGTTTGCCCCGCCGTCCCTCGACGACGGCTCCCCGGATATGGGGCGGGCCCCAGGGCTGCCCCAGACGACTTTTCTGACTATAGACGAAGGCTATTTTGTCCCCTGCCCTAAATTTACGAAAATCCACCGATCCTTTGTAGAGACGTTTGAGAAGAAATCCCAAACGGGGATTGCGAGTAAGGCGATCGATGTCGCTGTAGCAATTTCTCTCGATCCGTACCAGGACTTCATCCTCGACTTTCCGATAGACGATGGGAACGATGTCGAAGCGGTAGCGACCGCTGCGTAGATCCCGGGAGAGTTCGATCTGCATCTCCTCCCCGATAGGGATCAGCGCGTCAATCAACGTCGATCCCTCAAGCATCTCGTAAAAAGGCTCTCCCCCCTGGATCTCGGAGAGGTATTTGCTGTCGTCGTCGCTGATGCTTTTGAGCAGATCCTGAGAGATTCCGTAACGCTGGAGATATTCGGAAAAGGTTTCGCCGCTCTTCCAGTGACTGCGATGGACTTCGGCACTCCAAAGTACCATACTTGTCAGTAGAATCACCATCCAGAATCTCTTCACCGTTCTCTCCCTGGCCCATTGCGCTTTTTTGGCGGGAATTATAACCAAGGAGCCGTTTACTCTCCCCCTCATCGGTCTTTTAAAATAGAGAAAGTATAATCGTCTTTCAAAGAGAAATACGTCATCAGTCTGAGCTAAAGGAAGAAACGTGATAAAAAGATTTGTAATGATTTTGACCCTGTGTCTGATGAGCGTGTGGGCGGGATTCTATCCCCCTACCGTCCACAGCAGCGTCAGCGCCGTCCACGGAGATCGGGTCACCCTCTCCACAGCCCTGCCCGTTAACGGTATGAGCGGAATCGTCCTGCACGATTTCGGCAAGGGCTTACAGGCGATCACCGGAATTCTGGTGCAGACAGCTCCCAAAGAGGCGACGGTACGCAAAGGGGACCTTCTCGACCACAAGGGGCTTCCCACCCCCAAACAGGTCGCACGTCCCGGGGACAAAGTGATCGGTGGATACCTCTATAATAATGTCCTGGTCCTGGCACCCAACGCCGAAACCTACCGGGCGATCACTCAAAGCGGAGGCCGCTTCTTCATCCATCCCGATCTCTACGCCGCCTACCTTTCCCGAAAAGGCGATAGCGCACCCGACGCCTCCAATCTGGCCGGCTTCGCCCGGGAAGCCCAGGTCGGTCTCGTCTACATTGTCCAGAAGGATCGGGCGATTCTCTTCGATCCTATCAGCTCCCGTATCGTAGCCAGCCGCCCCTTCCATCCCCGGGGCAGTGAAGCCCGCTATCCTTTCTATACCCGTTTCAGCGGCGTTCGAGGCGGATTCTTGGGCGGCAAGAGCGAGGGAGACTATTATCAGAGTGTCGGGAGGATCAAATGATCGACGATCAGCTGCTTGCAGGCCTGCGTGAGCTCGTGGGCGACGAGAACGTCCGAAGCGACCAAGCCCACCGACGGGCTTACAGCTACGACGCCACCCGAACCCATTACGAACCCGATGCCGTCGTCTTCCCCCGCGACGAAGAGGATGTGAGTCGGATCCTGACCTACTGCAATCACCACCGAATCCCCATCGTTCCCCGGGGTGCCGGCAGCGGTTTCACCGGCGGAGCGCTTCCCGCCAGCGGCGGCATTGTTTTGGGCTTCGAAAAACACATGAACAAAATCCTCGAAATCGACCGGGAAAACATGCTCGCCATCGTCCAACCCGGCGTCATCAACAAGGATCTCCAACGCCACGTGGAAGCGATGGGACTCTTCTACCCTCCCGATCCCGCCAGCGAAGAGTACTCCACCCTCGGCGGTAACGTCAGCGAAAATGCCGGAGGAATGCGGGCGGCCAAGTACGGATTGACCAAAGATTACGTAATGGCGCTACGGGCGGTCCTGCCCAACGGCGACGTGATCCGTGCCGGCAAACGAACCATCAAAGATGTGGCGGGATACAACATCGCCGGGATCCTCACCGCCAGCGAAGGCACCCTCGCGGTTTTGACGGAACTGACCCTCAAGCTGATCCCCAAACCTCGCTACGTCAAATCCTATATGGGAATCTTTCCCGATGTCAAAGCGGCGATGAACGCGGTTTTCAAATCCCTGGCCGAGGGAGCCAACCCCGTGGCGATGGAGTTTCTCGATGCGCTGGTCGTACGAGCCGTCAAAGAAAAGTTGGGAATCGAGCTCCCCGAGGAGGCCGGTGCTCTGCTTATCGGTGACGTGGACGGTAACGTCCCCGAAGAGCTCGACTTCCAGCTCGAAGTCCTGGAACACTCCTTCAAGGAGAACGGTGCCCAGGAGTTCCGCGTCGCCGAGAGCACCGAGGAGCGCGAACGGATCTGGAAAGGGCGCCGAGGCGCCTCGCCCTCCATTACGATGTACGGAAGCAAAAAACTTAACGAAGATATCTCCGTCCCGCGTAGCCTGCTCCCCGAAGCTCTCGAACGGATCTACGCGATCGGGGAGAAGTACGGATTGGTCGTCCCCTGCTTCGGTCATGCCGGCGACGGGAATATCCACGTCAATGTCATGGTCGACGGCAGCGACCCTGAAGAGCTGGAAAAGGGCCACCGGGCAATTCGGGAAATCTTTGAACTAGTGGTAGAGATGGGCGGGACTCTCAGCGGTGAACACGGCATCGGCCTGAGCAAAGCCGAATTCATGACCCTCGCCTTCACGCCGGCGGAGATGGAACTCTTCCGCCGCCTCAAACACGCTTTCGATCCCAACGGTATTCTCAATCCGGGAAAAATGGGATTGTAGGGACAAAGCTGTCTGCAAATGAGTCTGAAAATCGGCATCCTCTCCGATCCCCACCGTCGCAGCGATCTGCAAAAAAGTGCCCTGGAAAAACTTCTGGAGGAGGGAGCCCGCACTCTGCTTCACGCGGGCGATTTCTGCGTCGAAGAGAATCTGCGGCAACTGGAAGCAACAGGGCTTCCCTACGCCGCAGTCTTCGGCAATAACGACCGATCTCTGCTTCCCCTCGCTTCCCGGTATCGCATCAAGAAAGAACCTTGGTATCTGAAAATCGATGCACTGACGATCAAATTGATGCACCTACCCTACTACCTCACCCCCGACACCGATCTCATCGTCTACGGACACACTCATCGTTTCGCCTGTGAGCTCAAAGGATCAAGCCTCTACCTCAACCCCGGGGAGATTTGCGCTCGGGAGGGGAACCGAAGCGAATGCGCCCTGCTCGAACATAATGACAAAGAGTGGAAAGTTACCCACTTCTCTCGTGCTCTCTCGAGCGGGCAATGGGAAAAAGAGAATTTTCTTTTCCCTCCCTCTAGGAACGCTTCTGCCTGATCTCTTCGCAGAGTACTTTCAGCGCCGAAGAGTACTCCTTCAGACGCTGGGGGAGATCGTCGAAACGGTGCAGGAGAATGTCTCGATAGAAGGCTTTGACTCGCTTGTGAAGATCCTCTGCGGCAATGGTGCCGCTGATTCCGAGAAGATCGAGCAAAACCTTGCGCATCTCTTCGTATTCCTTCCGTTGAAGCAGACGACTCAGATTCCGATCACTCTCGCCGTAGGCATCGACGAAACTCTCCAGAATCTCTTCGAGAAGCGTCGCGTTACCGCTACAGTACTGTAACGCTTTTTTGTAATCGATCGTACGATATTCGACGGGAGCACGGCTCGTCTTCTCCTCTCGTATAATGGGAACTTTTTTGGCTTCGAGATAGGTCGCAAAGGCCGTGTAGAGTTTGCCCAGGTCGATAGGTTTGGGCAAATACCCGTCCATTCCCGCGTCGCGCATTCGCTGAATTTCATTTTCCAGGTTGAGGGCTGAAAGTGCGACGATCGGCAGCTCTACCCCCGAACGTGATTGCCGAATGAGACGGGTCGCCTGATATCCGTCCATGACCGGCATATTGATGTCCATCAAAACCAGATCGAAACTTCCCGCAGAGTGCCGTTCGATACTCTCTACCGCTTTCAATCCGTTTTCCGCCGTTTCGATCCTGATGCCCGAATCTTCCAGTACTTTCAAAATCATCTTGAGATTGAGAGGATTGTCTTCGACGATAAGCAGGCGGGTTCCGGCAAAATGCCGAAAATCTTTCAGGGTCACCTCCTTTTTGGCCGGGAAATCCGCATGGAAGGTTCGGCTCCGATCCGCTTCCTCTTCCCCTCTCGTCTCTTCGCTCTCAACCGGTTTTCGAGGAGCGTAAAGATCTACAATGAGGTTGTAGACATCCAGAAGTGTGGCCGGTTTTCTGAGCATGGCACTGACGACATCTTCGGGAAGAAGACGCGGCGGTTGAAAAAGGTTGTGCAAGGCCACAATACGGACATCGCTCTCTCTTTGAATCGAACGCACATACTCCACGAAGAGATTGTCGATGAGCGTCTCATCAAGAACGACGAGATCGAAACGCTCCAGGGAGGGGCGCTTCGACTCAAAATGCACAAGATTCATGAGCGTCACCCTATGTCGGTAATAGGCGAAAAGTTTACGCAACGCTTCCGACGCGATCTCGTTGTGGGTGACGATGAGGATCTCTTTGCGGGTCAACTCCCGTTCAGGTAGACGATAGCGTCGCTGTTCTCCCTCCTTTTCCGCCGAAGCGAGCGGAAGCATCAGATCAAGAAGTCGCAGATGACCTCCAGCCGCCGATCCTGCCCGAAGAGTCCCGCCCATCAGATCGCTCAACTCTTTGGCCACATAAAGCCCCATATTACGATACTCTCCCGTCTCCTCGTCGCGTTGAGGTACAAAGAAAGTCTCGGGATCGAATGCGTCATCCGCCGCCAGATACGTGATCCGAAAACGCAACTCTCCCTGTTCCGTATAGGGACGAAACGCCGAAAGAGAAAGCTGGACATCCTCACCCCGGGTACTCACAAGTGCCTCTTCCAGTAAATTGCTCAGTATTTCGACACTGTGGGTGAAATCTCCCATGACCTTGCGTGGGAGATCCCGCTCGAGATCGAAGATCAGTTCTTTGTCACTCGGAGCGATCCTCTCATGTAGCGCTGTCAGGACGTCTCCCAGCATCGTATTCAGATCGAAAGGCTCTTCGCGCAATGCAATTTTATGGGCTTTTAGGCGCAGAAAATTGAGAAGATGCATCGAATTGTCGAGAATTTTGTTTTCGATCTGCATCACCTGTTTGAGGTTTTCATCCAGCGATTCACTTTTCCTTTTCCGAACCAGTTTCCCCAGTTGGGTATTCGCCTCCTTGCTCATACTGTAGATCTCTTCACTCACGGTCGTCAGGAAACCGCTGAGTTGCTTCTCTATCTCTTCCTGGCTCCTCTTCATCCCCTCGAAACGCTCCTGGATTTTTCGTAGCTGTTGGGATGAGACATAAAGCCCCAACACTCCGATCAAAGCCAAAGCGAAAAGAGCGATCCAGAGCCGGGGAAGCTCTTCATCCGGTGAAACGGCCACGGTAGAAGAGGGGAGAGTGACATGCGAAGGAGGAGTCGGAAGCGTCAGGGCGATCGCTCCGGGTGAGAGAGCACGCAGTTTCCAGGCAAACAGTGCCGCCTCGAAACTGTCGGCGACCGGACCGCCCACCAGATAATACTCCTTTCCCACCTGACGAATCCTCAGGGAAAAGCCGAGTCGTTTCGCAAGATCGGCAAGATGTTCGTCCCCTCCGATCTTACGCTTCAACGCTATCTCCTCACTTTTCAGCGGCTGAACGGAGGCGGAAGACTTCAGCAAGAAAATCGTCTCCGCTCTTCCGATCGTTACCGTCAGAACCACTCCCGCCGCCAGAGGAAATACCCGGCGAAAAACTCTTTTCCAATCACGATTGTTCATTCAGTCTCCTCCTGATCTCTTCGAAACGCTTCTCCATTTTTCCTGCCGTATTCCGTATATTTCCGAGACGGCGAATCCTCATGGCGAACCAGGCCAGTACAAGGAGGACCGCTCCTGCGATTCCCGCGATGAGTGCCTTGCGTGAAACAACGAAAGGGATCTCTCTTTGCACTTTCTTTCCGCTTTTTGCAAGAGGCTCCCCCTCTGAAGGCATCACCAGCAGTTTCGGATAACGGCGCGCCAACGGCAAAAGCGCCCCTTCCAAAGATTTCATATCGTCGGTCGCCGGTTTCACCATAAGAATCCACTCACTACCTTGACGCCGCAAAAGAAGATCCTCTGCCGTCCGGGGAGAAATTTTTTTCAGATAAGTTTCCGCCCTGTTTTTTTCGGATTGTGCCGCTTCTCTATCGGCAAACGTATCCAGAAGAACAATCACTCCCCCCTGCAGGCAGACCAGACCGATCATCACCCACACTCCAAGCGCTTTCAACACCTCACTCCTCCTTCTGAGACCAATTCCGATACCAATATTATCACGAAATTCCCGTTCCTTCCCACTTAGGGGGCCACCTTCGGATTCCCGGGTATAATGACGTATCAAAAAAACAGAAGGGAGGGGAATGCGGACGATTTTTCTCTGCGCCATCAACAATGTACTGAGCGGAAGTTGTCCGGAGGATTGCAAGTTCTGTACCCAGAGTGCCCGTTATCGAGCCCGAATCGAGCGCTACAACTTCAAGGATCCCGAAACGGTTCTCGCCGAAGCCAGACGAGCACGCTCCCAGGGGGCTCTGGGTTACTGCCTCGTCACCGCGGGCCGGGGACTCGATGACGTCAAGACGGAGTACATCGCCCGGACGGCACAGCGACTCACTGAGGAGATTCCCGACCTTCGGCTCATCGCCTGCAACGGTACGGCAACCGTGGAGCAACTGCGTTATCTCAAAGTCCACGGAATCCAAAGCTACAACCACAATCTCGAAACCTCACAGCGCTACTATCCTCAGATCTGTACGACCCACAGCTGGGAGGAGCGCTACGCCACCTGCGAAGCGGTCAAATCAGCCGGGCTTTCGCTCTGCAGCGGAGGAATATTCGGCATGGGCGAACGTCCCGAAGATCGTCTCGATCTGCTCGAGAGCCTCGCCGAGCTGCATCCCGACTCCGTTCCTCTGAACTTCTATCTCCCCAACCCGGCCCTGCCGATCCCCGAACGGACCATCGGGCACTCCGAAGCTCTGGAAATCGTCCGCACCGCCGCCCGACGGATGCCCCGGCTCTCCATCCTTATGGTCGCCGCCGGGCGTGAAGCGCTCTTCTCCGGCCGGGAGAAGGAGCTCTTCGATGCGGGGGCTAACGCCATCGTTCTGGGCAACTATCTCACCACCGAGGGTGAAGCACCCGATCGAGACCGCCGACGCCTCGAAGAGCTCGGCTACACCGTCGCCGAAAGCTGTCATGCATCATAACGGTATCGAACTGATCCTTACCCTCTCCCTACTCATTTGGCTCTCCCCTTTTCTGGCCAAAATCCTCAAGACTCCGACAGCTCCGGTCGAAATCGTCCTTGGATCTCTACTTGCCTATTTCGGTTTTATCGGGGAAAACGAATACTTCGACCTCATCGCCGAGGTGGGGTTCCTCTATCTGATGTTCCTTGCCGGCCTCGAAGTGGATCTCAAACAGATTCTCAACAGTTCCAGAATCTTGATCCGTAAGGCTCTCTTCTTTGTCCTGACCCTCGGTTTGCTCGCTGTAACGGCGGGGATTTTACTGCATTTCAACCCCATCGTCACTCTTTCCCTCCCCTTGATCTCGATCGGCCTGGTCGCGTCTCTCGCCAAAATCTACGGAAAGAAAGAACCCTGGCTCAATCTCGCCATCATCGTCGGCGTCATGGGAGAGATCGCCAGCATCGCCACCCTGACGATTTTCGACGCCGCCAGCACCGTCGGCTTCGGACTCCCGCTTCTGATCAAGCTCTTTTATCTGCTGCTCTTCATCGTCACCATCTATCTGGCCTATCATCTTCTCAATCTGCTCTTTTGGTGGTTTCCCGAACTCAAAAAGAAGTTGATGCCCACCGTCGATAGCTCCGATCAGGATGTTCGCATGGCGATGGCACTCTTTTTCATCCTCATTTCAGCGATGCTGGCCTTGGATCTCGAACTTGCTCTGGGGACTTTCATCGCCGGCGTAGCCATCTCCGCTTTTTTTCACCACGAAAAACAGCTCGAAGAGAAACTCTCCAGTCTAGGCTTCGGCTTTTTGGTGCCTCTCTTTTTCATCCATGTAGGGGCTTCTTTTGATCTGCAAGCTCTGCTCTATCGCGGCGTCGTCACCGGTGCGTTGAGCATCACTGCGGTCATGATCGGTATTCGGATACTTGCCGCCTACCATCTGCGGAAAATCTACAGTCGGATCGACGGCCTGATGATGGCCGTCGCCCTCTCCATGCCTCTGACCCTGCTCATCGCCGTCGCGACCATCGGTTACGAGTCGGGATCGATCGGAATTTTGACCTACTACACACTGATCCTGGCAAGTCTCTTCGAAGTCATCGTCGCCATGACGGCGATCAAATTCCTCAGTCGTTATCGGAAAAAGATACGGGAAAAGAAGTGAGGGTTATCCCCCGGTGATCTGCAGCAATTCGAAGTAGTGTTTCTGCAGAGCCTGATTGGCTTCACGAAGAGCGCTGCGCTCCTGAAGTACCTTCGTTTTTTCGGCTTCCAGAGAGCGAAGAACCTCCAGCGAATTGTTGCCGAAAAGAAGAATTTTCACGTACAACGCGAAGAGAACGATACCGACCGCGATCGCAAGAAGACTGCGAAAGGAAAAGACGAACCACTCTCCGCTGCTTCCCCTCGGCATTTTCTCCTCGGAATTCCGCTCTCTCACGCGCCGAAGAGTTCGCTGCCCAGATATTCGTACTCACCCAGCTCCTCTTCAATGGAGAGGAGACGGTTGTACTTGGCGATCCGCTCGCTGCGGGCAGTGGATCCGGTTTTGATCTCTCCGGTATTGAGCGCCACAGCGAAATCGGCAATGAAACTGTCTTCGCTCTCACCGGAGCGGTGGCTCATGACGCAGGTATACCCGTTACGCTGGGCCAGGCGGACAGTCAACATCGTTTCACTTACCGTACCGATCTGATTGGGTTTGATGAGGATGGAATTGGCCACACCCATTTCGATCCCCTGGGCCAAAATGTTGGCGTTGGTGACGAAGAGATCGTCACCGACGAGCTGAATTCTGTCGCCCAGACGCTCGGTCAACTCTTTCCATCCTTCCCAGTCGTCTTCGCTAAGTCCATCCTCAATGGAGACGATGGGGTATTTGGCGACCAAATCCTCATAATAGTCGATCATTTCGCTGCTGTTGAGGTCCCGGTTTTCGGATTTGAGAACATACTTTCCGTTTTCTCCCACCAGTTCACTGGAAGCG
>WFQO01000140.1 GCA_015486995.1 Nitratifractor sp. | reverse complement strand
ATCCGTTTGACCACGGCGTTGAGTTTATCCTGCTCGGTCTTGAAGATCAGGTCGGGTTTATCGATCCGCTCGACGGGGACGTTGGTCGGGATGGAGATGACATCCAGGCCGTAGATTTGGCTGAACTCCGTCGCCTCGGTCTGGGCGGTTCCGGTCATTCCGGCGAGTTTTTCGTACATCCGGAAGTAGTTCTGATAGGTGATCTCGGCAAGAGTCTGGGACTCTTCCTGGATTTTAACGCCCTCTTTGGCTTCGAGAGCCTGGTGGAGCCCTTCGCTGTAGCGGCGTCCTTCGCTGAGGCGGCCGGTAAATTCGTCGACGATGATCACTTCGCCGTCACGGACCACGTAGTCGACGTCCCGTTCGAAGAGATTGTGGGCTTTGAGCGCCTGGTCGAGGTGATGGACCATCGCGGCGTTTTCGAGGCTGAAGAGATTGTCGACCCTGAAGAGCTTCTCGGCTTTTTCCAGTCCTTGCTCCGTCATGACGATTGTGCGGTTCTTTTCGTCGACGACGAAATCGCCGGTCGTCTTTTTGGGTTCGCCCGCACGGGTGGGAATCTCTTCGCCCCGCTCGAGCTGCTGGGCCACTTTGTCGGCGATCATATAAAGATCCTGATCCCGTTGGGTGGGGCCGGAGATGATGAGGGGAGTCCGGGCTTCGTCGATGAGGATGGAGTCCACTTCGTCCACGATGGCATAGTAGTGGTCACGCTGGACCTTTTCGTCGAGGCGGACTTTCATGTTGTCCCGCAGATAGTCGAAACCGTACTCGTTGTTTGTGCCGTAGGTGATGTCGGCATCGTACTGGGCTTTGCGTTCGGCATCGTCCTGGATTTCGCTGGTGATGCAACCGGTACGGTAGCCCAAAAACTCGTAAAGGCGTCCCATGTCAGTAGCGTCACGCTTGGCCAGATAGTCGTTGACCGTGACGACGTGGACGCCGCGTCCGAGCATCGCGTTGAGTGCGACGGGAAGAGTGGCCACGAGTGTTTTACCCTCTCCGGTTTTCATCTCGGCGATGTTGCCCTCGTGCAGAACCATCCCTCCGACAAGCTGCACGTCGTAATGGCGCAGTCCCAGAACCCGCTTGCTCGCTTCACGAGTGATGGCGAAAGAGTCGTAGAGCACGTCGTCGAGACTTTTTTCACCCGCTTTGACGGCTCGACGCAGAGCATCGAAAGCCGCTTGAAGCTCTTCGTCACTCATCTTTTCGTATTTGGGTTCCAGATCGTTGATCTTTTTCGCCCGCTTCATGTACTGTTTTACTTTTCGGTCGTTGGCGGTACCGATAACGTTCATCAATGTATTGATCATACTTTTATAGCCTTCTCTCACCGTAGAAAATGGCCTCAATTTTATCGAAAATTCCGTTAATGATAATTGGGAGGATCTTTGCAGTCCAGAGACAGGGGAAAGATGGACCTTTTGGTCGCCTTTCGACGGAATTGGATATGATTGCGGAAAAAAATAGAGATCAGGATATTGATGAAACGAATAGTGATCGCGATGGTGGGAATAGGAACGCTCGTTTTTGCCGGGGGAATCCGGATTCCCGTCGCATTCCAGGCCGATTTTCTCCAGAAAGTGACCAATCCGAAGAAGAAGGTGATCCTCTATCGCGGAACGGTAACGATGAAAGCGCCGTCGATGCTGAAGTGGATTTATCGGGAGCCAACTCGCAAAGAGGTTTGCAGTGACGGCAAAGAGGTTCTGGTGGTCGATCACGATTTGGAACAGGCGACGACCTATCGGATGCAGAAACGCTTCGATCTGGCGGCGGTCCTTCGGAGCGCACGCCCCTACCGTGACGGAATCTACGTTGCTCGCTATAATGGGCGCAACTATACCGTTGCCGTCGATTCCGAAGGACGTGTGAGTCAGATCGCCTATCATGATGATATGGATAACGTCGTCAATATCCATTTTCAACACGTCCGTTATCTGAAAAAAGCTCCCTCGGATCGGATGCTTCGCTGCAGTGTTCCCCAGACCTATGATCGGATCGGAGGCTGAGCAAAGATGCTGGAAAAACTGCTCGCCCAATTCAACGTCGATGCGATGGTTTTCGGGGCCATCGTCGCGTCGGTGATTCTGGCTTTTGTCCTGGTGGTGGTGATCTTCAGTGTCCGCTACAAAAGTCAGCAGGAGAAGATCGAGGATCTGAAATTTCGTCTGGGAGAGAAAAAAGAGAGGATCGCTCTTCTGGAGGAGAGTCTGCGGGAGGTGCAGATCCTCAACGCTTCTCAGCTACAGGAAATTCAGCAGTATCAGGATCTCGAAGAGCGCTTCGCAAAAGAGCAGGAGAAGATCGAGACACAGCTCAAAGCGGCCAAAGAGCGCATCGAAGCGCAGATGGAGAAGATCAGCTCTCTGGAAGGAACCCGTCGGGAGCTCGAGGCCAAACTCGAAAACGCCCAGGAGAATCTGGCCAAAGCGGAGGAGGAGGTGGACAAAGCGCTGCAGCGCAACGAATTCTGGGTGCAGCAGCTTTCGGAACTGCGGACCAAACACGAAGCGGTGAAAATGCGTCTGCGAAAACTGGAAGGGTAGCGGTGCGGGACGTGTTTTTCGGTGGCGTGGCGACTTCGATATCGTTGAGCTTTCTAAACGTTTCGGTAAGATGGTAGAACGAAACGTAGGGATTTGAATCCTAAGAGATCACAAAGGACGAAAAATGCACGAAAAGACGTTGGCGATTCATGCCGGATACGAAGGAAACGAGTTCGGGACGATGGCGGTGCCGATCTATCAGACCACGGCTTACGAGTTTCGGGATGCCGAACATGCCGCCAACCTCTTCGAACTGAAAGAGTTGGGCAACATCTATACCCGATTGATGAACCCCACCACCGATGTCTTCGAGAAACGCTTCGCCGCTCTGGAGGGAGGGGCGGCCGCCATCGCCACCGCCAGCGGTGCCGCGGCGGTTTTTTACGCCTTCGCCAATGTGGCCGAAGCGGGAGACAACATCGTCGTGGCCAAACAGGCCTACGGCGGGACGCTGACGCTGGCGGCGCATACGCTGCGCCGTTTCGGGATCGAAGGGCGTTTTTTCGATGTGCGGCGGCCCGAAGAGTTGGAGGGCATGATCGACGAGCGGACCAAAATGATCTTTTTCGAGGTCATCCCCAACCCCTCGTTGGTGATGGCGGACATCGCCCGACTCAGCGAAATCGCCCGCGCCCACGGGGTGATGCTCTGCGCCGACAATACCGTCGCGAGCGCGGCGCTCTGTCATCCGCTGAAGCACGGCGCGGACCTCGTCGTCCACAGTACGAGCAAATACACCACCGGACAGGGGCTGGCCCTGGGAGGGATGATCGTGGAGCATGAAGGCCTGGTCGATCTGATCCGGGGCAACGACCGCTACGCCCACTTCAACGAGCCCGATCCGAGCTATCACGGCCTCGTCTACACGGAGTTGCCCCTGCCGCCGTTTACCCTGCGGACCCGTCTGGCGCTCCTGCGGGATCTGGGGGGTACACCCAGCCCCTTCAACAGCTGGCTGCATATCCAGGGGCTCGAAACCCTGCCGATCCGGATGGAACAGCACTCCCGGGGGGCGCTGGCGGTGGCGGAATTTCTCGCTGCGCATCCGAAGGTCCGCCGGGTCAACTATCCCGGCCTCCCCTCCGACCCCAGCTATCCGCTGGCCCAGAAATATCTCAAAGAGGGGATGGCCAGCGGGTTGCTGAGCTTCGAAGTCGGTAGCCGCGAAGAGGCGCAGCGCATCGCCGACAGTACAAAGATCTTCAAACTGGTCGTCAACATCGGCGACAGCAAGAGCATCATCACCCACCCCGCCAGTACCACGCACCAGCAACTCAGCGCCGAAGAGCTCGAAGCCGCCGGCGTCCCCGAAGGGCTCATCCGCCTCAGTGTCGGCCTGGAAGACCCCGAGGACCTGATCGAGGATCTGCGTCAGGCGCTCGAGGCTTGAATGATGAGAAAATAGAAAATAGAAATGAGAAATTTCGGGGCGCTGCTTCGCAATGCGGTTTTTTGAAGGCGGGACTTCAGTCCCACATGCAGGGCTAAAACCCTGCCCCCAATGACCAATGGCCAATAACCAATGACCGCGCCAAAGGCGCCTCTACTGTCGACTAATCACATTTAGGATAAAATAGCGCCAACTCTATCAGCAGGCTGTTCCCGGATGAAGATCGCTACCAAAACCGCTCATTTCACCTCTCCTCTCTATCTCGAGAGCGGTCGGATTCTCGAACCTTTTGACATCGTCTACGAAAGCTACGGCAAGCTCAACGAAGCGCGGGATAACGTCGTCCTGGTCTGTCACGCCCTCAGTGGATCGCACCATGCGGCCGGCCTCTACGAGGGGGATCGCAAACCGGGATGGTGGGATGCGCTCATCGGTCCGGGCAAAGGGATCGATACCGACCGTTACTTCGTCCTCTGCACCAACGTCATCGGTTCCTGTTTCGGCTCCACGGGGCCGATGAGTCCGATGTACCCTTCCGAACAACCTTACCGGCTCAAATTTCCCGTCGTGACGATCAAAGATATGGTTCGGGCCCAGCGCCAGCTTCTCGCTCGTCTGGGGATCCATCATTTGCACGCGATCGTCGGCGGTTCGATGGGCGGGATGCAGGCATTGCAGTTCGGGGTGGATTTTCCGGGCTTTGCCGATCGGATCATTCCGCTGGCGTGCACCTACGCCACGCGTCCCTGGGTCATCGCCTTCAACAAAGTCGCCGTCGAAGCGATCCGAAGAGATCCCCGCTTCGACAACGGCAACTACGCCCCCGATGCTTTCCGGGAGCACGGCTGCGACGGCCTGGCGGTCGGACGCATCGCGGGGCATATCTCCTACCTCTCTCCGGCGTCGATGGATCGCAAGTTCGGCCGAAACTACGTCGCCACCGACGGTCTCTTCGAACTCTTCGGCCGCTACGAGGTGGAGCGCTATATGGAGTACAACACCGACAACTTCTCCCGGGTTTTCGATCCCCTGAGCTATCTCTACATCGTCAAAGCGATCAATACCTTCAATCTCTCCCGGGGATACGATTCGCTGCACGATGCCGTCAGCCGGATCCGCGCGTCGGTGCATCTGATCAGCTTCGCGGGGGATTATCTTTTCTTTCCTGAGGAGATGGCCCATTTAGCCCGGATGCTCGAACGCAACGGCCAGCCCCACAGCTATCACGAGATCGACAGCGATTACGGCCACGATGCCTTTTTGGTGGAGGTGGAGAAGTTCGAGGGGTTGATCAAAGAGATTTTGGAGGAGAAACGATGAAGAGCAAAACGTTCGAAGAGCGTCTCGAAGAGGGACGCACGATTCTGGAGAAACTGATGGATCCCGAAATCACGCTCGAAGAGAGTGTGCGTCTTTACGAGGAGGGGATGAAGAGTATCCGAGAGGCGCAAAAGATGCTCGAAGAGGCGAAACTGAAAGTGGAGACCATCGAGCGAAGCTACCGGGAGAAGGAAGAATGAAAACGCTCACGGTAGCCGCGCTGCAGCTTCCCACGCTGGGGATGAACGCCACCCGCCTGGAGTTTTACCTCAAAAACGCGACGGAGCGGGGAGCGAGGGTCATTTTGCTGGGGGAGTATGTCCTCAACCATTTCTTCCGGGAGCTGGAGGGAATTCCCCGCAGTATGGTCAAGGAACAGAGCCGCAAACATACCGAGCTTCTCCAGCGTCTGGCCAAAGAGTACGACGTCGTTTTTGTCGCTCCCATCGTACGGATCGAAAAGAAACGCTACTACAAAACGATCGCGAAAATCGGTGCCAAAAAGGTCGACTATTACCGACAGCAGATCCTCATCCCCTACGACCACTGGAACGAAGCGGCTTTTTTCTCCAACGAAGTGGCGCCGCTGAAGGATCCGATGATTTTCCGGATCGACGGTTTTCGGATCGCGGTACTGGGAGGGTACGAACTCCATTTCGATCCTCTCTGGGAGCGGCTCGACCGGCGCAAGGTCGATCTGGTGCTTCTGCCGACCGCTTCGACCTTCGGCTCCCACAACCGCTGGCGGACTCTGATCAAGGGCCGGGCTTTCCTCCACGGGGTCTATATCCTGCGGGCCAACCGCCTCGGAGAGTTCAGCGAGGGGGAGAATCGCTGGCGTTTCTACGGGGACAGTATGCTGGTCGATCCGGAAGGGGAGGTGGAGATGATGCTCGAGGACAAAGAGTCGATGCTGGTCGAAACCATCGAAAAGAAAGCGGTCAAAGAGCACCGCAAAAGCTGGCGATTTCGTGAGGCTCTCGAAGCCCGGGGAGCCCTGTGAACCCCGCCGACTATTTCAAACGCCAGATTCAGCTCTGGGGTGCCTCAGCCCAGGAGACACTCGCTCAGAAGCGGATCCTGATCGTCGGCTGCGGCGGTCTGGGCTCTACGCTGGCGCTGGCACTGGGCGGCAGCGGAGTCGGAGAGATCCATCTGGTCGATTTCGACGAAGTCTCCGTACACAATATCCATCGCCAGATCGTTTTTACCCTCGAGGATGCGGGACGCAACAAAGCCGAAGTGACCGCCGAACTCTTGCGGAGAAAAAATCCCTTCCTCGATGCAGTCGCCCACGACAAAGATTTCGATCGTTTCGTCGAGGGTAACCCCCCGCTTTTCGATCTGATCCTCGATGCGACCGACAATCTTCCGGTCAGGGAGAGGATCGACCGCTGGGCCAAAGGATGCCGTACCCCCTGGATCTATGCCAGCGTGGAGGAGTTCAACGGTCAGGTCTGCTTCTTCGAGCGGGCCGATTTCGGCGTCTTTACGATCAGCGATCATACCCCGGGAGGCATCGCCGCCCCCATCGTGATGCAGATCGGCTCCTTCCAGGCCAACCTGGCGCTGCGCTATCTCGTCGGCCTCCCGATCCGCAAAGATACACTGCACTATTTCTACTACGATGGGGAGGGAGAGCTGATCCTTCAGAAATTTGCACTTCCCACTGAATGATTTTTCCGAAAGCAACCGGTTTCACCCGATGACTCCGGCAGTCGCGAATGCCGAAGGCACCGATTGGTGGCTGAGCGTTTTTTTGTCGCCGTCGGGTAAAACCTCTCTTGAATGTTCTACGGGGAAACAAAACCCTCTTTTGACTTGATAACTTCTATCAAACAGATAAACTCTTCACTCTTCCATTCGTGCTATAATCACCCCAAAAAAGAAGGAGGGATCATGACGATCAAAAAAGCGGCATGGGGCGTGGCTGCGGGGGCGCTTTTGCTTCTTGGCGGCTGTACGCAGGAGACGCAGAACTCCATCAGCCGATCGATCCAGAACTGGACCGGAACCAACGGCGTTTTGGATGTCTACGCGGGCGAAAAACTGGTCAAGCGTTTCATCAAGATCGACAAACTCTCCACCGCCTACGGGACCAACGACGGCAAACCCCGTCCCTACCGTTACGGATACGGTTACGACGACAAAAATTTCAACTTCAAAGTCGATAAGGGAGAGAAGAAAGTCTATTTCGAATTTTCGGATTACTCCACCAACTACATATTCTATGAAAACGACGAAGCCAACTAAGGAGAAAACTATGCAAATCATCGCAACGGACAAAGCCCCCCAGGCGATCGGCCCCTATTCGCAGGCTATTCTGGTCGACGGGACCCTCTACAGCTCCGGACAGATCGCCTTGACACCCGGAGGCGAACTGATCGAGGGTGACGTGGCCGTCCAGACCCGGCAAGTACTGAGCAACCTTTCTGCCGTTCTCGCCGAGGCGGGCGGCAGCCTGGACGATGTCGTCAAGACGACGATTTTCCTGGCGGATATGGAGGATTTTGCGACGGTCAACGAGGTTTATGCGGAGTTTTTCGGGACGCATCGGCCCGCCCGAAGCACCGTCGCCGTCAAGACGCTTCCCAAAAACGTCAAAGTCGAGATCGACTGCATCGCCCGTATCGGCGCATCGAGCTGAAGCTCTTTGCGGGGCGTTCGAAGCTTTTTCCCCGGAGTTCAAAATCACTTAAACTTTTTTTGGATATAATCCCGAACTTAAATTACCCAGGCGGTAATCTACGAGTAGCAAAACAAGAAAAAGGGTAAGCAATGTACGCGATTATCAAAGCGAGTGGTCAGCAGTTCAAAGTCCAGGAAGGTGACGTGATCTGCTTCGACAAGATGGGTCTCGAGCCCAAGAGCGAAGTGGAGTTCAACGAAGTTCTGGCATTGGACGACGGTGAGCTGAAGATCGGAACTCCTCTGGTCGAGGGGGCGGTCGTCAAAGGTGAGGTGATCAACGAGGGGCGTGACCGCAAAGTGGTCATTTTCAAAAAGCGCCGCCGTAAAGATTCCAAGCTCAAGCGCGGATTCCGCCGGGATTTCACCCGCGTCCGCATTACCAAAATCGCATAAGGAGCAACGATGGCACACAAGAAAGGACAGGGATCAACCCAGAACAACCGAGACTCCGCCGGACGGCGACTCGGTGTGAAAAAATTCGGCGGGGAGCATGTCATCCCCGGTAACATCATCCTGCGCCAGCGGGGAACCAAAGTCCATCCCGGCAACGGCGTCGGTATGGGCAAGGACCATACGATCTATGCGCTGATCGAAGGGGTGGTCAAGTTCGAAAACAAAACAGCGACCAAGAAAAAAGTCTCCGTCGTTCCCGCGTAATTTTCTTCTTTTATAGAGCAGAAGAGAATTCTCTCTGCTTCTATGTTCCTCTTTTTTCCCCAACGCCTTTTATCATTTTCTTTACTTTGGTTAAAATCATGTACCCCTCATAAAGAATGGGTTGATGTATTTATCTCTCGAGAATTTTGCAGTGAAAAATATATTGCATGAGGGTAAAAAGAGAAGGGGAGAAAAGAAATGAAAAAGATCAGGCTTATAATGATCGCTACGATTTTAATCGTATCTGCTCTTTCGGCGACCGCCGGTGTTGGGGCGGGAGAAGGAAAAATCTCGCCAAGTATGCAGAAACATTCGATCGATTTCGGGGAGATGGGACTTACCGTGCTTTCTGTTTCCAAAACGGGACCGGTGGAACGTTATGCAGTGCAGATCGATGATCCTATCAAAGCACTGAAGTGGGGAGCGGACAAAATTCTTCCGCGTTTTACTGTCCTGAAATTGAAAGACTCGAAAATAGTTCACGATCTTCGAGGGGCAAATTTCGTCGTGGAAATCGACTGGAGACGTTATGAAAGAGGCGAGTCCGACAGCATTCATCTATATCCGCTTCAGACGGCGGCTCAGACACGAGATACCCTTCCGGCGAAATTGGCGAAGGAACACCGGGGGGTCTATCTGACGGTGGACAAGGCCCACGGACACATCAGCGGCAGGGTCGAGCCGATGGATTTTCTCTCAGCCTCGGCCGACAAAAATTTTTTGCAATGGAAAGGTGCGGGATTTGACTGCAATGCCGGCGCCGAGAAGAAAAGCTGTACTCTCAACGGAGGCCATTTCAGTGTGGGAAGCCGGGGAGGGAAGAGCCCGGGCGTTTTGACGATCGAAGGTGCGGGATGTTCCTACACGGTCGATGCGCATCTGCTCGGGATGCAGGAGTGCCATCTCCCTGTGATGAAGCTCTCTTTCATCCAGGGGCAGGAAAAGTCCGATTTCGAGCTCGAAAAGTTGAGGCTGAGGAGTGATGTCTCCCCCGACGGGAATACGACGGTGAACTATCGGGCGTTTCTGGAGCTCGGAAAATTCGCGGGAAAAGTCGTCGAGACGAATCAAACGACTACGTTCACTTTCGACGGTTTGAGCCTCAGTGGAGGCACAGAGCATCTCGATCGCAGCGCGTGGGAAGGCCTGACGATGCTTCTGGAGGGAGAGAACAATGCGACCGGTCCGGCAAACGCTGTGCTTTGGAAAAAGCGCCTCATCCATCTTTTAAGCGACGGAAACCTTTATCGCTATGGGCTGAAGCTCTCCTCCGCGGAGTTCGAAGTCACATCACCCAAGCAGACAGTGCAGGGGTCTCTCAGGGATTGGCAGGGTGATTATGCGTTGACTTTGGGCGAATTCGTTCGCTACGACGAGGAGAACCGCATCGACGAGATCGATTTCGCGCAGCGCGGCGGGGGTAATGCCCTCGCCGGCAAAGTCCAGGGATTCGCCCTGGGGTACGGCCTGGATCGGCTCTATAACCCTCTGCCGGATTTCGTCGATTTGGTCGTCGATGTCGCTACGCAGCCGGGCGGCCCGTCGGAGAAATTGACTCCCGAGCAGGAGCAGAGAATCCGGGAGATTTTGACGACGATGGTCCACAGGGGCACCCAAGCCCATCTGGCTCCTCTACATATCGAAAAAGTCACCTTCAGCCAGGGGGGATTGCCGTCCTTCGGCCCTCTGGCTTTCCAGGTCAAAGCGAAACTCAAAGCCAATAGCGTGGATCTGAACAACCCGATGGCTCCAATGATGCTCCTGGGAAGTTTCCTGGCACACGGAGAGCTGCGTCTGACAAAGCGCGACTTTCAGACGCTGCTGCCTCTCCTGCCGCCGGATTTGGCGAAAATGGCCCGAATGATCGCCAAAAAAGAGGGGAATACAGTACGCTTCGTGATTCGATTCGAAAACGGCGGCTTGACTGTCAACGGTGTTCCAATGATGTAAGAGACTGTTCTGAAATCCGAAGGAGTATTCTAGAAGCAGGGCTGAAGCCCCCAGTTCCATAGACCTCGGAATCGGTGATTGAATGTCGTTAGCGCTACAGGTGGATTGGAAGAAAGAAATCGTAATGTGTTCGATAATGGTTTTGGAAAAGATAACATTATGAAAATTGTGAATTGGTTGCGGGAGGAGGATTTGAACCTCCGACCTTCGGGTTATGAGCCCGACGAGCTACCGGACTGCTCTATCCCGCGTCCGAATAAATGAAGAAAAGCTTTGAATCCGAAGATTCAAATGGATGGGGTAGAGGGACTCGAACCCCCGAATGACTGGACCAAAACCAGTTGCCTTACCACTTGGCGATACCCCAATCGTCGAGTGGGTAAACTCTTTCGTTTACGTGGCGGCATTATAGCCCATCGGGGATGGTTTGTCAAGGGCTTGGGAGGAAAAAATCGGGGAAAGGTCAAAAAGTCGCTGAAAAGCACTCTCTTGCAGTAGGGTATAATTGACGCTCTAATGATTGAGTCTAACGAAAATCTCTTTTGAATGCCGAAAGATTCAATCCTCTATTATTAATAAAAGGCCGAAACAGATGTCGAGTGAAGCGATAGAAAGAGTAGAGAAGGCGATCGATGCGATCAAAAGGGGTCGGATGGTCATTATGATGGATGACGAGGATCGGGAGAATGAAGGGGATCTCGTCTATGCCGCCACCTTCAGCACCCCCGAGATGGTCAACTTCATGGCCAAAGAGGCGCGGGGGTTGATCTGCACGCCTCTGACCCGAGAGATCGCCCACCGTCTGGAGCTCGTGCCGATGGTGGAGCGCAACGATTCGCAGCATGAGACCGCCTTCACGGTCTCCATCGACGCGGCGACGGCGAAGACGGGGATTTCGGCGGCGGAGCGGAGTGCCTGCATCTCTTTGCTCGCTTCGCCGGTGAGCAAAAGCGAGGATTTTGTTCGGCCGGGGCACATCTTTCCCTTGATTGCCAAGGACGGAGGGGTGCTGGTGCGTACCGGCCATACCGAAGGGTCGGTCGATCTGTGCAAACTGGCGGGGCTGGCGCCCGTGGCGGTGATCTGTGAAATCATCAAAGATGACGGAACGATGGCCCGCCGGGACGATCTGCGTGAGTTTTCGGCGGAGCACGCGATGCCGATCGTCTACATCTCCGACATCGTCGAGTACCGTCTCGCCAACGAGCAACTCGTCCGGCGGATTGGCGAGGAGGAGATCGAGTTCAACGGGGTGGGCGTGACACGCATCGACTACGAAGACCATCTGAAGCGCCGGCATACGGTAATCCAGTTTTACAAAGTTCACGAGAGCGAGAACGTCCGTTTCCACAACATCGGCAGCGACATCGATCTGCTGCTGGACGAGAAACGCTTCAACGCGATGAAAGACAGCATCGACTACCTGCGGCGTAACGGTGGGCTGCTGATCTTTCTCGACAGCAAAAGCGTCTCCAAAGAACAGGCCAAAGAGATCGGGGTGGGTGCGCAGATCCTCAAAGACCTCGGGGTCAAGAGCATCAAACTTCTGACGACCAATGTCGAAACCGAATTCGTGGGGCTCAGCGGTTTCGGCCTCGACGTCGTCGAAAAGATCGGCGTCGGATAAGGCGAGGCGATGGAGGCCGGCAGGATCTTCGCACAACGTTCGATCCCTTCGCTCTATCTCTGGGGGGCTCTGGGCTTGATCGTTCTGACGGGGTTGATAACTGCATTGGCCGTCTACGGCGAATACCGGGCCTTCGATACCCGGAGCCAACAATTGCGACAACGCTATCTGCAACGGCAAAAGGCCCGCATCGTTTTTGACACCGAACGGGTACTTCATTTCATCGAAAGTGAACATCGCCGGCGACGAGGCGAACTCGATGAACGACTCCTCCAGGCTCAGATCCTCAGTGCCATAGAAGAGCTCTACGGGCGTCCCGACGGAACTGGATATATTTTTATTTACGACCGCAACGGCACCTGCCTCTCCGATCCGATCCAACACCAAAATGTGGGCAGAAACCTCTATGATTTCAAAGATCCCGACGGCGTTCAAGTGATCCGGGAATTGATCGATTCGGCAACGCAGCCGGCAGGAGGCTTCGTCCACTACCGCTGGATCAAGCCGACCACGGGAACCCTCAGCCCCAAGATCTCCTACGCCCGCCTCTTCGATCCCTGGGGCTGGATGGTCGGTACCGGGGTCTATCTGGACGAGATCGACAAAGTGATTGCCGCTCAGCGGGCGGAACTCCGGGAAAAAAGCCTCCATACCGTGATAACGATCGTGCTGTTGGCCGCCGCACTATTTGTCGTGGGGCTTTTGGGGGTCCGATGGCTCAATGGAATCATCCATCGGGAGGTGGAGCGGTTGGATCGCCACTTCGAGCGGGCGGCCCGCAGCCACATCCTCATTGACGAAGAGAGCATCGGCCTGCAGGAGTTTCGGCGGATGGCCCGAACCATCAACGCGATGGTGGGCGGCATTCACGAACGCAAGGCGAAGCTTCGGGAGCTCAACGCCTCTCTCGAAGAGAAAGTGATCGAGCAGACCGAAGACCTGCGCGAGCACAACCGGCAGTTGCAGGAAGAGAAACGTTTTGGTGAAGCGTTGGTGCGGGCGCAGGACAGCTTCATCCATCAGGCGATCCACGAGATCAATACGCCGCTGGCGGTCATTATGACCCATATCGATATTTTCAAAATGAAACACGGGGAGAATCGCTACCTTGCCAAGATCGAAGCGGCCAGTAAAATGATTGCGACTCTCTACGACGACTTGAGCTATATGGTCAAGAAAAACCGTCTAGACTATCCGAAAGGGATGGTCGACTTCAGTGAATTTCTGCAGGAGCGGATCCGCTTTTTTCACGAAATTGCTCAGGGGAACCGCCTGAGCATCGATGCGCGGATCGAGGAGGGGGTCACGCTGCGTTTCAGCGATGTGGAACTCCAGCGAATCATCGACAACAACCTCTCCAACGCTGTCAAATACGCTCGTGCAGAGAGTTACATAGGGATTTCTCTGCGTCACTGCAAAAAGGAGATCGTGTTGGAGTTTCAGACCTTTTCGCGTCAACCTATCGCCGATACCCAAAAGATCTTCGACGCGTTTCACCGGGAAGATGCGGCGGCGGAGGGCTTCGGCTTGGGGCTGCAGATCGTTCAAAGCATCTGCCGCAAGAACGGTGTGGAGGTGGAGGTGGAGTCGGATGACGTACGGACGATTTTCCGATATCGTTTCGCCGCAGAGGAACAAGCCGATGCGCGTCCTGCTGCTTGAAGACGAACGGATGCTCCAGGAGGCGATCCGGGAGTATCTGGGAGCCCAGGGCTACGGGGTGGATACCTACGAAGACGGCCTGGAGGCTTACGAGGCGATCGGGGAAGCGGAGTACGATCTTTTTATCTTCGATATCAACACTCCCTCTCTCGACGGATTAAGTCTCCTGGAGCGCTTGCAGCGTGAAGCAGTCGATGTGCCGACGATCTTCATCAGTGCCATCACCGAGATCGAACAGATCAGCCGCGCCTACGAGTTGGGCTGTTACGACTATCTCAAAAAGCCTTTTCATCTCAAAGAGCTCTCTTTGCACATCGAACGGTTGATGAAAATCGCCCGTCGCAATCGTGAACGCCTCCTGACGATCAGTTCCCGCTACCGTTATGATCTCAACCGTCGCCGTCTTTTACTGGACGGAGAAGATCAGGCCCTGACCCAGCGGCAGGCCCAGATCGTCGATCTGCTCGCTTCCAACCTTGGACGTATCGTCGATTTCGAAATGTTGCGGCACTATGTCTGGGACGATGCACCAGTGGAAAACGCCACGATCCGCGCCGAGATGCACCGGGTGCGCAAAGAGCTCGACGAGGAGATCATCGAAAGCATCAAAGGGATCGGATACCGGATGCGGCGATTATCCTAGAGTCTGCCGGGGAATAATCGTCTTTGTCTTCTTTGTTACTACCTTTCACACCTTCCGAATTTTTCCGTCAAAAATACTTCGCTCTTCTGGGATGCTACGTTGCTGCTATGTTTCTTTTTTACCATAGGACTGTCCCGACTGCCCTCTGTTTTCGGACGGTGGGAAAAAAAACGAAGGAGGGGAATATGACCGAAAAAAAGGCAAAGGCGTACTGGAAGGAGAATATCTCCGCGATATTGAAGCTCCTGACCGTATGGTTTCTCGTTTCGTACGGAGCGGGGATACTCTTCATCAACCAGCTGAACCACATCGAGATCAGCGGCGTGAAACTGGGCTTCTGGTTTGCGCAGCAGGGATCGATTTACGTTTTCGTCATTTTGATTTTCGTCTACGTCAAGTGGATGAACAAGATTGACGAGAAATACGACGTCCACGAATAGGAGGTGACGTATGGATTTACAAACCTTGATTTACCTCTTCGTGGGGGTGAGCTTCGCGCTTTATATCCTTATCGCGATCTGGGCCAAAGCGGCCAGCACCAAAGACTTCTATGTCGCCGGCGGCGGGGTACATCCTGTAGCCAACGGGATGGCCACCGCGGCGGACTGGATGTCGGCGGCTTCCTTTATCTCGCTGGCGGGAATCATCGCCTACAAGGGAAGTGACGGCGGCGCCT
>WFQO01000139.1 GCA_015486995.1 Nitratifractor sp. | reverse complement strand
GATGCGGTCTTCGTGGGCGAAGCGCATGGGGATCGTCCCGTGGTAGCTTGAAGCGACCTTCTTTTTGAAGGCTTCGCAGTAGGGGCAGTTCTCGGCGTCGATGACCAGGATCTCTTTGCCCCCCATTGGAGTGAGGGCATTGGTGTTTTGGGCCTTTATTTTAGTCTTGTCGGGGAATTTGACCCCGGTGGCGTGGTTGGGGCAGTAGCCGTTGGGATTTTTCTTGAGATAGTCCTGATGGAAGGCTCTAGCGGGGTAGAACTTTTTCAGCGGTCGGATCTCGGTGACGATTTTTCCGTAGCCGGCTTTGGAGAGCAACTTCTGGTACTTGGCTTTGGTCCGCAGGGCGATCGCTTTCTGTTCGGGGGTGGTGTAGAAGATGGCGCTGCGGTAGTTGTTGCCCCGGTCGTTGCCCTGACGGTCTTTCTGGGTGGGGTCGTGAAGCTCCCAGAAGGATTTGATGAGATCCTCGGTGGAGATCTTGGCGTCGTCGTAGGTGACTTTGACCGATTCGGCGTAGTTGACGATCCCTTTGGGGGTATCGTAGCGGTAGGAGAGGACCTTGTGATAATCAGGATCGGGGTAGTTTCCTCCGGCATAGCCCGACTGAGCATCGATCACTCCCGGGAGATTCTCGAAGTGCTTCTCCACCCCCCAGAAACACCCGGCGGCGAAAACAATGGTCTGGGGCTTGGCCAGTAGGCCCAGGGTGAGGGCGAAGAGAAGAGCGAAAAGTTTCATAAAAAGCTCCTTTGGGAGAAAATTTTTTATATAAGAAGTTATATCATATCTTTTTCTTCTGAAAATCAATGGATCACTGTATTGGAGTAGAGTAGAATAGGGGTAAAGAGAAGGAGTAATGTAATGAAACTGACAATTCTTTTCGACAATGTTCCGGGCCGGAAGGGGATGAAAGCTCTGTGGGGTTTTGCCTGCTGGGTGGAACCGGAAGAAGGAGAGCCCTGGCTCTTTGATACCGGCAGTAACGGACGGGTCTTGCTGGAAAATGCTCGGGTCGCCGGCGTGGATCTGACTCGGACGAAAACCCTGGTGCTCTCCCATCCCCATTGGGATCACGTGGGCGGGCTCGATTCGGTGTTGGAGATTGCTCCCGCAACGCATCTTTACCTGACGGAAAGCTTTTCCAAACTCTGGATTCGTGATCTGGAGAAGCTGAGCGACGGGGTGACGGTAGTGGGGAAGGAACCGATGCGGCTTTTTGACGGAGTGGACTCCACAGGGATGATGGCCGAGATCGGAGAGCAGTCGGCCCTGATCCGAAGCCCGGCAGGACCGCTGCTTCTTACAGGCTGCGCCCACGCCGGTATCGTGGAGATCGCTGCGCGGGCTACGGAGATGGCCGAAGAGCCCCTGACTCTGGTGATGGGGGGCTTCCATCTTTTCCGCAGCGAAGAGTGGGAGATTGCCGAAGCGATCGAAGGCTTGTCCGCTTTGGGGGTTCGGAAAGTCTGTCCCACTCATTGCACGGGAAAGCGGGCGGCTGAGATGTTTGAGGAGATTTTCGGCGAGGATTGTTTGACGGGCGGAGTGGGAGCGGTAGTAAACCTTTGAGCCAGAACAGTCGAAAGGATGAAATAGGAACATCAAAAATTAATGTATCTGTCTGGTGTGTGATAATAGAAGGGGAAGGAGAGTAAATGGCGAAGATCGAACCCTTCGAAAAACATACGGAACGGTACGAGGAGTGGTTTGAGGAGCATCGTGAACTCTATCGCTGGGAGCTCAAGGCGATTGAGCGTCTGCTGCCGGCCTTTTCCGAAGGGGTGGAGATCGGGATCGGGACAGGACGTTTCGCTCTACCGCTGGGGATCCGGCTGGGGATCGAGCCCTCGCCGAAGATGGCAGCCCGTGCCATGAAGAAGGGGCTTGAGGTGATTCCGGGAACGGCCGAGGAGATCCCACTGCCCGACGAGAGTGTCGATTTCGCTCTGATTGTGACGACGATCTGCTTCGTGGAGGATCCCCGAAAGGCTCTGCGGGAGATCCGGCGTATCCTGCGGCCCGGTGGCTGGGTCATCGTGGGCTTCGTGGATCGCGATACTCCGCTGGGGCGCTACTATCTGGAGCATCGAAACGAAAGCCGCTTCTATGCTCCGGCGACCTTTTTCTCCGCGGAAGAGGTAGCCGGCTTGCTGCGGGAAGCGGGCTTCGGGGAGTTGGAGGCGGTGCAGACCCTCTTTGGCGAGCGGCTGGAGTCGATGGAGGGCGGAGTCCGTCCCGGCTGGGGAGAAGGGGCCTTCGTAGTGATCCGGGGGCGCAAAGTTGAGAATCGGGAGAGAAAGGAATGAGGAAACATCGAGGACCGGCACCGGAGGATGAGCTTTTTCACGATCCGGTGCGACTGCGGCGGCTTCGGGAGGCGGTCAAAGACCTGAGTTGGTTGCTACGTCGGGGCTACTCGGCCAAAGCCGCGGGAGAGCTGGTGGGTAACCGTTATCAGTTGACTGGCCGGGAGCGGCTGGCTTTGAGCCACGCCGCCTGGGATCGGCGAGAGCGGCCCGGTCAGCTCCGGCCTGATCAGTTGAAGGGGAGAACGGTCTGCGTGGACGGCTTCAATCTGCTGATCACATTGGAGACAGCTCTTGGAGGCGGAGTATTGATCCGGGGAGTTGACGGCCGGATCCGGGATCTGGCGGCAGTGCACGGCAACTATACGCTCCGGGCCGAAACCGAGGCGGCGATTCACTTGGTCCTAGAAGGGCTACGGGAACTTGGGGTGCGGCGAAGCCACTGGTTTTTTGACCGTCCCGTCTCTAACAGCGGCCGGTTGGCGGCGTTGGTGGAGTCGACGGCCCGGGAGCTGGGTGTCGAAGCGGAGGCCGAGGCGGTGGATGGAGTGGATGGTCGACTAAAACATTGTGAGGGGATAGTGCTCAGTGCCGATGCAGCGATTTTGGATAGTGAGGGAGTGCGCTGGTTCGATCTGGCGGAGTATCTCATCAAACGGAAAATCCCGAAGGCATGGATCGTGGATTTGGGAGATAAACGTTGAGTATTGAGCTCCATAAAAACCTCTCCTGTAAGTTATTCAGGGGGGTTAATTCCGAATTTTCTTCACATTGTATTATCGGCATCGAGATATTCACTCGATACGGCAATAACTTCAATCGTCATTGGAGAATGTTTGATAAATTAAACATTTACGGAAAGTTTAAACTTTCCGTCGATTCTTGGCGAAGACCCTTAAGCCCGAAGTTCTTGAACAAATTTTTCGATGCGGCGGATGCCTTCGCGGATCGTGACGATATCACTCGCAAAGGAAAAGCGGAAATACCCTTCGGCTCCAAAACCGATCCCGGGAACCACCGCTACACCGTAGCGTTCGAGTAGGTCGGAGCAAAACTGCATTGAATCACTGCTCACTTCCTGGATGTTGACGAAGAGATAGAACGCTCCCTGAGGACGGCGAACACTCAAGCCGTCAATGGCATTGATAAGCTCTGCGGCTTCGTGGGCTCTGGCTTCGAAAGCCTGGCGCATCCGCTCGATCTCATCGTCCACCTCTCCCAGAAGTGCCGGTATAGCCGCTTTCTGGGTAATGGAACAGATGTTGGAGGTGCTTTGGGACTGCAAAGAGGTCATTTTCTTGACCAATTCGACATTGGGACAAGCAAGGTAACCGAATCGCCAGCCTGTCATGGCAACCGATTTGCTCAAGCCGTTGATGGTGACGGTGCGTCGATAGAGATCATCGCTGACGCTGGCTGTAGCCGTAAACTCCGTGCCGTCGTAGACCAGTTTTTCATACATTTCGTCACTGGCTACGAAGACGTCGGTTCCTTCGAGGATTTTGCCGATCGCCTGGATCTCTTCGCGGCTGTAAACTGCCCCGGTGGGATTGGAGGGACTGGTAAGGATCAGAAGTTTCGTGCGGGAAGTTAGGGCGGCTTTTAGCTGCTCCGGTGTCATTTTCAGGCCGTTTTCTTCCGAGGTTTCGACGATCACGGGAACACCGCCTGCGTATTTGACCTGTTCGGGATAGGTGACCCAATAAGGGGCGGGGATGATCACCTCGTCCCCTTCGTCGATCAATGCCTGTGTCAAATTGAAGAGGGACTGTTTCGCCCCGTTACTTGTAAGGATCATTTCACGTTCGTAGCTTAGGCCGTTGTCCCGTTCGAGTTTACGACAAACCGCATCGAGCAGTTCAGGGATACCCGCGACAGCCGTGTAACGGGTAAAACCGGCTTCGATCGCTTCGATAGCAGCCTCTTTGATACGGCGGGGAGTGTCGAAATCAGGTTCCCCGGCTGAAAAACTCACTATATCTTTCCCTTGCTCTTTAAGTTCTCGGGCCAAGGTGGAGATAGCGATTGTCATCGAGGGAGACAACGCGTTTATTCGCTTCGAAAACATAATAATATTCGCCTTTTTAGCTGATCTCTGTTCAAATTCCCGTATTCGAATCGTCGTCGGTATAGCTTCACATTCTCTTCTGATCCAATCGGTTCGGTGAACAAACGTAATTATATCAGAGCTTTCTCGGAGACGCCTGGGGAAAAGACTTCTTCTTCCTAATAATCTTTTAATCAACTGTGTGTCATGATAAAGTCAGACGAGATAAAGCCAAACCCGCCGTGAGACGGGGACGGAAAGCCGTGGGTCTTGTTGAAAGATAGCCAGGTTACCTAGTGAAGAAAAGAGGGAGGGGGATGGAAAGGCTATATAAATCGGTTCGCTTCATCTTGTCAAAGTTCGGAGAAAGAAGAAAGAGACAATGCTCTCTTCGATCGCAATACAGAAATTCAAAGGAGCGAAAATGAATACGGTAAGTAAAATCACTCGAATTCTTCTGCTTGTTTTCGTCATGGCAGGAGCTTCCTACGCCATTGAAATCAAAAACCTTGCCCAAGCCGTCAACGAGGCGGGTCGCCAGCGGATGTTGACGCAACGGATGTTAAAAGACTACGCTATGATCGGAATGAAAAACAGTTTCGGAAATCCTCAGGAGGATCTGAAGAAGGTAGTGAACACCTTTGAAGATCATCTGGTGGCGCTGACGGCGTTTGCCAAAGACCCGGAAACGAAAAAGAGTCTGGAAGAGCAAAGAAAACTTTGGGATCCGATTCGAAAGATGCTGCAGGAGCCTCCCACCAAAGAACGGGCGGAAGCCCTCCAGCAGAAATTGGATGCATTGCTTAAAGCCGCTGATACAACGACGAAGCTTTTTGCCAAGCAGACCGGGAAAAAGTCGGGAACCATCATCAACATATCCGGACGACAGCGTATGCTCTCCCAACGGATGGCCAGCCTTTACATGCTGAGGGTATGGGGTATCAAAGATCCGGAGTTCAAGAAGAAGATGGATGACGCGATGCAACTCTTCTCCTCCTCTCTCGACAAACTCATGCACTCGGATCTGAATACCGATCAAATCAATAAGCTGCTGACTCGTGTCAAAAACAATTTTATGTTTTTCCAAGTCATGAACCGTGCACAGAATCACTATATCCCCTCGTTGATCTACAAGAAATCGAATGAAATTCTCAAGGACATGAATACGGTCACCGGGCTTTATGCGGCTGAAAAGGTGCAATAAGGTGACTGGGGATATCATGCCGGAAAGATGTAGTGAACGACCAACTCAAAACAAAAAGGAGACAGCGATGAAAAGATACGTACGGAACCTGGCACTAACCGTGTGCATACTGACAGGGGTCGGTGGAGCGATGGGGACCCCGGCTGAGGCGGCGAAAGCGACAGTGAATCCCCTCGTCAAAAAAGATGCAATTCGACTGATCGATATTGCCGGAAAACAGAGAATGCTCTCTCAAAGGATTGCGAAGGATTATCTCTATATCGGAAAAAAAGTGGCAGTTGATAAAGCCAGAAAAGAGCTGAGAGCATCGATCGCGGAGTTCAAAGCCAATCAGGCCAAACTGGAGGAGATGATCAACGACCCGGAGATCAAGAATCTTCTCGCATTCGTTAATATGAGTTTGAATGAACTGGAGGGGATCGTTCAAAAACCTTTTTCTCTGGACAATGCACAACTGGTTCTTGATCTGAGTGAATCGATGCTTGAGGGGAGCCAGTATGTTGTTGATTCACTTAAAAAGATCGCCAACGTCAAAGAGTTCAGAATCGTTGCCATCGCGGGCAAGCAGCGTATGCTCGCTCAAAGGATTGCGAAGTATTACATCGCCTACCAGGCAGGGATCAAAGACAAAAACACTGTTGATCAGATGAAGGCAGCGGTTAAAGAATTTGCCAAAGATCACAAAATTCTCATGGAGAACAAAGACAACACAGCGACGATCAATCAGAAACTTGCTCAGGTCGATCGACTTTGGAAGATTGTTTACAAGTTTTATCTGAATATTGAAAAAGGCGGTCTGCCGTTTATTGTTTATACGACGACGAACGACATTACGAAAAAGATGAATGAAATTACGGAGCTTTATGTGCAGCTCTACAATAAATAAATAAGGAGAGAGGGATGAAAGTTATTCTCTGGATCCTGCTTCTCCTGATGGGGATTCAGCAGACGGTATCTGCGGCCACACGTTCCGAAGTCAATGTCTTGGAAGCGACGGAAAATATCCGCTATCTCAGTCAACGTTTGAGCAAGAACTATCTCTATCTCTATGCAAATCCTCTGAAAACGGAAATCAGGAAAGAGATACAATCCGATCTGGCCGGGCTCGTCAAAAACATTCGGATCATTTCGATGACCACCAGTGATGAAGATACGAAAAATGTTCTGGAGTTTCTTACCTACAGCAAGGATCAGATTACCCAATTGATCAAGGAGAAACCGACAAAAGAGCGGGCGGCACTCATGCTCGACTACAGTGAAACCCTGCTGGAAGGCGCCAATTCGATCGCAAAAGAGCACAGTTATCTTTTCAGCAAAAGTGAACAAATGTTGATGGTAGGAAAGAGCATAGATTATCTTCTTGAACGCGGTGCGAAGTATTATCTGGCGCTTGGTATCGGCTTGGGAACGGAAGTGAACCGGAAACAGATGCAAGAGAGTATCGATACACTCGAAGAGAAAATCAGAATTCTCGAAAAGTACAATTATCCGAAAGAGATGTTGGTTTCAAAGAAAAATCTAGAAAATTTTTGGGAAGTTACAAAAAGTTTTTTTGATCGCCAGAAAAAAATCTTTGTTTCGAACCTCATGGTTCTCGCAACAAACGAGTTGGAAAAGATCGATGCACGATTTATCCTCTATCATAGAAAAAACCAATAGAGTCAGGAGAACAGCCTTATGAAAAAGACCAATCAGAAAATTCTCTTTTATCTATTGATGCTCCTGACGATCGTCATCATTGCTGCGCTTGGATGGTTCGGGTTTAAAGCCTACAATGTTTATGAGAAAGATCGTACCAAGGTGGATCGTTTTTCGGTTATGACCGAAACCGAGCAACTGATCGAGGATGTGGGAGCCGAAAGGCTTGCAAGTGCGGCTTTTCTTGCCAGTGGAGAGAAGTGGAGACAGCAAGAACTCAAGAAAAAGAGACAGAAAGTCGATACGGGTTTGTTGAATCTACGTCATGAACTGCAACGTTACAAATTACAGAAGGATCTTTCTCTTCTTGACAATGTAGTCAATGAAGTAAAAGCGGTCCGATCACGAATCGATGCGATGAGCCAAGAATATCGGGATCTCTTTGTCGGCAGTTTCCAGAAGCGGATCGCCGAACCGCTTCTGGAAATTTATAATGATACAACCGGGCCTTTCAGGCAATTGGGACGTGCAAAAGAGTTGAAATTCAATGAAGGAATGATGCGTCTTTATATCGATGAAGATCTCGAAAGAAGTTACATCGCCTATCTCCTTTCCGTTGAGAAAACGATGAATGATGAAGATTTGAAGATTTGGGATCAGACGATCAGTCAAGATGCACTTCCCGCTTTTTCCGAGATCGGGGATATACTTTTGAGAAGTCGCCTGAAAAACGTTCTCGTTCCCGATCAATTTTCCGTGATGACCAATCCACTGCGTCAAGCGGTTCTTTACGGCATCAACAATGGAAAATATCCCATCAAACCGAAGAGATGGATTGATGGAAACAATGACCGGATCAAAAAGATCGTTGTTGCGGCTTCGATGGTGAATAAACAGTTGCGGACCCAGATGCTGAGCAAATTGGAGAAAGAAAAGAGACTGATGATCCAATACGGTATCGCCGTACTCTTTTTCCTCCTTCTATTGATCATCTTTGCCGTGATTTTTTACAACATCAACAAAGAGTCCAAACTGCTCGACGAAACTCTTAAAAATATCGAATTCGAGCTGGATCCTCATCGGAAACGTCAATTGCAGGAGATCGTGCAAAAACGTGACCTGCCCGCAATCTACAATTTTCTTGCCCAGACAATCCGGGAAGCCAACGAGGCGAAAGATCTTTTTCTGGCCAATATGTCACACGAAATCCGTACCCCTTTGAACGGGATAGTCGGTTTTACGCAGCTGTTGAAGAACACACCGATGACACCGGATCAGGAGGAGTTCATCTCCGTCATCGAAAGCAGTTCGGAAAATCTTCTTTCGATCGTCAACGATATTCTCGATCTCTCGAAGATCAATGCCGATAAAGTCGAGTTGGAGGAGATGACGTTCAACGCGCTGGAGAAGTTCGAAGATGCGGTTGAATCCTATGGAGCGAAAGCGGCCCAGAAAGATGTGGAGTTCAGTGTATTCGTCGATCCTTCACTCCCCAAAACACTTATCGGGGATCCGACCAAGATTTCACAAGTTATCGTGAACCTGGTCAGTAATGCGATCAAATTTACCAGTTCACACGGACAAGTCGACGTCATCATCGAGAAACGGGAGGAGACGGAAACAGACGCCACTATCTACTTCGCAGTACGTGATACTGGAATCGGTATCAGTGACGAACAAAAAGAGAAAATATTCGAAGCCTTTTCACAAGCAGATGCCGGCACTAGTCGTAAATACGGCGGTACCGGTCTCGGTCTGGCGATTTCGAGCAAACTTGTCGAACGGATGGGCGGGCATCTCGATATCGACAGTACGATCGGAGAGGGATCAACATTCTTCTTCGAATTGACATTGCCCAAAGGAGAAGATCAGGAGAAATACATTCCGGATGTCAGTGGTCTACAGACGGCGATCGTCCTCCCCAAAAAAGACATGGTGCGCCAAACCGACATCAACCTTAAGAGATATGTGGAGTATTGCAGTGCGGAGTTCGAGGTTCTGAGTTATGACGATATTTTCGATCGAACGGATCTGGAGATGCCCGATATCCTGTTTGTGGACCACAAATATTGCCGTCGTGCTCGCGAACTTGACATGTTTCTCGAACTGAATACGCGCATTGTCCTTCTGACGACCGGTGAATTGAAGAAAGAGGCTGAGGCGGTAATGGATCGACTCAGTAAGATTATCTACAAACCGGTCAATTTCTCGAAGACGGTTCGAGCACTCGAGAGTATTCACGAAGTAGTCGCGGAAGGAACAGCAAAAGAGCAGGAAGAAGAGACGTTCGAGGATCTTCGAATCCTAGTTGCGGAGGACAATCCGATCAACCAGAAGCTGATTCGTACGACGTTGGAGAAATTCGGTGCGAAAGTGACGCTTGCCTCCAATGGGAAAGAGGCTTTTCAGCTTCGTAAACAAAACGATTACGACATGATTTTCATGGACATCCAAATGCCGGTGATGGATGGCATCGAGGCGACGAGGGAGATTCTGCATTACGAGCAGGTCAATCATCTCCGCCACGTCCCGATCGTGGCATTGACGGCAAACGCATTAACGGGAGACCGGGAGAAATATATCGAAGCCGGAATGGACAACTATATGCCTAAACCGATCAATATCCCAGAACTCAGGGCTTTAATCGCAACATACCATCCACACAAGAAAAAGAGAGTCGTTACAGTGAAACGTAGCGAAGCAAGTCGACCGAGACGACAGGAAGAGAGAACAGAACGTACGGCTCCTCGTCGCGGTCAGAGCCCTGTAGAGAAAGGCAAGGTGCTTCTTTATACTCCGAGTCCGATGTTGCAAAAACTTTATGGGAAGATTTTGGAGTCCGCCGGTCTCGAAGTCGTTTCCGTTCCTGATGAGATATCTCTTATTGATAAACTGGATAAGGACAATTTCGCAGCGGCGGTATTGGACGGAAGGGATCTCGAGGAGGGAGAATGTCTGTTGATCGAAACGATGAAAGAGGCTGAAGTGGAACCGATCGTACTTGTCAATATCGATGTGGATAAATTTTCCGAATGCGGTATCAAAGCGCTCCGTGTTTCGGATTTCGCCTCGGAGATTGAACGACGATTTCGAGGGCGTCGATCCTAAACAGTTTCTTCGCTTCGGTACCTTTGTGTACCCGGTACAGGAATCCGTGAGAAAGTGAATCTTTCGATCCTAAGAAATTGCTACCTGGGTATCATCAAAAAAGATAAAATCCGGTTAAAATCTTCGTAAAACAGTTACGAAGGAGTTGACTATGTCCACTATGAATATTGTATGCCCCCATTGTCTCAAAATCAATCGTCTTCCCCGAAAAGATCACTACAAAAAAGCAAACTGCGGTTATTGTAAGCAATCACTTTTGACTAACAAACCTGTCGAAGCCGATGCAGCAAAGCTGAATCAGTTTATCAATGGTTCAGATTTGCCCGTGGTCGTTGATTTCTGGGCACCATGGTGTGGCCCATGTCGTATGATGGCTCCAAATTTTGCTCAGGCTGCCGCACAAATGCCATTGAAAGCCCAGTTTTTGAAAGTCAATACGGAAGAGAATCCTCAAGTGGGAGCGCAGTACGGGATACGATCGATTCCCACCATGATCCTTTTCAAAAACGGACGGGAAGTCGATCGGGTCAGTGGAGCTCTCACTGCGGATCAGATCGTTCAGTGGGTCAGTCGATACGTCTGATCCGATACGAATGCAGGGACGTTGCAGAGTGGTGAGTATGAAGTATTGACTCTAATTGGATAGAATTGTCGGCAAATTAAGCACCGAGAGCGGTGTAAGAAGGAGTCGAAATGAAAGTATTGCTGATCAAAGACGTCAAAAACGTCGGTAAAGCGGGAGAGATCAAAGAGGTCAAAGACGGATACGGGCGTAATTTCCTCGTCGCCAAAGGGTTGGCCAAAGTCGCCACGCCCCAGGTCGTGGAAGAGTGGAAAGCCGAGCAGGAGCGCCGGGCACTGGAGGAAGCGGCGGAGATCGAGCGCCTGAAAGCGGAAAAAGAGAAGATCGAAGCGGCCGAGATCCGTATTGAAAAGCCGGCCGCTCCCATCGGGATCCGGGGCTCGGTGACCAACAACGATATCTCCAAAGCGATCAAAGAGCAGCTGGGTTTCGAAGTGGATAAGCACAAGATCGAACTCAAAAAGCCGCTCAAATCCGAAGGCTTGCATACCGTCGACATCAAACTGGGCCACGGTATCCACGCCGCGGCCAAGGTAAACGTCGTCGCCGTCGAGGGATAAGAGGATGTTCGAAGCGACCACCATCCTGGCGTACCGCGGGGAGAATCACGCCGTCATCGGTGGAGACGGGCAGGTGACGTTCGGCAACACCGTCCTCAAGGGCAACGCGACGAAGATCCGCACTCTCTACGAGGGGAAGATCCTAGCGGGCTTCGCCGGGAGCACCGCTGATGCCTTTACCCTTTTCGATATGTTCGAGGGGATTTTGAACGAAAAGAAGGGCGATCTGCTCAAATCGGTGATCGAATTCTCCAAGCAGTGGCGGCAGGACAAACATCTGCGCCAACTCGAGGCGATGATGTTGGTGCTCAACAAGGAGCATATCTTCATCCTCTCAGGCACCGGTGACGTCGTCGAGCCCGAAGACGGGCGCATCGCCGCCATCGGGAGCGGAGGCAACTTCGCCCTCTCGGCGGCAAGGGCCCTGGCCCGGCACGCTTCGCTGGATGCGGCGACTCTCGTCAAAGAGAGCCTACAGATCGCCGGTGAACTCTGTATCTACACCAACACCAACATCAAACTTCTGGAGCTCGAACCGTGAGTGAACGCAATATGACCCCCCGGGAAATCGTCGACTATCTGGATCGATACGTCATCGGCCAGAACGACGCCAAGAAGACCATTGCCGTCGCCCTTCGCAACCGCTGGCGCCGGATGCGGCTCGACGAAGAGATGCAGCGGGAAGTAACCCCCAAAAATATCCTGATGATCGGAAGCACCGGAGTCGGAAAGACCGAAATCTCCCGCCGCCTGGCCCGGATGATGAAACTGCCCTTCATCAAAGTCGAAGCGAGCAAGTTCACCGAAGTGGGCTTCGTGGGCCGGGATGTGGAGTCGATCGTCCGCGATCTGGCGATGACGGCGATGCAGCTGGTGCGCGAGGAGGAGAACGAGCGCAACAAAGAGAAGATCGAAGCCTACGTCGAGAACAAAATCATCGAAAAGCTTCTGCCGCCGTTGCCCGATGGGGCCAGTGAGCAGAAAAAGGCCGACTACGAAGCGAGCTTCGCCCGGATGCAGAAGAAGCTGGAAGCCGGAGAGCTGGATCACCTGAAGATCGAAGTGGAGATGCCGCCGCCGAGTCTCGATCTTTCCGGCGGGAACGTCCCGCCCGAGATGGCCAACGTCCAGGAGTCGATCGCCAAAGTCCTTGGCGGACTGGGAAAAAAGGGCAAAAAGAAAGAGGTTTCCATCAAAGAGGCCCGTAAAATCTTGGCCGCCGAAGCGAGCAACGAACTGCTCGACGAAGAGAAGCTCAAGGAGAAGGCTCTGGAAAAGGTGGAGCAAGGCGGCATCGTCTTCCTCGACGAGATCGACAAGATCGCCGTCCCCTCCAACGTCACCGGGCGCCAGGACCCCAGCAAGGAGGGGGTTCAGCGTGATCTGCTTCCCATCGTGGAGGGGTCGACCGTCAGTACCAAGATCGGCCCCGTCAATACCGACCATATCCTTTTCATCGCGGCGGGGGCGTTCCACCTGAGTAAGCCCAGCGATTTGATTCCCGAACTCCAGGGGCGTTTCCCGTTGCGGGTGGAGCTGAGCAGCCTCGATGAAGAAGCCCTCTACCGCATTCTCACCGAGCCAGCCAACTCCCTGATCAAACAGTATCAGGCCCTCCTGGCCGTCGAGGGAGTCACACTGGAGTTCGCCGACGAGGCTCTGCGGGCCATCGCCCGCTACTCCGCCCTGGCCAACGAAAAGACCGAAGACATCGGCGCCCGGCGCCTGCACACGGTCATGGAGCGGATCCTCGAAGAGATCAGCTACGACGCCGACCTCCACAGCGGCGAGACGATCCTCATCGACGAAGCCCTCATCGACAGCAAACTCGAAAAGCTGGTGGAAAAAGAGGACTTGACGCGCTACATTCTGTAGCGCGAGTGAGGAGTGAGGAGTGAGGAGTGAAGGGTTAGTCGGTGGTCGTGTCGCCTTTGGCGACGTTATTGGTTATTGGTTATTGAGGATTGAGATTGGTGCGAAACGACGCAAACCAAAACGGCTCACTCCTCACTCCTCACTCCCTAGTATAAGTCTACCCACTACCCGCTACCCACTACCCACTTCCAACAAAGCGAAACTCCCTCTTCGGTTCCTCATTGGAAAGGAACTTTCCCTGTGATTGCCGTTCTGGGGGCCGGAATCGCCGGGGTGACGGCGGCGCATTTCCTCAAAGCGGCGGGGGAAGAGGTGCTGCTCGTGGACCGCAGCGAAGTTCCTGCCAGCGGCGGGAGCGGAGCGGCGGGGGCTTTCGTCTCGCCTAAGATCGGCAAGGGTGGACCTCTGCAGGAGCTCACCAACGAGGCCTTCGCTTTCGCCAAGGATTTCTATCGGGAAGTGACTCCCCACGCCTTTCACGCCGATGGAGTACTGCGCATCCCCAAAAATCCCGATGACGAAGAGAAATTCGAAAGCTACGAAGCCTATAATTACCGTCCCTATGAGCGGTGGGATGCAAAAAAAGCGCAGGCGGCAGGGCTTCACAATGTCCCCGGAGGTTTTTTCTTTCCGGAGGCGGGAGACGGTGATGCGCGGGAGATCTGTCGCGTACTGGCGGCGGAATTGCCGCGCAGGCAGATGAATGTCGAGCGTCTGGAACGCGAAGGAGGCCACTGGATTCTTCACGGAGCCGATGACCGAATCGAAGCGGAGCATCTCGTCTTGGCGACGGGCTACGAGAGTGATCTGCTTGATTTGCGCTATCTTGGGATTCGGGGGCTTTGGGGAAGCCGGGGGGATTACTCCACCTCCCGGCAGTTCCCGATCAGCCTGCACAAAGATTTCTCTCTCTCCTCCAGCCGGGAGAGGAGGGTGAAGTTGGGGGCGACGCATGTCAAACATCCTCACCCCTGTCTTGCCTGTGACGGGCGCCCCCTGAAAGCGTTGGAGGCCAAAGCGGCCGAGATCACCGACACGTCGGACTTTCGCCTCCTTGAAACTTTTTGCGGGATGCGCTCGACCAGTCGGGATCACTTTCCGGTCGTCGGCCCGGTGATCGATGTCCCGCGGATGTTGGAGGAGTCTCCGGCGATCGTTCGCGGAGCCAAGGTGCCGTTGATCCATCACGAGGGGCTCTTCCTCCTCAACGGCCTGGGCGGCCGGGGTTTCGTCTTCGCTCCCCTGATGGCCAGGATGCTGGCGGAGCATATCACCAAGGGCGCAGCGCTCGATAAAAGAATCCACCCCGATCGACTCTTCTGGAAATGGGTGCGCAGAGTCGGACGAACGGGCGATAAAGATAGTAAATAATGAAAAAGTTTCACTTCGAAAATCTCTCGAAGGAGCCGGGGATATTGCATGTAATCAGCGGTCGGGAGTCCGAGGCTCCTCTCGGCTTTTCTCTCGCTTTGCATACGGGAGAGCCGGAAGAGCGGGTCCTGCATAATCGTGAAGAGCTTCGACGTATTTTCGGTGAAGAGAGCCGTTTCGTCAGTACAATGCAGGTGCACGGGAGTGAGGTGCATGTTGTCGACACGTGCGAAGAACGGGGCTGGCACTCTCTGGATCGCAGCCTACAAGCCGATGCGCTGGTGACGCGATGTCCGGGAATGGTCTTGACGATATTGACCGCGGATTGTGTACCGATCCTGCTTTATGCATCGCACTCCCGGGTGATCGCTGCCGTACACGCCGGGTGGCGGGGCTGTGCGCAGGATATTTTGCCTAAAACGGTGGAGACGATGTCTCGCCGTTTTGATGTCGATCCGCAGGAGATCATCGCCGGCATCGGTCCCGCCATCGGTGCTTGCTGTTATGAAGTCGGGGAGGAGATGGCCGAGACGTTTCGCGATTATCCCCAGGCACTTCTGTATCGAAACGGATCGCTTCACCTGGACCTCAAAGAGATCTGTAGGTTGCAGTTGCTCGAGGCGGGTCTTGAGAAAAACAGGATAGAGACGAGTCCACTCTGTACCGCCTGCGAAGAGAAGGATTTTTTCTCCTACCGGGGGCAGAGAGGGTGCAGCGGCCGCTTTGCCAGTTGCATTATGTTGCGCTGAGAGATTCTTCCACGGCGCATGACTCCTAGCCGAGACGGCTTTTGAAATCTTCGTAGCCGAAACGTCGGTCGACGGTGACGCTTCCGTCTCGGTGCAGTCTGGCTAGCGCCGGAAGAGGAATACCGTTGAAGGTGGTCGCTTTGACGACGGTGTAGTGCATTTGGTCTTCGAAGAGAATTTTCTCTCCGATATGCAACGGGCGGTCGAAACTGTAATCTCCCATGATATCTCCGGCCAGGCAGGTATTGCCCGCCAGGCGGTAGGTGTAGGGCTTTACTCCCGGTTCGGCGGCTCCCCTCACTTCAGCCTTGTAAGGCATGATGACGGTGTCGGGCATATGGGCCTCGGCGGAGGTGTCCAGGATGGCGATCTCCATGCCGTTATTCACGATATCGAGTACCGTAGCTATCAGAGGGCCGGTTTGCCAGCCGATTGCTTCTCCCGGTTCGAGATAACACTCCAGATGGGGATGGCGGGTGCGAAAATCTTTAAGGATCTCCACCAGTTTCTTTCGATCGTAATCGTCACGGGTGATGTGGTGTCCTCCTCCGAAATTGACCCAGCGCAATCGAGGGAGCCACTGGCCGAATTTTTCTTCGAAAGCCTGAAGGACTCCCTCCAGAGCCGAGGCGTCCTGTTCGCAGAGTGCGTGAAAATGGAAGCCGTCGATCCCCTCCATCCTTTTCTCGTCGATCGCGGAAGCGAGCGTCCCCAGACGGGAGTGTAGACCGCAGGGATTGTAGAGTTCGACCGGAGCTTCGGAGTATTCGGGATTGACTCGCAGTCCGAGAGAGATGCGGGGATTGGCTCGCCGTGCCGGGACGCCGAAACGGAGCGCCTGGGTGGGAGAATTGAAGACGAGGTGACGGGAGATGCGGGCGATCGTATCGATCTCTTCTTCTTTGAAGGCCGGAGCGTAGGTGTGGGTCTCTTTGCCGAACTCTTCGTGGGAGAGCCTCGCTTCCCATAAGCCGCTGGCACAACAGCCGTCGAGGACTTCCCGGACGAGGCCGAAACTGTGCCACAGGGCGTACCCTTTGAGTGCCAGAAGGATTTTGACACCGGTTGCCTCTTTGATCCGCCGCAGCATTTCGAGGTTTCTTTCCAGTAGAGCCTCTTCGAGGAGCCAGCAGGGGGAGGGGAGGGTATCGAGAAGCTCCGGGGTAACGGCGGAGCTGACAGGAGGTAGATCGTAGGTCATATTTGTCTCCTTGTTCGGGATTGGCCGTTTTATTCGGCCAGTTTGAGACGGGCGAGCAGGCCGAGCGTGGTAGTGTATCCCGTAACGGTGAATCTGAGTGCGCCGCGGGAGTCGTAGATGAACGAAGTGGGATAGACGTTGACATCGAAACGTTTGGCCAGACGGCCGGACGGATCCGATAGAACGGGAAATTCCACTCCTCTTTCCTTCATCCATTGCCGGATCTCGGCATCGGATCCGCTCTGAACGGCGATCGTCAGGACCGGATAGCGGCGGGCAACCCGATCGATGTTGTCGATCTCTTGTCGACAGACGGGGCACCAGGTCCCCCAGAAATGGATTATAACCGGAGCTCCGGTGCCGAGAATGTTTTTCAAAGATTCCCCTTGAATCGTATGTCCTTCAAGTGTAGGGAGTCGTGTATCCTGAGGTTTGGGAGCACGTAGGTAGTCGAGCAGAGTGCTCACGAGGAAAACGGCGACAAGAAACAGGAGAATTTCTTTGAGGATCCATACCGTTTTTTTCATGTTTTCTCCCACCTTGATCCAATTCCTTTTTAAAAATTATAGCTATAATTTGAGAAAGGAGTGGGGTATCTCTTGAAACCGAAATTTTGGGGTATATGGCAGTTTGATCTTTTGAGAAAAGGGAATATTTGTCTTAATTTCACTTGGTACAGGGCCCTGTGCGACGATGCACGGAATTTGAAATACGGAATTCACTGTAAGGAGAGATGAGATGGCGGAAACAATGGCAGACAATCTACCGATGATCCTTATGATTTTAGGGGGAGTGCTCATTCTGGCTATGCTCTTTCTCCTTCTGCGGATGCAGCGGGAGAAAAACCGACCGAAGAGAGAGGAAGAAAGCTCGCCTCCGGTTTCGCGGACGACAAAGAAGAGCACGCAGCGTTCCACTGGAACCAAGACTCTTAAGAAAGATTCTGTCAAGCAAAAGTCCAAGCCGACGGAGAGTGAGAAAAGAGCCACGGTATCGAAAACTTTGCCGGTCCTCGACCAACCGGTCAAAAAAATGCCGGGAATCCAACGAAGGCATTTCGAAGAGTTCAAGGGTAAGCGCATCTTGGTCGCTGAAGACAATGCGATCAACAGAAAACTCATTTTAACACTCCTCGACGGTCTCGGCCTCGAACTCGAAACCGCCGAAAACGGACGGGAGACTCTCAACAGACTCTTCCACGAAGGAAAGGGGCGGATTGATCTCATTCTCATGGACATCAACATGCCGATCCTGGACGGTCTGGAGGCGGCACGGGAAATCCGAGAGCATCCCATCTACGACCGGATGCCCATTGTCGCGTTGAGCGCATCGACCAACGATGAAGAGGTTCGGCAGATTCTTGAAAGCGGAATGAACGCCTACCTGGAGAAACCGATCGACTTGGGAAAGCTCTACCGGGTTTTCAAACTTTTTTTCGACTGGCAAAACGCGCAACCGGATTATACGAATCGAAAGTCTCCGGTCGGGGGATTGCATGCGCAAGTCGATAAAAAAGTGCTCGATTGGGAAAAAGGGGTTCGCTACAGCAATGGTGATGAAGAACTGTATGCAGGGATTTTGAAAGAGTTTTTCGATCAATACAGTCATTCGGATCGTCAACTCAAAGAGTGGATCGATGCGAAAGATTACGAGGCAATCAAGGCGTTGGCTGTCGATTTGGAAGGAATCAGTGCGACTATCGGTGCCAAACCGTTCTATAATACCGTCACCCGTTTGCATAAGGTTGCCGAACAAAAGGTTTATACGATGCTTCCGAACTTTATCGATGAATATAAGAAAGAGTTGCGAGACTTAATGCGGGAAGTCGAAAAATATCTTGAAGTATGAAGAGTGAATCCATAACAAAGGAAACAGTAGCATGATAAGTACCGTCAATTTGACGCAGCGCTACGGAAAGCGTGTGCTTTTCGACAAAATAAATCTTACACTGGACTCAGGGAAACGCTACGGTCTTATCGGAGCCAACGGCGCGGGAAAGTCGACTTTTATGAAGATATTGGCAGGCCAGATCGAGCCCAGTGAAGGGGAGGTCCAGGTACAACCCGGTGCGAAAGTGGGAGTGCTGGGGCAGAATCAGTATGCCTTCGAGGATTTTACGCTCCACGATGCGGTCCTCTATGGAAATCCTCGCCTCTACGAAGCCGTTAAGGAGAAGGAACATCTTTATATGGAGGGAAATTTCGATGACGAGAAGGTCAACGAACGTTTAGGCGAATTGGAGATGATCTGCGTCGAAGAAGATCCGACCTATGAAGCCGACGTCAGGATCGAAAAATTACTTACCTCACTGGGCTTTCCGGTCGAAACCCATCAGAATCTCATGAGTTCTCTGACCGGCGGAGATAAATTTAAAATTCTTTTGGCGCAGGTACTCTTCCTCCAGCCGGAAATTCTCCTGCTCGATGAACCGACCAACAACCTGGACATGGAGACCATCGCCTGGCTCGAAGAGGAGTTGCGACGTTACGAAGGGGTTTTGGTCGTGATCTCTCACGATCGACACTTTCTCAATGCCGTCGTCACCCACATCCTCGATCTCGATTTTCAGACGATTCGGGAGTTTACCGGTACCTATGACGACTGGTACATCGCCGCGAATCTGGTGGCTAAGCAGCGGGAGATGGAACGCAACAAAAAGCTCAAAGAGAAAGAGGAGTTGGAGAAATTCATCGCCCGATTCAGCGCCAACGCCTCCAAGGCCCGGCAAGCAACCAGTCGGCAGAAACAGTTGGAAAAACTGCAGATCGAAGAGGTACGTATCTCCAGTCGCCGGGATCCCTCCATCGTTTTCAAGGCGAGTCGGGAAATCGGTAACGAAGTGTTGGAGGTCCGGGATCTGGCCAAGAGCTATGGGGAGCATAAAGTCTTCGAGGGGCTGAGCTTCAAAGTAAACAAAGGTGACAAGATCGCACTCATCGGTGCCAACGGCGTGGGAAAAACTACGCTTCTTGAGATTCTGATGGGTCGGCTCGAGCCCGACGCCGGTACAGTCAAGTGGGGGCAGACGGTCACTCCGACCTATTTTCCCCAGAATACAACAGAGGTCGTCAAGGGACAGGAGAAACTCTACCAGTGGATCCAGAACCACAATCAGAAGTGGCACATCGACGAGATCCGTAAATGTCTGGGACGTATGCTTTTCAGCGGCGAGGAGCAGGAGAAAGAGGTGGATGCCTGCTCCGGGGGAGAGAAGCACCGGGTGATGATGTCCAAAATGATGATGGACAGTGCGAACTTCCTGGTGATGGACGAACCCGATAACCATTTGGATCTCGAGGCGATCGTCGCTTTGGGTGAGGCGCTGCACAATTACCGAGGAGGTGTGATCTGTGCCACACATGACCGGGAACTCATCGACGCATTCGCCAATCGAATCCTACGGATCGAAGAGGACGGGACACTCACTGATTTCGAAGGGGATTACGAAGCCTTCGCCGCAGCGGAATCCGCATCCCGCTAAGTTTAGGTGAATCCTCTCCTTCTCTTAAGTCTTTTGAATAACTTCAAAGAGAGGTTTCATTTGATGGTGATTCTATTCCCTTAATTTTCTTGCCTTTTATTTAACCAAAATTATGCAGTAGAAAGTTCGTTAGATGCGTCGAGGCTTTGGATGTATCCCCCATGCCGCGGATGATGATCGATGCGGATGGCGTGTTGGCTAATGCATATTTTGGTTTTAATGGATGAGGCGCTGGATGTGTTCGTATGTATGTGCAAAAGGCTAAAAGTATGGAAACTCTGCAACGCTATGCTCCATGAGGAGGCTCTCCTCCGGGTCTGTCAAAATTTCTTTTTCCTCTTTATGTCGATAACGGCGGGTATAATCCAATGAGAAAAACACAAACTCTAAAAGAGAAGGAGGCGGGTGAAGAATGGAAAGCTATCGTTTTATCGTCCACGGTAGAGTGCAGGGGGTCTTCTACCGGAAGTTCGTGGCGCAAAACCTGCGTCGGCTCGGGGTGCAGGGCTATGTGCGCAATCTGCCCGACGGGACGGTCGAAGTGGTCGTGCGGGCGACGGAGGAGGAGCTTCCCCAGATCGAAAAGATCCTTTACGAAGGGTCGCCGATGAGCGAAGTGGAGTCGGTGGAGATGGAAGCGCTGGACAATGACGATCTGATCTATGACGGCTTCGAGATACGATACTGATTGAACGAGGAATTAGGAATGAGGAATGAGGAACCGAATTTTGTAGCGTGGGATTGCTATCCCACGATCGTCTCATTCCCGTCCTGCAGGGCCAAAGCCCTGTCTCTCAAACTATCGACTAGAGACTATCGACTAAACTAAAAGGAGTGTGATAATGGCCAGCGGATGGGGATGTCAGCATCAGACCACGCACGAAGGAATCGCCGACTGGTGTCGGCTGCTCTCTCACCCCTGCGATCCGGGCTGCAAGGGGTGCGTTTTGTTCGGTGCGGGG
>WFQO01000138.1 GCA_015486995.1 Nitratifractor sp. | reverse complement strand
CGTAGCTGCATCCCTTCCTCGGGGCGACCGTAGTCATGGATCGCCAGATCAGCCTCGAGCTGTCGGGCCTCCTCTTCGCTTAAGACGCCTTTGTTCTTGGGACGCTCGATCAGCATCTGGACCTTGAAACGAAATTCTTCCCAAAAGGGATTGCGCAGGGTTTCACTTTTGCTCATGGGGAACCTCCTCGAAAGTGGAGAAACTGCGAAGATACTCCAGCATCTCTTTGAACGTTTTGACGGTGTGGTCGATCTCCTCCTCGGTGGTGAAACGACTGAGAGCGAAACCGACGGTGCTGTGTTTGAGCCGGGGATCGAGTCCCAGAGCCTCGGTGACAGGGCGTCGTTGCCAGTTGCCGAAAGGTTGCACGGTACAGGCATACGCTTCGACACCGCCGCGGTCGAGTTCGTAGAGCATCAGTTCGCTCTCGAGCCCTTCGACGGCGAAGAGGACAGTGTTGGGCACCCGCAGGGCCCAGGCGACCAGCGGGATGACGCCGGGGAGAGTGCGGAGCTCCTCTTCGAGGCGGTCACGCAGATCGCGGGTGTCTTCCATCTCGAACTCCAGGGCGTCGCTGGCGAGTTCGAGCGCTTTGCCCAGGCCGACGGCTCCGGCGAGGTTGAGGGGGCCGCCACGGTAGCGTTCCCAGGGGTTGCGGGCACCGAAAACGGTGGGCATCCATTCGAAAGAGTCTTTGAGATAGACGGCGCCGATACCTGCGGGGGCGTGGATCGCTTCTCCTCCGAAGCTCAGAAGATCGGGATCGAAAGCCTGCACATCCAGGGGGATTTTGCCGAGGGCGTGGGTGGCGTCGGTATGAAAAGGGACCTCGTAGCGCCGACAGATTTCGGCGATCTCTTCGACCGGGTTGATCGCTCCGCTCTCCGGATCGACCATCGGGACCGAGACCAGAGCCGTGCGGGGAGTGAGGTAGTCGTAGAGGCTTTCGGGATCGACGATTCCCTCTTTGTTGACGGGGAGTTTGTGGACTTTGCACCCCTGGCTCTCCAGAAAACGGGCCCCCTCCATCATCGCCGCATCGCTGCGTTCGCTGATGATGAGGTTGTTTTTGCGTCCGGTGAGGATCAGGCCGCTGTAGATCCCCATCAGAAGGCTGCTGTGGTTTTCGGCCGTCCCGGAGCTGAAAAAGATGTCGCTCTCTTCGGGAGCGTGGAGGCCGGCATAAAGTTTCTCCAGCGCTTTGAGAAACTCTTTGCGGCTGGAGGCTCCCCGGGCGTGGAGCGCGTGAAGGTCTCCGTAGGGCTCTTTCAAAAAGGGCTCCATGGCGCTTAGGACCTGGGGGTCGACCTGCGTGAGGCGGTTGTTGTCCAAATAGACCTGCATAAGCGTTCTCCTTAATGCGGATAAAATTTATCAGAATTATATCGATACTACTTCACAAAGCCTTAATCCGGGGTAAATCGGAGAGTGGGTTATAATTTTCTTGTAAAACCATTTCAAAGCTAAGGAGTGTGCCATGTCCATAGAGATCGATACCCGGGGAGTGAGTATTGTGGTTCGTGCCGAGGGTGAACGTGAATATCTGGAGATGAAGATGCAGGGTAAGTTGCATCATCGGGATTATCAGGTGATGATCCCCGTCATCGAACGGGCCATCGAAGCCGCGGGAGAGAAGGAACTCGATCTTCTTGTCGATATGCGGGATTTCGAAGGTTGGAGTTTCGAGGCGGCGCTGGACGATATGCGTTTCGGTCTCGAGATCAAAGACAAGTTCAAAAAGATCGCCGTCGTGGGAGAGAAAAAGTGGGAAGAGATCTCGGTAGAGCTTTTCCGGCATTTTGCCCGGGGGGAGATGCGTTTTTTCACCGACATCGAAGCGGCCAGAAAGTGGATCCTCTCCTGAGGCCGTCGTGAAGATTCTTTTGGCCCCCAGCGAGGGGAAACGTAGCGGCGGAAAAGGGCGATTCGATCCCTGTTCCTTGCTTTTTGATGAGCTCTGTCCGTTGCGTGAGGAGCTTTTGGATCTCTACGAAGAGATTCTCGAGCGGGGAGATTCGCAGGAGCTTCAGGAACTTTTCGGTCTGAAAAAGCCCGATCAGATCGCCCGATACGCCCGGCTCTATCCCCGCAAAGCTCCGGTGATGAAGGCGGTACTTCGCTACGACGGCGTGGCGTTCGAGGCGCTGGATTATCCTTCGCTGCCGTCGGAGGCCCAAAGCTTCGTGGATGAAAATCTCATGATCTTCTCCAACCTCTTCGGTCCGCTGAGGGCTGAGGATCGGATCCCGGACTATCGGGTGAAGCAGGGAGCCGCCATCGCGGGAGTGGCTCCGGAGAAGCGTTATCGGGAAGCAGCTTCCCCCCTGTTGGATGCCTGGCTGGCGGACGAGGAGATCCTCGATCTGCGCGCGGGATTTTACGATCGTTTCTACAAACCCTCCCGGACATTTACGACGATGAAATTTCTCAAAAACGGCAAAGTGGTCAGCCACTGGGCCAAAATGTGGCGGGGACGAATGGTCCGGGAGATCGCACGGGCGAAAGCGAAGAATCTCGATGAGGTCCTTGCGCTTCCTTTGCAGGGGATGCAGTTGCTGGAGATTCAGGAGAAGGGGAAGAAGCGGGAAGTGATCTATGAGGTGGAGTAGTGATGCGCTGGCCGAGCTGGAAAACGCTTTACTGGACGATGGTGATATTGCTTTTCCTGGAAGTGATTCTGGGGATTCTCTTCGATAGGAGTTGAGATGAAAGAAAAACTCTTCGAAATGGGAGCGAAATTCGAAGACGCGTGGAGCGCGGACAATAAGAAGCCGAAGAAAAAAGAGTCTTCCGGTGAGACTCGGGTTCCCGAAAAACATCGTCTTTGGTTTCGCCGGGAGAAGCGCCGGGGGAAATGGGTGACGATCGCCGGGCCCTTCGCTCTGCCTGCGCAGGAGATCCGTGCACTGCTCAAACGGCTTAAAAAGCGCTTGGGAACGGGCGGAACGCTCAAAGAGAATACCCTAGAGTTTCAGGGAGACATCGTCGAACGATTGAAAGAGGCACTGCAAGCCGAAGGCTTCCGCTTTCAGGATTGAGGATTGAAGATTGAAGATGGAAGATAGGAATGTAGGCGGGGCTGAAGTCTCCGAATAGGTTTTATAATAGAAGTTCAGCGTCGTTTTATTCTTTGGGACAAAACGGGAAGTCGGAACAATCTACGCTTCTTTCTTGCGACGTGAGGAGCGAAGCTCCGTGCCTGCGACTTGCAACTGATCTCTAAAGCCCCCACTCTCCCCGCAACTCTTCCACGGTTTCGCAGCAGATTTGAAACTCTTTGTGGCACTCCGTGTATGAAGGAAGTGGAGCTTTCCTCCGATCGTAAGCCTGCATCGCTTTGAGGGCGACCCGACGGGATTTTGGCAGATCGCGTCGAAGATGTTCGAAGGCGATGGCGGCGTTGATGAGCCCTTTGGCGAGATGGCGGCGGGGATCGTCGGCCCGGCGCAGGGGGTGCCACGCCTCTTCGAGGACTTCGTGCGCTTCGAAATACTCCCCCTCGAGCATTAGCAGCCGATAGCGTCGCAGGGCGGCTTGGAGATCGGGGTTTTCTCTAGGCATCGTCGGATTCCGGAAGAGGGTAGAAGCGTTTGACGATGTAGCCTTCATCTTTGAGTTCGTCGTCGTTCTCCCAGCGATACTCTTCGAGATAGTCATTCAAAACCGCTGCGAGGGTCTGGAGTCTCTCCTCGACGCCAAGATCGGGAAGCTCTCTCTTCAGAAAGGTATAGAGGTCGTTATTTTGGCCTCTCGCTTTGCGGTGAAGTGCGGCGATTGTATCGGGGGAGAGGTCTGTAGCCATCGTTTTTCCTTCTTTTCGGCAAAATTCAAAGCGATATATTACCGCACAGAGTAAATACCTCAAAGGATTGGAGAAAAGTTGAGTCGTCTATTTACAATTTGTTTCCCAGACTTTGTCATAATGAGGGTGCGAGAAAAAGTTGTAAGGATAGTTAAAAGTATTTGACAATAATTATCCTTTGTGTTAAACTTTCGCCATCCTAATTGAAGGAGCCGAATATGGCATGCGATAAACCTACAGCTTCAAACGAAGCCAACGAAACCCAAACACAGGAGGAAAACAGTATGAATGAAAACATCAACAGTGCGACTCAGGCAGGTGTCCTGGTTCTGAAGAATATGCCCGAATTCAAGGCCGAGGCCTACAATGCCGAAACCGGACACTACACCGAGGTAAGCAGTGAGGATTACAAAGGGAAGTGGACCGTCGTCTGCTTCTACCCCGCGGATTTTACCTTCGTCTGTCCCACGGAGATCGCGGCGATGAATGCCCATCTGGATACCATCAAAGGAGAGCTGGGCTGTGAAGTCCTGGCGGTTTCCACCGACACCAAATTCAGCCATAAGCGCTTCGCCGAGACCGAGCCTCTGCTCGAGGGCCTCAAGATGACCATCGCGGCCGACCCCACTCACGAGATGAGCCGTAAATTCGGCGTCCTGATCGAAGATGCGGGTATCGCACTGCGCGGCCGCTTCCTGATCAACCCCGACGGCGTCATCGTCGCCCAGGAAGTCCAGGCTCCCCCGGTCGGCCGGAACGTCAACGAGTTCATCCGTCAGATCCAGGCGCATCAGCATGCCTACAAAACCGGCGAAGTCTGCCCCGCAGGCTGGAGACCCGGCAAGAAGACTCTGCCCGTCAATACCGACGTCGAGCCCATGACCGGCCGTGTCGG
>WFQO01000137.1 GCA_015486995.1 Nitratifractor sp. | reverse complement strand
TCCCCTGGCAGAGAACTGGAACGACACCCTGCTCCGTCTCAGCCGTGCTCTGGCAGGAGAGCAACGCCCGTGAATGTCCTGCGTGTCGAAAACCTCCGCTTTGCCTACGATCGGGAACCGGTCCTGCAGGGAGTGAATCTCGAAGTCGACGCGCACGAGTTCGTCGCGGTCATCGGCCCCAACGGCGGCGGCAAATCGACGCTGCTTAAGCTCATCATGGGTGAGCTTCTCCCCGACGAAGGCTCGATCACGGTCCTGGGGAAATCTCCCCGACAGGCGCGCGAAGCAATCGGATACGTTCCCCAGAACACCAATGTCAATCTCGATTTTCCCATCCGCGTCCTCGATGTGGTGATGATGGGCAACCCCAAACAGCACCGGGAAGCCGCCAACTGGTGGGAGCGTCTCTTTCCCGTGCGTTACAACAGCGTCGAGAAACGCTGCGCCTACACCACCCTGCAGAAGGTGGGGATGGAGGCCTATCTGGACCGGCGCATCGGTGAACTCTCCGGCGGTCAACGGCAGCGGGTGATGATCGCCCGGGCTCTCTGCGCTCATCCCAAGCTCCTGATCCTGGACGAACCCACCTCCAGCATCGACATCGAGGGCCAGAAGCAGATCTACGCCCTGCTCAAGGAGCTGAGCCGGGATCTGACGGTCCTGGTGGTCAGCCACGATCTTTCGGTCATCACCGAATATGCCGATAAAGCGGTCTATATCAACCGCAGCAGCTACACCCACGACCTGCGCCGCTCCCCGATCCATCTGCAGCAGCCCGAAGGAGAGCATTTCTGCGAGATCGAACTGATGCAAATGCTGGCGGAGAAAACCTGTGACTGTGAACATCACGCCGGCAAGAAAGAGAAGCACTGATGGAGATTCTGCACTATACTTTCATGCAAAATGCTCTCATCGCCGGGATTCTGGTAAGTCTGGTCGCCGGGATCATCGGTTCGCTGATCGTGGTCAACCGTCTGGTCTTTCTCACCGGCGGAGTGGCCCACAGCTCCTACGGCGGCATCGGGATGGCGATCTACTTCGGACTCCCCATCTTTCTGGGTGCTTCGCTCTTCACCGTAGCAGTCGCGTTGCTGCTGGCCTGGCTCACTTTCAAAAAACGCCACCTGAGTGATACCTATATCGGCCTGATCTGGGCCGTGGGCATGGCCATCGGAGTGATCTTTGTCGATCTGACACCGGGCTACAATACCGATCTTATGAGCTATCTCTTCGGTTCGATCCTGGCGGTACAGCACAGCGATCTCTGGTTTATGGGAGCGTTGCTGGCTGTGGTGCTGTTTACCGTTCACCACTGGTACCGGGAGCTTCTGGCCATCAGTTATGACAGCGACTACGCCGCCCTGCGGGGAATCCCCACCGGGCGCTTTTACACCCTGCTGCTGATCCTCTCAGCCCTGACTGTGGTCGTCGCCATCAAGGTCGTGGGGCTTATCCTCGTGCTTGCTCTGATGACCATCCCGACCCATATCGCCTCCCACCGCAGCAGCACCCTCTATGGGATGATGATGCTTTCGGCCCTTTTCGCGGCGTTTTTCACTCTCGCAGGACTCTGGCTCAGCTACCGCTACGATCTCACCTCCGGCGCCTGCATCATCCTGGCCGCCGCCGCCGGGTTGGTTCTGGAGAGCCTCTGGCGATTGAGTCAAAAAGGATAATCAGTAATAGGGCATCTCCTTTCAGAGAGAACCCTTTCCATTCTTGATTGAATCTAATGAAAATACAAAGATTTTTCGAAGCTGTTATATCAAAGTATCTGATCCAATTGTTCCTGAAGTTTTTCCATACTTTTGAGAGCGATTTTCCGTCGGCCCGCTTCGAGGATTCCCTCCTCTTTAAGCTGTTTGATGTGACGATCGACGACATGCCGGACCGTACCGATCAACTTTGCGATTTCGGCATGGGAGAGTCCCTCGAGCATATTGCGCCCCTTCTCTCCGCTCTCCAAGTTCCTAACGATGAGTTTGAGTAGCCGTTCACGCGTATCCAGAAGAGTCAAATCAGTGGCCAACTCCTCCACATGTCGAACCTGGGCAGCGACGTACTTGAGAATGATCTCTCCGAATATAGGATATTTATACATCCACTCTCTGACTTTGCTGATCGGAAGACGAAGCGCTTCGCCCGCCTCCAGTACTTCATTCATCAGTTCATGAGGTTTACCGTCGAGAAGAACGACGGTATCGTACATATCCCCCCGTCCCATCAAATAGACAGTCTGTTCTTTACCGCTTTCAAGGCTCATCTGAAAAAATTTAATCTTTCCACTGAGAAAAATAAAAAAATGTTTCAGGGTTTCGTCGTAATCAAACGGCGATTCACTCCGAGAGAATTTCACGACCTTACCGCTGCTTTCTATCTCCTCACGTAAACCTTCTCCGATCCGATTGAAACTGTCAAGTTGAAACTTCAAACGCTATCCTTTCGAAATCAGGAGGATTTCGTCGATCTTCGTTTCGGGACGTGCAACAACCGCTTTGTCTCCATGAATGACGATGGGACGTTCGATCAGACGGGGATACTCCGCCATCGCTTCGATAAGCTTCTCATCATCTTTGACCTCTTTAAGACCCAACTCACGATAGAGTTTTTCTTTACTACGCATCAACTCCCGTGGGGACATTCCAAGCTTTTTCAGAATGTCGCGAAGCTCCTCTTTGCTCGGAACTTCCTCTAAATACCGACGAACAGTGTATGTTTCTCTTTTTTCATCAAGATATTTGATTGCGTTGCGTGATTTGCTGCATCGGGGATTGTGCCAGACAACAAGGTGCTCCTTCTCTTTCATTTCCCACTCCCTCCTATTTTTTTGTTATTTTATGTATCGTCTTCGTAATTGCCCCTTCCACATAATGTCGAAGGGAGGTTTTTCTCAACACTCAAACTAAAAACGATCGAAGATTTTAACGGAAAAATTCCCAAAAAAGAACAATCCCCCAGATCATCACCACCAGGCAGAAAGACAGCAACACTCCAAAGGCCCCGATGTCCTTCGCCTGCCCGGCCAAAGGGTGATACTCCTGCGTCACCAGGTCCACGACCCGCTCGATGGCGCTGTTGAACGCTTCGGCGATCAAGACCAGCCAGGTGGAAGCGAAAAGAATCCATTTGGAAAGAAGGGAGATCGGAGCGAAAAAGAGTCCCAGTGACAAAAGGGCGATCACGAACAGCTGGGTACGGAACGAACTCTCCTGGGTGACGGTATAACGCATTCCACTCAGAGCGTAACCGACATTTTTGAAGAGGTTGAATTTGGGTTTGTTGGTCATAGCGGCCTCCGGCCGGGTAATTGGTTATTGGTCATTGGCGAAATCGTTTCAAGCTCTTCCCCATGACCAATGACGAAAACGTCGGAGACGTTTTACTCCCACTCGATCGTTGCGGGGGGCTTGGACGAAATATCGTAGACTACCCGGTTGATCCCGTCGATTTCGTTGATGATCCGGCGACTGATGCTTTCAAGAACGTCGTGGGGGACGTGGGCGAAGGTGGCGGTCATCCCGTCGACCGATTCGACCATTCGGACACAGACGGTGTTGTCATAGGTGCGGTTGTCCCCCATAACCCCGACGCTGTGAACGTTGAGCAGGACCGTAAAGGCTTGCCAGACTTTGTCGTAATAGCCGCTGGCTCGCAACTCCTCCTGCATGATTTCATCGCTGTCACGCAGCAGACGGAGCGCCTCTTCGTTCACTTCCCCCATCACGCGGATCGCCAGACCCGGCCCGGGGAAAGGGTGCCGACCGATCATCTGCTTGGGCAGGCCCAGCTCCAGCCCCAGCTTGCGTACTTCGTCCTTGAAGATCTCCCGCAGCGGTTCGACCAGCTCGAAGGTCATCCAGTCGGGCAGACCGCCCACATTGTGATGCGACTTGATCGTCTTGGAGGGGCCTTTGACGCTAACCGATTCGATGACGTCAGTGTAGAGCGTCCCCTGCGCCAGGAAACCAACCTCTTCCGCATGTTTTTTCGCCTCTTCATCGAAAACTTCGATGAAAGTCTCTCCGATGATTTTACGTTTGCGCTCCGGATCGGTCACCCCTTTGAGGCGGGAGAGGAAACGCTCGGAAGCGTCCACCGTGATCAGATCGATCCCGAGACCTTTGAACATATCCTGCACCTGCTGCGCTTCGTTCTTGCGCAGCAGGCCCGTATCGACGAAGACCGCGATGAGCTGATCGCCGATCGCTTCGTGCAGCAGTGCGGCGACCACGGAGCTGTCGACGCCTCCACTGACCCCGCAGAGGACCTTTTTGTCCCCCACCTGCTTGCGGATTTCGGCGATCTTCTCTTTGGCGAAAGAGCCCATGTTCCAGGTGCTCTCGACACCGCAGATGTATTTGGCGAAATTTTTGAGCATCCGCGTTCCCTGCTCGCTGTGATGCACTTCGGGGTGAAACTGGAAGGCGTAGATCTTGCGACGCTCGTCGGCGATGGCGGCGTGGGGGGAGTTGTCGCTGACGGCGACGGTCTCGAAGCCTTCGGGCAGCTTCTCGACCCGATCGCCGTGGCTCATCCAGACGATGCTGTTGTCGGGGACTTCCCGGAAGATCGGGGAGTCGGGTTTGACGATGTGGAGCTTCGCCTTGCCGTATTCGTGATGATCGGCGGGAATCACTTTTCCGCCGAAGTGCTGAGCGATGAGCTGCATCCCGTAGCAGATCCCGAGGATCGGCAGTCCCAGATCCCAGATCCCCTCGTGAGGATGGTAGGCATCCTCGGCATAGACCGATGCGGGCCCGCCCGAGAGGATGATTCCCCGGGGTTTGCGGGCTTTGATCGCTTCGAGATCCTCCCGGTAGGGCACCACTTCGGTATAGACTCCGCTCTCTCGCAGCTTGCGGGCGATCAACTGCGTATACTGCGATCCAAAATCCAAAACGACTATCGGCACTTCTTTTTTCACATTTTCCCTTTACTTTTCAAATTTAAACAGAATCCTCTATCTTGCATCCGCAAGAGGTTTCATTCGGTAGCGACAAAGGAGCGCTTGCCCCGAAGGGGTTCCGTCGGAATTAGCGACGGCCAGAGCTGCCGAATGAAACCGGCTGTTTCCTGGAATATCCTATAGGGCACCTCGAATAATAGGTCGTGCCCACAACATCTCCAGTTTTTGTCCAGGCAAGGCATCGCTTCGCAGGCATAGTCGTAACTACGTCAAGAAGCGATAACACAGCATGGGCGAAAACTGGTGATGCCCGCAGGGTGGGCTTTGGAGACGCGATCTTTCACTCGATGCTCCCTTCGCCGTGGCTTTAGCTACGCCTCGAAAGCCTCAAGCAAAATCTCACATCTCCAAAACCCATTGTGAGTATGACCTATTATTCGAGGTGCCCTATAATCTCTGCCCCGTATTGCATCAATACAGCCCCATC
>WFQO01000136.1 GCA_015486995.1 Nitratifractor sp. | reverse complement strand
ACAATATGTCGAGTTATATTGAACCGATTATGATGTTCTTTATTGCCGGTTTGGTACTTTTGATGGCGTTGGGGATTTTCTTGCCGATGTGGGATCTCGGTAGGGCAGTTAAAGGTGGACATTGATCGTGCAGAATATGCCCGATCGGAAAGTAGATAAAGGGATAAAGATCGCTTCAAATTTTTACAGAAGATGTTTCCGGATTGCTTTTTGCAGATCCTCGGGGGTATCGATGCCGAAACTCTCCGTTTCCACCTCGACCATCGCGATTTTGTAGCCGTGGGCCAGGATACGTAGCTGCTCCAACTTTTCGATCTGCTCCAGCGGCGTTTCGCTCAGGGTGCTGTAGCGGCTGAGTGTGGCCATCGTAAAGCCGTAAATCCCCAGATGCCCCTTGTAGTCGTCGAAGTGGTGGTCGCGGGGGTAGGGGACTTTGGCGCGAGAGAAGTAGAGGGCCATTTCCCGCTCGTCGGTGACCACTTTGACCAGATTGGGATCGTCGGCTTCGGGGTTGCTGATGCGTTTGTAGGCGCTGGCGGCCAGAAAGTCGGGCAGATCGGCCGAGGCTTTCGTCAGAGCGTAGACCGCTTCGACCACCTCCTTTTCGATGAAGGGTTCGTCGGCCTGGACGTTGAGGACGATCTCGTCGTCGGGCAGATCCAGAATGCGGGCGGCTTCGTAGATGCGCTCCGTTCCCGAGGCGTGATCGGCGGAGGTAAGGACGGCACGAAAACCGTACTCCTCGGCGAGGGCGGCGACTTCGGGAGCGTCGGTGGCGATGACGATCGTATCGAGGGCCGCGACCGCCTGGGCGGTGCGGATCACCATCGGGGTCCCCTGGATCTCGGCCAGCACTTTGCTGGGAAAGCGGGTCGAGCCGATTCGGGCGGGAATGAAGATCATAAGAGAAACCTTTTTCCTTTGATTATAAAGGCCCACACTTAAACTTTATCCCTCTGGGCTATAATTCGCTTTGAAATCTGGGAACTTTATCTGTAAACGGAAGGAAAGATATGCGTGCATTGTTGAGTGTCAGTGACAAAAGCGGAATTGTGGAGTTCGCCCGCGGACTGGTGGAACTGGGTTGGGAGATCGTTTCGACGGGCGGGACCTATCGGACCTTGAGGGAAGCGGGCCTGCCGGTTATCGAGATCGATGAGGTGACGAAATTTCCCGAGTGTTTCGACGGGCGGGTCAAGACCCTCAACCCCTACGTCCACGGCGGGATCCTCCATCGCCGGGATCTGCCCTCTCACCGGCAGCAGGCCGAGGAGCTGGGGATCACCGGCATCGATCTCGTCTGCGTCAATCTCTACCCTTTCAAAGCGACGATCGAACGCACCGACGACTTCGACGAAATCATCGAAAACATCGACATCGGAGGACCGACGATGGTCCGCTCCGCGGCCAAAAATTTCCGGGACGTACTCATCGTCACCGAAACGGAGGATTATGACGCCGTCCTCGAAGCGTTGAGAGCGGGCAAAGATGACGAAGCTTTCCGCAGAGATCTGATGATCAAGGCGTTCGAGCATACCGCCGCGTACGATGCGATGATCGCCAACTATATGAACCAGCGCTTCCACGACGGTTTCGGGCGCTATCAGTTCCTCTCGGGCAAAAAGGTCTTCGATACCCGCTACGGAGAAAACCCCCATCAGCAGGGAGCGCTCTACGAATTCGGCGACTTTTTCAGCCGTCACTTCCATACGCTCAAAGGGGAGGCGAGTTTCAACAACCTCACCGACATCAACGGGGCGGTGAAGATCGCGGCCGCTTTCGGTGACGAACCCGCCGTCTGCATCGTCAAGCACGGCAACCCCTGCGGTTTCGCCGTCAAGGAAAATCTACTGGAGAGTTATACCGAAGCGCTCAAATGCGATCCCGTCAGTGCCTTCGGGGGTGTTGTAGCCGTCAACGGCATCGTCGACGAAACTTTGGCCCGGAAAATGAACGAAATCTTTCTCGAAGTGATCATTGCCGGGGATTTCACTCCCGAAGCGGTCGAAGTCTTCGCCGCCAAAAAGCGGATCAAACTTTTTGCCCAGAAGAGCGAGCGGCTTCTCCTCGCCGGAGATCGAACGGACTTCAAGCACATCGACGGCGGCTTCGTCTACCAGACGGCCGACTGCATTTGCGACAACGAAGTGAAGCAAGCCAAACAGGTCAGCAAAAGCGCCGCGACGGAGCAGGAGATGAAGGACTTGGAGATCGCCTGGAAGGTCGCGGGCCTGACCAAATCCAACTGCGTCGTCTACGTCAAGGATTCGGCGATGGTCGCGGTGGGAATGGGGATGACTTCCCGGGTCGATGCGGCGCAGTGTGCCCTGAAAAAGGCGAAAGAGATGGGACTGGATGTCCGGGGAGCGGCGATGGCCAGCGAAGCCTTTTTCCCCTTCCGCGACAGCATCGATGCCGCCGCCGAGGCCGGAGTACGGGCGGTCATTGAGCCGGGGGGAAGTATCCGGGACGAAGAGGTGATCGCCGCGGCCGACGAACACGGTATCGCCCTCTACTTCACCGGAGTGCGCCACTTCCTGCATTGAGTAAAAATAGCGTAATGAATTGATTGACATAGACTAAAGGTTTTTGATATAATTTGTGAAAATATCGTTTGGGCGGCGATGGGCCGTCCATAAGGAGCAGGAAGAATGGCCAAAAGTCTATACGAAACATTGGGAGTGAGTGAAAACGCCACACCCGAAGAGATCAAAAAAGCCTACCGCAAATTGGCACGTAAATACCATCCCGACATCAACAAAGATCCGGAAGCCCAAGAGAAGTTCAAAGAGATCAACGCCGCCTACGAGGTGCTCAGCGATCCCGAAAAGAAAGCGAAGTACGATCAATTCGGCGATCAAATGTTCGGCGGACAGAACTTCAGCGATTTCGCCCGTAGCCAGGGCGGAGACGTGGATCTCGAAGAGATTCTGCGGGCGATGTTCGGCGGCGGGGGCGGTTTTGGGGGCTTCGGCGGCTTCAGCGGCGGCGGAGGTTTCGGAGGAAGCAGCCGGCGCAGCAGCGGCTTCGGAGGCTTCGGCGGAGGCTACCAGGCCCCCGACCTCGACACTCGGGCACGCATCACCGTCCCCTTTACCGTCTCCGTACTCGGAGGCAAGCACCACGTCACCACGAGCGAAGGGGAGAGCTTCGACATCAAGATTCCCGCGGGTATCAAGAGCGGCGAAACTCTGCGGGTGCGCGGCAAAGGGCGCAGCCACCAGGGCCAGCGGGGCGATCTGCTCATCACCGTGGATGTCGCTCCCTCGACCGAATACGAGCGCAAGGGCAACGACCTCTACAAGACGATCGACGTGCCCCTGAAATACGCCCTCTTCGGCGGGAAGATCAAAGTCCAGACGCCCGAAAAAGAGGTAACGCTGAAAATACCGAAAAATACGAAAAACGGACAGAAGTTCCGCCTCAAGGGCAAAGGATTTCCCGATCGGAAAACGGGAACGAAGGGCGACCTCTATCTGATCGCCAACGTCGTTTTGCCCGATGTCGATGCGCTCCCCGAGGATCTGCGCAAACTCTGCGAAGAGAAGCTCCCGGAAGCCTAAGATAAAAGAAGGAGGTCACCGATGCACAGCTACGACGAACCGGTCTACCTGATCAGCGTAGTCGCCAATATGCTCAAGATCCATCCCCAGACTCTGCGTCAGTACGAGCGGGACGGATTGATCGAACCGGCCCGCACCCAGGGGCGGATGCGCCTCTACAGTCAGCGGGATATCGACCGGATGAAGATGATCCTGCGCCTGACTCGGGACATGGGAGTCAATCTGGCCGGGGTCGATGTCATTTTGCGCCTCAAGGAGCAGATGGAGAAGATGGAGCAGGAGATCGAGTACCTCAAAGAGGAGCTCAGCAAAGTCAACCGCCACGGAGTCGTCCCCGCAGGGAAAGCCGTGGTCAAAAAGAGCCGCTACGATCTGGTGATCTTCGAAGAGCAGTGACGCACTTCTCTGCGATGAACTTCCGGATTTCTCCCATTTCGCGAAAGGAGATCCAATGAAACGCTATCTCGGCCGCAAAAAAGTAATGCGGATCTATCTCGATAATTCCGATACCTATGAGGGCAAGCCGCTTTGGCAGAGTCTGATGGGCAAAATCCAGGAGGAGGGGCTCGCCGGAGCGACACTCTACAAAGCCGCGGCCGGGATCGGCGCCCATACGGAGATCCATACCTTCGAGATTTGGAGCCTTTCGCAAAAACTGCCCATCGTGCTAGAGGTTATCGACGACGAAGAGAAGATTCTCGGCTTTTTGAAAAAATACGACGGAATGATCGGGGAAGGGTTGGTAACCCTCACCGACGTCGAAGTGCTGCGCTACAAAAGCGCTTCGAATCTTTAAGGGGAGAAAATGGGGTTTTCGATTATTCTTGCCGTCGCGGCGGGAGGTGCCATCGGCGCGACGGGGCGTTTTTTGATCAGTACCTGGGTGCAGAAACTGGTGGGGGGAGCTTTTCCTTACGGGACGCTCACCGTCAACGTGCTGGGGAGTTTCATCATCGGATTCCTCTTTCTCTATTTCGAGCAGACCGTCGCTCCGCACCAAAAGGCGCTCCTGGTGACCGGAATGCTGGGAGCTTTGACCACCTTTTCCACCTTTTCGCTGGAGACGGTCGTGATGCTCCAGGAGAGCCTCTACGCCAAAGCCGTCGCCAACATTTCCCTCAACGCATTTCTCTGCCTCGCGGCGACGATGTTGGGGATGGCGCTTTTCCGACGCCTCTACGGTCTCTGATCCTCGGGTCTTGGCTTTCCCCGGAAAAACCGCGGTAATGCGAAGCTTCCTCCTCTTTCTTCTTTTTTCTCTTCTGCTGGGGGCCCGGAGCCTCAAAATCGCCAGTTGGAACGTCGAAAACCTCTTCGACCTGCAGCATCAGGGGACGGAATATGAGGAGTACATTCCCGGCCGGCACGGCTGGAACAAACGGACCCTGGAGACAAAACTCGACCATCTGGCGGAGGTGATCTGCGATCTTGACGCCGACATCCTGGCGCTGCAGGAGGTGGAGAGCGACCGGGTCCTTGCCCGGCTGCAAAAACGGCTGAAGCGGGTCGGCTGCCCTTATCCCTACCGCTACATCACCCGGGATCGGCAGACTCCCGTCCACGTGGCACTGCTCTCGAGAAAGCGTCTCGAACAGCGCCGGGATCTGCGCATCACCCCCTTCGGACGCTACCGCAGTATCCTCGAAGCGGTGCTCCCCTCCGATCCTCCCCTGAGACTTTTCGTCAACCACTGGCGCTCCAAATCCGGGCCCGAGAGCGAGAGGGTTCGTTACGCGCAGGCTTTGAAACGGCGCCTGGAGCGACTGCCTGGCGGCAGTGAATACATACTGCTGGGGGATTTCAACAGCGATTACCGTGAAGATTTGCGTCTTGATCGCAAGCACAACGACACCCAAGGGATCACGGGCATCGATCAGGTTCTCGGGACGGTGCAGAAAGGGCGCCTCCTGCGCCGGAACGATCTGAAAAACGGAAAGTACCACGGCCTCGCGCATTATACGCTCTGGCTGGAGTTGCCCCCTTCGCAACGCTGGAGTCATAACTTCTACGGCGACAAAGAGGCGATCGATGCGATCCTGATCCCTCCGACGCTGATGGACGGTCAAGGCTGGGAGTATCTCCCCGGAAGCTTTGGAGTCTTTCGCCCCGCCTGGCTTTTCGGCCCTCACGGAGAGATAAAGCGCTGGGAGTATCGCCACGGACGGCATACGGGCCGGGGCTTTTCCGATCATCTCCCGATCTACGCCCGTTTCGAAAATCTCGGAAGCGGCCGTAAAGAGAAGGGTGTGCTGGCGAAAGTGGAGAGTTGGCTGGGGATCGGTGCGCCGGAGAAAGGCGCTTCGGGATGGACAGTCGTGAAAAGCTCTGCACCGAAAAAGATCGATACGCAGAATGAGACGACAATCCGCTCTTTGCAATCGATGGAGACACTTTCGGGGAATCCGCTTCTCAAAGATGCGGTTGTCGTCTTCAAACGCGGCCGCAGCGCCGTGCTGCAACAGAGCCCTGAGGGGCCGGCGATTCTGGTCTACAAAGCGGCCGGTGCGTTGAAGGAGGGGCATCGCTACGATTTGAAACTTTACGCTTTCAAGCGTCACAATGGAATGCCGGAGATCACGGATCTTGCGGTTGTCACCGACAAAGGGAGTGTCGATCTTCGGGCCTACTTGCCCCCCTTTCGTCCCTCGATGATGCAGGGAAAAGAGGGGCTTTCTCATATCGTTGTCGGGATCGAGGGGGTTTACCGCGGGCAGAGACTCCATGCGGGAGCGTCGGCCTGGCCGATCTATTTCAGGAAAAAGCGATGGATCCCGCCCGACGGCAGTCGGATAATGATAAAGAGAGCCCAGATAGGCTATTATAAGAATCATAAGGAGCTGGTGGTTTGGGACCGCCGGGACTTCGTAATCCTTAAAAGAAAGTGAGTACAAATGGAATACTATACCTGGATATTGGCCTTTCACGTCATGAGTTTCGTCAGCTGGATGGCGATGCTCTTCTATCAACCCCGTCTCTATGTCTATCACAGCGAACATGCCGACAATCCCGGCTTCGTCGAAGTGGTGAAGATCCAGGAGTACAAACTCTACAAATACATCGGTGTACCGGCGATGTGGGCGACGGTGCTCTCCGGAGCGACGATGCTCTGGCTCAATCCCGTTTTGCTCAAAATGCCCTGGATGCATGCCAAGCTTCTTTTTGTCGCGATTCTCATCGCCTACCATTTCACGCTGGAGTATCACCGCAAAAAACTGATCGAAAATCCCCACTACAAGCCGGGGAAATTCTATCGTTTCTACAACGAAGTCCCCACGCTGCTGATGATCGGCATCGTGATCTTCGTCGTCGTCAAACCCTTCTGAGTCTTCCTGGATAAGCCGTTTCGGATGCGTTATAATGACGCATCTTATCTCCTGAAAACAAAGGATTGACCGTGAACCTTCCTCAACTGCCTATCGTTATGCCGCCGGCGGATTTCCCGATTCATATCCCTGAAATGATGCATCCTCTGGTTGTGCATTTCGTCGTGGCGCTTCCTTTCATTATCATTTTGCTGGAGTTGATCAATCTCTTCGCCAAAAAGCGGAGCATCGGGGTGATCAGTTTCGTGTTGTTGCTCCTACTCTCCGGGATTATTTACGCGGCTCTGCTGACAGGTCTCGCCGACGCCAAGGCGATCGAGACGACGCTCGGTGCCGACGCCAAGGCTCTGCTGACGCAGCACAAACTCTACGGTGTCTATCTCTTCTACGCGTCGATTCTGCTGGTGATCTTCAAGCTTCTGGCGGTGATGATTCGCGGAACGGCGACGCGGGTTTTGATGCTGATTCTGCTGATCCTCTTCGCGGCCGGTACGTTGGCGACGGCGAAGCGGGGCGGTGAGCTGGTCTATCGTTACGCCGCACACGTCCACACCCCCGCAGCGGCCCCCGCCCCGGTGAAAGCTCCCGCACAAAAGGTGGAACCCGCCGCAGCGTCCGAAGCGGAAGAGATGAAATCTCAAGCAGTGGAAAGCTCCACGGAGAAGACCGAAGCTGCCGAAACGGTCACAGAGACGACTCCCGCAGCAGAAAGCACTCCGGCTATCGCTGCCGACAAGGCTTCGGCGGGGGAGACTCCCTCCGATGAGGGGAAGAGCACGGAGAAAAATACGAGCAATTAAAGCGGCAACTCGATCTCCCTGAAAG
>WFQO01000135.1 GCA_015486995.1 Nitratifractor sp. | reverse complement strand
CCGTAGATGCAGCCCGGGTGGGCGGGGATGAGGGCTTGCATCAGCGCCACCTCCTCATCGAGGGGCTTTTCGCAGATGTAGCAACGGTCGAGAGGGTGGATGCGTCCTTCGTGTTTGAGCAGCCGGTGGTAACTTTCACAAACGATGCGCTTGGGGTTTTGACGTTCCCAGCGACGGGCGGCATCGAGGAGCAGCTCGAAATAGAAGGGCTCCAGGCTCTCCGTATCACGCAGATGCGGCTCAAAGAGGCGAACGAACTGTTGCCAGGCCATCAGGCGGTTGCGCCGATACAGCCAGGGAAACCCAAGATGACTTACCCGCCGGAGCCGGGGCATGAAGCGTGCCCCTTCATCCTCCTCTTCGAAATCGATGAGGTACCCCAGCTGCAAAATCGAATGCCGCGCCCCGTAGAAACGGTAATAACTCTTCATCGCCTTTTCGGTAAGGATCGTGACGATGAGATCCTCGTTTTTGGCCCGCTGGAGGCGGAGGATGAATCCTTTCATCCGGCATGCCGGATGAAAGGATTCAAGTGAGGAGCGAAGAGCGAAGAGTGAGGAACCGAAGTGAAAGCTTTGCTTTCGGATGATGAAGGATGAATGATTTCGGTTTGCGTTGCTTTGAAACGCTCCCAATGACCTTCAACACTTCCGAGTCCCGATCGCCCACATACGGCCAACTCTTCACTTCTCACTCTTCACTCCTCACTGAAAAAAAGCCGCCTCTAATCCGCTTTCAGGTAAAATCTAGCGATTTACGGGTTTGCGGACCCTACTAAAAAACAGATTAAGGTTGGCTTATGAGAGATCTCTATACCTCTTTCAAGGACAATTGCGGTTTCGGACTGCTGGCTTCCATCGACAACGAACCCTCTCACAAGAACCTCGACGATGCCGTGACGGCGCTTTCGAGAATGATGCACCGCGGGGCGATCGCCGCCGACGGAAAGACCGGTGACGGAAGCGGACTGCTGCTTTCGATTCCGCGGAAATTTTTTGCAAAAGTCGCACAGAAAGAGGGGGTTGTCCTCCCCGAGCACTACGCCGTGGCGATGGTTTTCCACAAAAACCCCGACGACCTCGAAACGATCCGAGAGATTTGCGAAAACAACGACCTGATGGTCTACTATAGCCGTGAAGTCCCCGTCGACACCAACGCGCTGGGTGAACAGGCGATCGAAAGTCTGCCGATGATTACCCAGCTCTTTGTCGCTCCCAATTCCCTGATGGGGACCCGGCGCTTCGATGCGCTGATCTACCTCTCGCGCAAAGAGATCGAGCGTAAGCTCGCAGGCGATCCCGACTTTTACATTCCCTCTTTTTCCTCCAGTGTCGTCTCGTACAAAGGGCTGGTGATGCCGACACACATCAAGGAGTTCTACATCGATCTGCAGGACGAGGATTTCGAGATCGCTTTTTGCCTCTTCCATCAGCGCTTCTCCACCAATACCCTGCCGCAGTGGAAGCTCGCCCAGCCTTTCCGGATGATCGCCCACAACGGGGAGATCAACTCCGTCACCGCCAACCGCTTCAACGCGATGGCCAAGAGCGAACACCTCGAGAGCGAAGTCTTCACTCCCGAAGAGCTGGAGCGTTTGCTGCCCATCATCCAGGACGGAATGAGTGATTCGGCGAGTCTGGACAACTTCTTCGAGTTTCTACGGGTCAACGGCGTCGACTTTTTCAAAGCCGCCCGGGCGATGATCCCCGCCCCCTGGCAGAATGCGCCGCATATGGACGCCGATTTGCGGGCTTTCTACGAATACACCAGCACATGCTTCGAGCCCTGGGACGGTCCCGCGGCGGTGAGTATGACCGACGGACGCTACATCGGCTGCGTTTTGGACCGCAACGGCCTGCGCCCCTCCAAGTACATCATCACCAAAGACCGGCGTCTGCTGATCGCCTCCGAATACGGCGTGCTGCAGATCCCCGACGAAGAGATCGTCGAACGCGGCCGCCTGCAATCCGGGGAGATGATGGGCCTGGATCTCAAATACGGTACCGTTCTCAAAAATCAGGATATCGATACGTATCTCAAGACGAAGCTTCCCTACAGTCAGTGGCTCACAGAAAATATGGTCTATCTCCAGGAGCATATGGACGATCCTTTCTCCACGGTGGAGGTTCCGCCCGCGGAGGTGATGGAGTCGCGCCAGCGCTACTTCAACATTACGCTCGAAGTGATCGAGCAGGTGATCGAGCCGATGCTCAAAGAGGGTAAGGAGGCGACCGCCTCGATGGGAGACGATACACCGCTGGCGGCCTTCAGCGACAAGCAGCGCAATTTCACCGACTTTTTCCGTCAGAAATTCGCCCAGGTGACCAACCCCCCCATCGACCCGATCCGGGAGCGGGTGGTGATGAGTCTCAACACCGGCTTCGGAGAGATCCACAACATTCTCACCGACGACGCCGAGCACGCCAAACGACTCAAAACCGTCTCTCCGATTCTCAGCTACGAGAAGCTGATCATTCTCGAAGAATTCGGTCGGGAGAGCGATCCGAAGTACGACCCCACTTACAAAGCCAAACGCTACTATACGGGCTTCAAAAGCGATCTGCGCTCCAGCCTCCACGAGCTGGTCGATCAGATCGTTTCGGAGGTTAAAGAGCGGGGCATCCGTCTCATCATCCTCGACGATCATACACTCACCCAGGACAATATGACAATGCCGATGCTGATGGTTATCAGCCGCCTCAATCACGCCCTTCTCGATGCGGGAGTCCGCCACCTTGTGAGCATCGTCGCCGTGACCGGAGAGGTTTACGATTCGCACGCGGCCGCCGCGATGCTGGCCTTCGGCGCTTCGGCCATTCATCCCTATATGCTCTTCCAGACCGTCGCGCAGATCGAACGACGCAAAAATCCCGACGTCAACCTCGCTCCGATTTTGAAAAAGGTTCGCACGGCGATCAACGCCGGTTTGCTCAAGATTATGTCGAAAATGGGCATCGCGACGATCTCCTGCTACCGCAACTCGATGCTCTTCGACATCATCGGGTTGGGGGACGAGATCGTCTCCGAATGCTTTCCCAAAGCCAATGCGCTGCTCAAGGGACTGGGCTACGCTGAGATCGAGGAGCGTATCCGTCGTTTTCACGCCGAAGCCTTCGACCTGGAGACGACGAACCGGATCTTCCCTCTCAACATCGGCGGCTTTTACAAATACATCGACGGGGCCGAGTACCACGACTTTGCTCCGGCGACGGTCCACGCAATCCACAAGGCGGCCATCAGCGGGAAAAAAGAGGACTATGCGGTCCTCAAAAACCGCATCGAAACCCGGGACAAGAAGTTCATCCGCGACTTCTTCGAATTCAAGAGCGATCGGGCTCCGATTTCCATCGACGAAGTGGAGCCGGTCGAAGCGATCTTCAAGCGTTTCTGTACCGCGGCGATGAGCCTGGGATCGATCTCTCCCGAAGCCCACGAGTGTCTCGCCGAGGCGATGAACCGCATCGGCGGACGGAGCAACTCGGGTGAGGGCGGTGAGGACGAAGTCCGTTTCGGCACCCTCAAAAACTCCAAGATCAAGCAGATCGCGTCGGGGCGCTTCGGAGTCACTCCCGCCTACCTGCGCAGTGCCGAGGAGATCCAGATCAAAGTCGCCCAAGGGGCCAAGCCCGGGGAGGGCGGTCAGCTGCCCGGCCACAAAGTTTCGCCCTTGATCGCCCGATTGCGCCATACGGTGCCGGGAATCACACTGATTTCACCGCCGCCGCATCACGACATCTACTCCATCGAGGATCTGGCGCAGCTGATCTTCGATCTGAAGCAGGTCAACCCCGATGCCAAAATCGCCGTGAAGCTGGTCTCCACCGCCGGCGTCGGCACCATCGCGGCGGGTGTCGCCAAAGCCTACGCCGACAAGATCATCATTTCCGGAGCCGACGGCGGGACGGGAGCCGCCCCCATCGGTTCGATCAAATTCGCCGGAAACCCCTGGGAGTTGGGACTCATCGAAGCGCACAACGCTCTGAAGGCCAACAATCTTCGCGGTTTCGTGGAACTGGAGACCGACGGAGGCCTCAAAACCGGAGCCGACATCGTCAAAGCCGCGATCTTCGGAGCCGAGAGTTACGCCTTCGGGACCGGTGCCCTGACCGTTATCGGCTGTAAGATCCTGCGGATCTGCCATCTCAACCGCTGCTCCGTCGGGATCGCCACCCAGGAGAAGAAATTGCGTGAGCATTACGAAGGGAGCGTCGAGCGGGTCATCAACTACTTTACCCTCATCGCCGAGGATGTACGGGAGATTCTGGCTTCACTGGGCTACCGCTCCCTTCAGGAGATCATCGGCCGCACCGATCTGCTCAAAGTGATTGAGGATGAATTCGCGAAGAAGTTCGACCTGGAGAGCCTCCTCGAGCGCCTGGACGGGCCCGACACCTGCCAGGTGGAGAGCAACGAGCCCTTCGACAAGAACGAGTACGAAAAAGAGATCCTCGAGGCGGTGATGCCCGCGATCAAAAACCCCAATGACAACGTCGTCGTCGAGCGTCCGGTCAGCAACCTCAACCGCAGTTTCGGAACCCTGATCTCCGGAACCGTCGCCAAATACTACGGGGATAAGGGATTGCCGGACAACACGATTTGCGTCAACCTCAAAGGGACCACCGGGCAATCCCTGGGGGCCTTCCTCATCAACGGGGTCAGTATCCGGGTCCACGGTGCGGGCAACGACTACATCGGCAAGGGGATGCACGGCGGCCGCATCGTCATCACCGGTGACCTAAGCGGCGAAGAGTTTTCTCTGGGCGGCAACACCTGCCTCTACGGCGCCACCGGCGGCAAGCTCTACATCGCCGGCCGGGTCGGTGAGCGCTTCGCGGTGCGCAATTCGGGCGCCATCGCCATCGTCGAAGGGACCGGCGACCACCCCTGCGAATATATGACGGGCGGGGTCGTCGTGATCCTGGGCCGCACCGGGGTCAATTTCGGTGCGGGGATGACCGGCGGAGCGGCTTTCGTCTACGACGTCTGCCACGAATTCGTCGAAAACATCAACCGGGAACTGATCGAAGTGCTTCGCATCGATACCGAAGACACCGACATCGAACGCTATTACCTCAAAAAGCTGCTCAAAGACTATTACAACGAAACCAAGAGCGAGAAAGCCAAAGCGATCCTGGAGAATTTCCGGGTCGAAATCCGCAATTTCTGGCTGGTACGCCCCAAGGATATGAAGATGCCGCTCAAGATGATCGAGGAGGGAGAGTAAGATGTTACGATTTTTTGACCTGGAACGGATCGACGCCGTCAAACGCGACGTGGTCGTACGGATCAAGGATTTCGACGAGATTTACGAGATCTTCCGGAGTGACAAGGCGAGCGAACAGGCCGACCGCTGCATCCAGTGCGGCGATCCCTACTGCCACAACGGCTGCCCCCTGCACAACTTCATCCCCCACTGGCTCAAGCGTACGGCAGAGCAGGATCTGGAGTTGGCTTTCCGTCTCTCCAACGAATCCTCTCCCTTCCCCGAAGTGATGGGACGGATCTGCCCCCACGATCGTCTTTGTGAAGGTTCCTGTACCCTCAACGACGGGTACGGCGCCATCACCATCGGCTCCATCGAAACTTTCATCAGCGAAGAGGGATTCAAAAAAGGTTTGCGCCCCCGTTTTGCCGAGGAAAAGATCGGCAAAAAGGTTGCAATCGTCGGAGCCGGTCCCGCGGGCCTCTCCGTCGCGACTTTCCTCCTGAGGGAGGGGATTGACGTGGAGATTTTCGACCGGCAGAGCCGTCCCGGCGGATTGTTGACCTACGGCATCCCCGGTTTCAAACTCAACAAAAACGTCATCCAGCGCCGTGTCGCCCAGTTGGAGGAGGCGGGAGCCGTCTTCCATCTCGATACGGAGATCGGCAAAGATATCCCCTTCGAGAAACTGGTCGAAAATTACGATGCGGTCTTCCTCGGGACCGGCGCCACCAAAGGGCGGCGTCCCGGGATCAACGGAGAGGATGCCCAAGGGTGTTATTTGGCGATGGAGTATCTGGTCAACGTCCAGAAGCGTCTTTTCGGCGAGCCCGTTGATGAAGTCATCGAGGTCAAGGGCAAGCGTGTTGTCGTCATCGGCGGAGGCGATACCGCGATGGACTGTGTCCGCACCGCTCTGCGGGAAAAGGCTTCTGAAGTGAAGTGTCTCTACCGCCGTGACGCCCACAATATGCCGGGATCACGCAAAGAGTACATCAACGCCAAAGAGGAGGGGGTCGAGTTCGAATTTTACACCGCTCCCAAAGAGGTACTGCGCAATGAACACGGTGAAGTGATCGGCGTGGAGATGGTCAAGACCCGCCTGGGAGAGCCTGACGCTTCGGGACGTCAGAGGGTGGAAGAGATTCCCGGCAGTGAATTCACCGTCCCCGCCGATGTGGTGATCTTCGCTCTGGGCTTTGATCCCGTCGCCTATCCCTTTCTCGCTGAAAACGGCATCGAGACCGATAAATGGGGCGGTATCGTCGTCGATGAAAACTACGAAACCACCAAAGCGGGCGTTTATGCCGGCGGGGATTGCCACCGCGGAGCCGATCTGGTCGTGACCGCCGTACGCGACGGCCGCGAAGCCGCCCGAGCGATAGCCAAACGATTGATTGTCGGCAAATAGAGAGTCTTTCTTACCGTAGATTCGGCTCCGCCAAACGTCTCCGACCGGTAAAAAAGTTGATTGAAATCAAATAAAGTTTTGATGAGACGTTTGGCACGGCCAAACCTACGTCGAAAATCTGAAAAGTAGATTATGCCATTCGCTCTTTCCCCTTTCTACCGATCCGCCATCGGTGCCTGCCGTAAAGCTCAGAGCCTTCTCTCCTCGGAGCTGACACCTCCTTCGCTCTTTGAAAAAGAAGGCTTCGTCGGTGCCGGCGGTGATCTGAGCAGCGGGATGGATATGGCGGTGGAAAAGCTTCTGATGGACGCGCTGGGTTGTTTCGGCTCTTTCGATTCGGAAGAGTCCGGCCGAGTCGGGGAGGGGGAGTCGACGATCATTCTCGATCCCCTCGACGGCAGCGCCAATGCGCTGAGTCGTTTCCCCTATTATGGGATCTCCATCGCCCGTCTTGACGGGGAGGGAATCCTCAAAGAGGCGCTTGTCTGCAATCTGGCCAACGGTGATCTCTTTCTGATCGATACCGGAGGCAACCCACTCAAAGGAAACCTCTCCTCGGAACGCTTCAAAACCCCGGTGTCTCCACCCCGCCCCGAGATCGGTCTCTTCGAGAGAGCCTACGCCCATCCGGCAATCGTTGCGGTGCTGGATGAGCAGGGGTTTAAGTTCCGCTCCCCGGGTGCGGTGGCCCTCTCCCTCGCCTACGCCCGCTATGTCAACTATGTGCTCTTCGTCGGCCCGTTCAGAATTTACGATTTCGCCGCGGGCCTGGCGCTCTGCAAAGGTCTGGAACTCATCGTCGAGGAGGACTACGTCATTGTGGCCCAGGATCCCGAGGTCGCCGGAAAACTGAAGGAAATTGTCCAAGAGCGATAGTATAACGGCGGTTGACTTCAGAGCGGATCCGGGTAGGGTTGAGGTTTGCCCAGATAAAATCCCTGAGCACAATCGATCCCGATGCGTTTAACGGTTTCCAGAACGTCGGCAGAGTGAACGAATTCGGCGACAGTCTGCATTCCGAGTTTGTGTGCGAACGTTACGATGGCCTCTACCGCGGCCCGCGCGTTTTCATCCCGGTGAATGTTTCGGATCAGAGTGCCGTCGATTTTGATGATATCCGCTGCGATGCGCGTCATATGGTAAAAGTTGGCATAGCCGCTGCCGAAATCATCGATGGCGATTTTGCCGCCGAGGGTTTTGACATCCCGGATAAAGCCCATGATAATCGGATCGTCGAGAACTTCCTGGTTTTCAAGGATTTCGAAAATCAACGTTCGGCTATGATCGGAATGTTGCAGTCGATCGAGGAGAAAAAGACGGGTCTCCTCATTGAGAATATCATCGATCTCGATGTTTAGAGACAAAGTATGACCGGTGCAAGCTTGACATTCGAGCGCCTGCTCCATCATGAGCCGTGTTATTTCAGGGTATTGGCGTGTTTTTTTCGCTACGTCGAGGAAATTGGCCGGTTCGAGGACGGTGCCGTCCTCACAAAGCATACGTGCGAGACATTCGTATTTGCTGATCTTCCCGGATTTCAGATCGTAGATCGGTTGGTAGTAGGGCACGATACGGTGCTCTTTGACGGCTGTGTTTATCATTTCCGCCGTGCGGAGATTTTTTTGGATGTTTTTTGAGAACTGTTTCTCTTCGTCGTACAGCAGATAATCCACGCGGGTACGTTGTGCGTGTTTGAGGGCGAGATCGGCATGGGTGAGGCTCTCGGCTCCCTCGATCCGTGCCGCACCCATCGTGACGGTAATCGTGACGGCCTGGTTGTCATACTCGACGATCCGGTGTTTCATGTAACTCGAAAACTTCTCCAACCAGTCCAAAAGTCTTTCTTCGCTATCTATAGCACGATTTATGACGGCATACCCGTCTGCGGGAAGTTTATAGAGATCTGCCCGTTCACGATCGATGTATCCGTTGATGCTGTCAGCCACGGATCGCAGGATCGAATCCCCCACGGAAAATCCGAAGAAATCGTTCAGGGAAGTGAAGTTGTCGATATCGATCAAAACGAGATAATGACCTGTCGTCTCATCCAGACCGCGAATCAATTTCAAAAGGTTGGGGAGGCCGGTCAATCTATCGGTATAAGCCTGTCTCAATATTTCGTTCGTTTTCTCCTGAATTCGTTGTTTGAGACGCAAGTTGAGACTCTCCAACTCCCGGGAGACGGTATTGGAGAGATGCGCGAGCGCTTTGACACGATCCTGTTCGGTATTGCCGAGGAGATCTCGCTCCCGGATTGCGGCATTGCGTTTCTCTTTCGATTCCGACAGTGCGATCATCGTTATGGATTGATTCAAGAGTTGTGTTTTTCCCTTCGTGTGAAAAAATTCACCGTAAGTGAAAAAACCGCTTACAGGACCCAGGGCATGAAGGGGCAACAATTCCGTTTTGATCTCGTCTCCCATAAAGTGACGGCGGGCCATACAGGAGTAGATGAAAACACTCTCGATCGGTCGATGATTCAACTTTTTGGCGTTTTCGACACCGTTTTGGCGAATTAATTCGGCGTTGCCTACACCGAAGCGGACGAATTCCCCTTGGGCGATGTTGCCGGCGAAGTAGAGGGAACCGTCGGAAAAGGTTTGGATCACCGCCCGCCCCACCGTAGCACCGGGACGATCCAGTATCAAGGGAAATTCGACACCGCTTGCCGGGAGTCTCCGGGCGACCTCCTGCCCCAGATACCGGGCATAGACGCCGTAGGCGGGTTTGTTGTCGATTTCATACACCCGATTTTCCCGACTCTCCGTCACCACCATCCGCTTGCCGATGGGAATCCAGTCGAAACTATAGCGTGTATAGACCGAGAGGTTCGGATTGTCAAGGGCTACCCCGACAGCCCCGTCGCTCGTCCATTCGGTCGCGGTGAAGACAAACGTCTCACGGAGCCTGCCGTTGTCTCCCGCCATTCCTCCGGCGATGGTGATTTCAGGAGCATATTGATTGAAACCGAGGAGAAAATTCTCCCCATTGGTATGCAATCCGTCGGTAAACGCGATGACCGCACGCGTCTTTTCGCTGACTAACGCTTGGGCCAGACGCTCTCCGGTCTTTTTGAAATCATTGTTTTCATTTTTTACCAGTACGCTGCGCAGGTCGGTACGATCGAATTGGCTAAAGGCGAGGAGGGTACTTCCCGCCGTTACGGCCTCTGCATTCATAATGGCACCGTCTGTAGTCGTGCCGAGGACTTGTGCGTGAGGAAATCGTTCGCGCAGGAGTCCTTGGATCTCCTTGACGGCTTCTTGAGAGGGGTTTCCCAGGAATACCTGGATCAGCAAGCGCTCGTTATCGTGGAGATTGTGAGTTTTACAGAAAGCATCCAGGTCGGCGGGCGGTTTGTCGAGTACATATAGATGCGTTTTCATCACATTCCTTTAACCCAAACCATGCATTAGTCAGCATGCCATCTGCATCGATCATCGGCGACATGGACGACACATCCAAAACCTTGATGCACCCTCCGGGGACACCTACATTTTGGCTGTGTGCCTCTATACACCGAGCAGCGACGTATCTGACGCACTTTCTACTACATAATTTGGGTTTATGATCTCCCGTTGGGGCCATGCTAGGCAAAATAAAAATAGAACCGGTAATTTTTTAAAGATAGCGCTAAGTTTTATATGTACTTCAGATAATAGCTATCTTTTTTAAGTAAAGTTAAATTAGATAAATTTTATTACAAAGTCGTCACATTTCACGTCACAAATGAAAAGAAATTATACGTTACAATATCCTTATATTTATATCATTCGGTAAAACTATATAGTTCTTTAAGTATCTACAAAGAAAGTGAAGAGATGGTAACGAGGAGTCTAAAATCATAAAGATGAGAAAAAGAAGAGTCTGAATGTGATTCGTTCTGTAATAATATGGGTGGTGGGGACGGCATCTCTACTGGCGATGCTACTTGTGAAACCGCTGGCGGTAGAGCCGATTCTTGCAGAATCAGAGCTTTTTGTCGACCTCAATCGCACGGTGAGCGTTGAGGATATCGATCGTCAAAGATTCCATCCCGCCGGGAAAAATCGTATCGGATTCGGATACGCTCCGCGGGGGATTGTCTGGGTCAAAATAAAATTACACAATCCTTACGATTATCCCATTCGAAAAATACTTGAATATGCCGATCCTCTCACGACGGAGGTTCGGCTTTACGACGGTCGGAGTAAAAAGTTGCTTTATCGGGGAGGTCTCTCCAACGGGTCTATCCTAAACAGCGTCAATCCCGCCTTTCCCCTTCTACTGGGACCTCACGAAACGAAAATTTATTATCTTGAAGCTTTTTCCTCCGTGACCGCGCTCAATGTCGATCTCGAATTGTGGAATGTCGATGCCTTCTATCGGCACGAGATTCGTCATCAAGCCTTTTTGGCTTTTTTTTTCGGAGCGATGGGGATTCTACTTCTGTACAATCTTTTTATCTATCTCTCAGTCAGAGAGAGGGTCAACCTCTACTATTTTCTCGCTTTTTTCGGCATCGTTTTTCATCAGTTTTTCTATCGGGGGATGGCCGGACTTTACCTTTTTACACCGGAGCAGGTCGAAACGATTGTAAGATATGCGGCTTTTATCGTCGCCTTTCCTGTCTTTTTCCTGGCGCTTTTTACCCGATCGATTCTCAAGCTCAAGCAGTATCCCCGGATCGATCGTCTACTGGTACGCTCCCTCTATCTTTTCGTCGCAATGACGGTTTTGAGTTATCTTTTCGATTTCAACAGTTTGCGAAGTCTTTTTGCCGTGCTTGTGCTCGCTCTTCTGATTGTCGTCACATTTTATGCCTTTTTCCACGGCAATCGCCAGGCGAAATTCCTGATAATCGGGTGGTCGCTCCTGGTGATTCCGGCACTTTTTATGTACCTCTCAAGCCAGGGCATTTATGATGCCTTTCAATCGATGCCCTATCTGACGGAACTCTTCATACTCATCGAAACATTGCTTTTCTCCTTGGTTCTGGCGGACCGGATGAAAGAGTTGAAAAACGAAACCATCTTTTCACAGAAACGTTTGATCGAGTATCAACGTGAAGAGGAGCGGCGACTCAACGCCCGCGTCCAAAAAAAAACGATCCAACTGCAAAATTCTTTGGAGGAAAAGGACTTACTCCTGCGGGAGCTCAATCATCGAGTCAAAAATAGTATTCAGACCATTGTCTCTTTTCTCCGTCTGCAGATCGACGAGATCGATGACGCGGGGATGCAAGGGATCCTGATAAATCTCGAAAATCGCATTTTATCGATCAGTCAACTTTATGCGCTTCTTTATACGCGGGGAAATGTCAGTTATATACGTGCGTTCGAATATTTTTCACTGTTGGCGGAGAACATTCAAAGCTCTTTGGATCGGCCGGATGTGGATATTGAAATCACGACCGACTGCGATCTCGATTCGGAAACGGCGGTCTATTGCGGTTTTATCGTCAACGAGGCGATCACCAATGCTTTCAAATACGCTTTCCCTGATGGAAAAATCGGAAAGGTCGAAATCGCCTTGGAGAAGATAGGGACGAAAGAGTATCGTTTGCGTGTGGCAGACAATGGATCCGGATTCGATACCTCCCAGGAAAGGGAGAGTCTGGGGCTAACGATCATTCAGTCGTTGGCTATCTATCAGTTGAGCGGTGAATTTTCGATCGATTCATCGGAGGAGGGGACTGTCATCGAAGTGAAATGGAGGGGATGATGCCTAAAAAAATTTTTATTGTAGAAGATGAGGCGATCGTGGCGCTGGAGATTGCACGCAGCATCGAAAAACTGGGATATGAATGTGTCGGGATGGCGGCTGATTACGGAAAAGCCGTACGTGATATCAAAGAGAAGGTTCCGGATTTGGTCGTGATCGATATTATGCTCAGAGGAGAGAAAAACGGTATCGACATTGCGAGAGAAATAAGCAGAGATCCCGGAAATATCCCTTTTGTCTATCTCACTTCCGTGACGGATGAAAAGTGGATGCGCGCAGCAATCGCCACCGAACCGGTCGGTTATCTGCTCAAGCCTTTTCGACGCGAGGAGCTCCAGTCGACACTTCTGTTGGCTTTCCGCAAACAAGAGAAACAGGAGCGGCCCGCAGAGGCAATGAGTGCCGTGATGGAAGAGAAGGAACGGATTGTGCTGGGGTACGGATATTTTTACGAACGAAAAATCGATCGGGTCTTTTTCGAAGATCGGCATCTCCCTCTCGGTTCGAAAGAGAGGAAACTTTTGCGTCTGTTGCTCGATGCCGGCGGAAAGGTCGTCCCTTTCCAAAACCTAGAAGAGTTGATCTGGGAGGGACAACCGGTCTCCGACAGCACGCTAAGAACACTGATCTATCGGCTCAAAACCAAACTCGATCCCCGACTCATCGAGACGGTGCCTCGATTAGGCTGCCGCCTGGTGTGCAACAGAGCCGAGAAATATTTTTCGGAAAAAAGGACTGATGCGTGAAACGTCCCACGCGGTAATGACGAAAGGTTTTCTGAGAGTGCCGTAAACCGGGAGGCTATCTTTGATCTCGAATCCTCCGAAACGTCGATAGAGCGGGTAGTGCTCCGGGGACATGACGGAGACCAGAGCGTCGGCTTCGTTGTCGACCATGATCCGGTAGACTCCGGCAGTCAAATGTTTGAACTCTTTCCCCAGTCCTTTGGTCGGTTTGTCGATAACCAAACGGGAGAGTTCCGCCAATCTGCCGTATTCCCGGCGTAGGGGATCGAGGGAGTAATTTTTGTCGATGGGGAGTTTGTCGTCCGAATCGAAAATGACTCGACAGGTTCCGGTGACCGTTTCGGCGTAGCGGGTAAACAAAACCGCAGAGTGCCCGTCAAAGTCGTCGAAGTTCAATCCCTCGATGATCGGAGGGAACTCCCGATCGTAACCGAGCCGGGCATAGACGCGATGGCGCAGGGCGAAAATCTCCAGAAGATCGGTCGCTTTTTTTGCGAGAAGAGCACCGGATGAACTCTCGTATCTCAATTTCCGGTTGAAAATCAACGTCTCGTAAAGCGTCGTCTCCAAACGCGATCGTTGGGAAAGAGTCAGAACCATCGAACGGCTTCGGCAGAGATTTTCGATCGCTGCGGCAATTTCGCCTTCGAGGGATAGGCGGTGGTTCCAGTTCGGATGTTTTGGGTAAGTCATAATAGATCCTTTCGGGTTGATTTGGATGGGAACATTGAGATTATCTTCTAGAAATTTGAAAGCTCTGTCTTTCAGCCGTCGAGACTTTCCGAAGCTTACAAAACCTGATAATTTATCTCCGATTAAAAACTCTGATGGTATAGTGATCCTATGAATGAGAGTCAAAATTACAGAGGTAAAGAGAGTCTGGCGTCGTTCCTGCCGAAGGTGAAGAATGCGGAGCTGCTGCTCCTGGGAGGCCCCGAGTATTTCACCGAAAAGGAGATCGCCCGCTTCCTGAAACACCACGGAACGGTCCTGGCCGCTGAAACGGGAGAAGAGGTCGCGGCGGTGATCGAGGGGCGGCGAATGAAGCCGGAGGAGGAGATGGTCTCGGAGGCCCTTTACGGTGATGGGGTGCCCCATTACCGGATCGCGGAGCTGGAGCGCCTGATGAGCGAAGAGCTCGGGGAACGGGAAGTGTTGATGAGCCTGAAACTCGGTTACGATGCCGAGCGGCTGCTGCGCTTGATCGAAAACGAATACCTTGCCGACGAACTCTTTCTCAAGCTTCTGAAACTCTGGCGTTGGGAAGCCGACGATTTGATGGAGGGGGAGTCGGACGCCCGGATCCTGAGTGCGCTGCTCAAACGCTTCCTCGACGCGGGAAATTACGAAAGCGACATCTACTATTCGCCGGTCTCTTTGCTGCGTCTGATTCGGGAGACGGAGAGCCCGGAAGTTTTGGGCGCGCTGGTCGGATGGCCCGGCTTCACCTTTCGCCAGCAGCGGGGCCGGAGTATCACGCTGCACGAGGTGATCGCTTCCCGTGAAGGGCTCGATCGACGGAGCATCGAGGCGCTTCGCCGGCGTAAGGAAGCCGCGGTCGACCGGGCGCTGGCCGCCAATCAGGCGATCGGTGCAGAGGGGATCGAAAGCTATCTCGCCCGGCACGATGGAGTGCTTGACCGAGCGCTGGCCGCCAATGCCGCCCTGGCGATCGAACACTTCGCCGAGTTGGCGGAGAGGGGAGAGGCTGTGGCCGAAGCGCTCGCGGCCTTTCAACGGATCGACACTGAGCGTCTGGAGATCCTCATCCGACATTTCGGTTGGAAGAATCTTCCCGAAGCTCTGGCGGAAAACCCCCGGATCGATCCGGAGGCTTTCGAGAGGATACTTGCGAAATCAGAGGAGAGTTTCCGGCGACGGCTGGCGGCCAATCCCGCTCTGCCTCCGCAGTCTGCGGAAATGCTGACAGAGAGCGAAGATGAGCGGATCCTCGAAGCGCTTGCCTCGAACCCGGCCGTCGGAGAGGAAACATTGCGAAAAATCCGGGAACGTTTCGGTGAAAAGACGGAACGCATCGACGAAGCTCTGGCGGCCAATCCCTCCACCCCGGCCGAGTTGCTCGAAGCTTTTTACGAGACGGGCAGGGAGCCGCTGCTTACCGCGCTGGCAGGCAATCCCTCCACCCCGATGGAGATCCTCCACCAGCTCAAACTGGATTTTCGTTTCTATCCGTCGGTGTCACAAAATCCCACTTTCGTCGATCGGGCCAATTTCGAGATGGGGATGCGATGAGGCGCCTTAGGCGCCGTCATTGG
>WFQO01000134.1 GCA_015486995.1 Nitratifractor sp. | reverse complement strand
CTGCACCGCGCCGGAGAGTACCACGGCGCCTCCCAGATCCGCAATTTCACGGTGGACGATGCCGGGAAGGTCTCGGTGATCGATTTCGAAGAGAGTTTCGAAGAGGGAGCGGATCTAAGGGCGCTGCAGTTTCGGGATCTTTTTCTGTTGCTCTATTCGCTCCATCGCCAGAAGAATGAGACCGATTATCCCGCACTGCTGAGAGAATATATGGAGCGAAGCGGCAACCGGGATTTCGCCGAAGAGCTTGCCGCCCTCTACCGCCGTTTCCGTCCTTTGGCGGCGTTGGTTGCTATCGAGGGAGTGCGCCGACGCCTGGGAAGCGATGCGGAGATCCTGCATCGGCTCTTCGAGAGTCTGCGGGGTTAAAGCTTTTTGAGTTCGCCGATGAGTCGATAGGTGGCTTTGGTATCTTTGTCCAGAAGTTTCCAAAGGGGAGGGAAGGCGATGACCTTTTCGAGGGGGGCCGTTTTTTCGGCGAATCGGCGTAGATGCTCTCTGGCCCAGTCATTGCCGCTCGTCTCGGCATAGAGATCCGCCATAGCGGCGTAATTGACGGGGTGACGATCTTTGGCCAGGGAGAAGAGCAGCAGAAAAAGATCCCGAAACTGAAGAGTCTCCAGGGAGATCTCTTCTGCAAAGTTCTCTTCGAAATCGATGAGGTAGACACGGCCTTTCCGATAGGTGAAGTTTCGGATCTGGGAGCCGCCGTGATACTCTCCGGACCGATGTAGATGCCCAAGCTGGCGGAAAAGCGGTGCATAACCCCGGGATGATTCTTCCAGGAGGCCTTCCCGTAGGGCCGAGGGAAAACCTCTCCCCGTATCTTCCATGACGAAAAAGTCGTCGGTGACGAGAAAAACTTCGGGAACATTGATTCCTTTTTCCCGAAGTCGCCGGAGCTTACGGGATTCGTGGAGCAGGGCGGCTTGCGGAGACTGATGTTTGACCGGGGTCAGCAGGGCAAGGCCGCTGAGGCGCCAGGCAGCATGGTGAAGCAGGTTGGAGCCGGTACGTCGGGCCCGCTTGAGCCAGTAGCGTTTCCCCCCGTGTTCAAAAGCGAATACCTCCTTGTTGGGTCGGGTCTGGGCGGCCTCCCGGGCTGCCTGCTCCAGATCAGTGCTCGTCACCCTGCATCTCTCCCGTCAGCTTGCGATATTCGGCACACTCCTTTTTGAGGACCTCGGGGCGGTCGAGGCAGAGGATCCTCCCCTCTTTGAGGACGGCGATCCGGTCGGCATGTTCGACGGTGCTGAGGCGATGGGCGATGATGATGGTGATCCGCTCTTTGGAGATCCGCTCCACCGCTTCGACAATGCGCCGTTCGCTCTGGGTATCCAGGGCACTGGTGGCTTCGTCGAAGATGACGATCCTGGGATCGGTATAGAGGGCCCGGGCGATGGCGATGCGCTGGCGCTGTCCGCCGGAGAGGTTGGCGCCGTGTTCGTTGAGCGGGGCGTGGATGCCGCCCAGCTGTTGGACGAACTCCCAGGCATTGGCTTCTTTGAGGGCCCGGATCACCCGCTCTTCGTCGATCGTTTTACCGTAGGCGACGTTGGCGGCAACGGTGTCGTTGAAGATATAGACCCGCTGGGTGACGATGGAGATGGCTTCCCGCAAACTGGCCAGATCGTAGTTTTGCAGCGGGATGCCGTCCAGACGGATCTCTCCGCCGGTGGGATCGAAGAAGCGCACGATAAGGTTGACGATGGAGCTCTTTCCGCCGCCGCTGTCGCCTACCAGGGCCAGTTTCTCTCCTTTTTTTACCCGGAAGCTGATTGCTTTGAGGGCCTCTTTGTCGTCGTACTTCAGGGAGACCCGGTCGAAGACCAGCTCGTCGGCCTCTCCCACTTTTGAATCGCCCTGAGCGGTGATGGAGGGCTTTTGATCCAGCAGGAAAAGGATCCGTTCACTGGCGGCGACGGCGTTTTGGAGCTGGTTGTAGATGGAGGTGATCCGTTTGATCGGCGTATAGAGCATAAAAAGCGCCGTGAGGAAAGAGAAGAAACTTCCTACGGTCATCTGGTCATTGATCACCTGATGCCCTCCTACGACGATTACTAGGGCGGCTCCGGCGGCGCCGATGGTCTCCATGAGAGGATCGGTCAGCTGTGAAGTTTTGACCGTTTTCATGTTGAGACGGAAATACTCCATGTTCTCTTTGGCGAACTTTTCATGTTCGAACTCTTCGGCGTTGCGGGCTTTGATCACTTCGATATTGTGAAAGATTTCGCTGAGTCTAGCGGTAATATCGGAGGTCTTCTCCTGGGAGCGGTGGGAGAGCTTTTTGAGCTTCTTGGCGATGATCCTGAGGGGCAAAACGACCAGGGGTAGACCCACCAGGGCGATGAAAGCCAGTTTGGGGCTCTGGTAGATCACGACCCCTAAAAGTCCGAAAGTGATCAGGGTTTGACGGCCCAGCTCCGGCAATAGGGTCGAAACGATTTCCCGAATCTGTTCCACATCATTGATATTGCGGCTGATGAGCTCTCCCGAGCGGAAACGGTGGAAAAAGCTCAGATCCAGAGAGAGCAGCGTCTTGAGCATCCGGTTGCGGACCCGGCGGATGATATCCTGGCCGATGAGAGCCGAGTAGTAGACCTGGATGTATTTCCCGACTCCCTTCATGGCGTAGACGAGAATGATGGCGTAGGGGAGCAGATGGAGCGCCTGGACATCCTTGGCGATGAAGATCTTGTCCAGGACCGGTTTGACCAGATAGGCGGAGGCGGAGGCTCCGGCGGCGGAGAGGACCGTACCGAAGATCGCCAGGGCGAAGTAGGGGATGTAGTCTTTCCAATAGGGGAGGACCAGACGACGGAAGACGACTTTGAGATCGTTCAACGATGATTCCTTGGGATCAGAGGATGCCTACCGCATCCCGGACCACGGCGATCTTCTCCTCGGCGATGGCCCGGGCTCTGCCGGCGCCGGTTTCGAGAATGGCGAAGACCTCTTCGGGGCGTTCCAGATAGTAGGCCCGCTTCTGCCGCGCTTCGGCGAAGTGATCCCAGATCAGCTCTTTGAGCTCCTTTTTGAAGTGGCCGTAGCCGTATTCACCGCTGCGGTAGCGTTCGGCCAGCTCTTTGCGCCCCTTTTCATCCAGGAAGAGGCTCGCCAGCGCATAGACGTTGCAGCTTTCGGGATCGAGGGGT
>WFQO01000133.1 GCA_015486995.1 Nitratifractor sp. | reverse complement strand
TGGGCGCTTTTGACGAAGCGGTAGCCGCTCGTCTTGAGTCCCAGCTCTTCGGCGGCGAAGACCCGGATGTTTTTGCGGTTCATTGTCTTGTTGACCGCTTCGGCGTTGGGAATGACGTGATAGCCCCGTGCTTCGGCTTCAAAAAGAGCATCGATGCTGATCGCCTCCACTTCGGGGAGAATGTAGTCGGGTTTTTCTTTTTCTATCAGGGTCAAGATCGCTTCTTTGTCCTGCATATCGACGGCATAGGAACGGTGAGCGACCAGATGAGCCGGGGCGTGCTCGTATTTGTCCACGGCGATCACCTCCAGGCCCAGCCGTTGGGCTTCGATGGCCACCTCTTTGCCCAGCTCTCCCGAGCCCAGTAGCATCAGTTTCAGCGCGTCTTTCTGCAGCGGTGCGGTAAAGGTCATTCGTCTCTCCTCGTTCCTTCAAAAAAGTGGGAAAATTCTATCGAAAAAAGGGAAATAATTTTTTGATATATCGGCCACTCCGTGTCCTGATAAACAACCGGTTTCACTCGATAGCTCCGGCAGTCGCTGATTCCGATGGAACCCCTTCGGGGCAAGCGCTCCTTTGTCGCCATCGAGTGGATCCTCTCTTGAAATATTTCGCGAAGGTTTCTATGGGCCTACTCAGAGATTGGAAAAATGTAATGAATCGTACAATAATGTGGAAGGTGAGGGAGATCCCGCCCGGAGGCGGAGGCGCTTAGAGGCGCGCTTCGTAACGGCGAAGCATGTAGAGCTTCTTGAGGATCTTCTTGCGGGTGGCGATCTTCTCTTTCTTGCGGCGTTCCGTGGGCTTTTCGTAGTGCTGCCGTGCGCGGGCTTCGGTGACGATCAGGTTCCGGTCGCACTGCCGCTTGAACTTGCGGTAGGCTTCCTCGAAAGTGTCTCGAGGAGAAACGACGATACCAGGCATACAATCACCCCCTTTCATGTCCGATTTCGCTATATGGCGTTGGACAAAGTGGGCGCATTTTATCGAAGTGTTCATTAAAACCCGATAAACCGTGCAAGCCGGATCCGATTGGTATAATTCCTCAGTAATCAAATAAATGAGGAAATCCGATGCAGAGACTCTACCGCAACTGTTACGCGATGGACCGGAAGTGCTATGAAGAGTACGGATTGACGGAGGACCTTCTGATGGAGCATGCCGCCGAGGGAATGGCCCAAGCGATTCGAGAGCGTTTCGCGGCGGGAGCGTCGATCCTGATCGCGGCGGGGCCCGGGAACAACGGTGCCGACGGGATCACGCTGGCGCGGCTCCTGCAGGGGCGATACGATGTACGTCTCTATCTGCCTCTGGGAGCGAAGTCGTCGATGGCGAAGGTGCAGCTGGAGCGTACCCGAAAAGTCGGGGTATCGGAGAGTGACGCGATCGGGGAGGCGGATGTCGTCGTCGACGCACTCTTCGGGGCGGGGCTAAGCCGGCCGCTCTCGGAAGAGATCGCCCGAACGGTCGAAGCGATGAATGCCCTGGAAGGCTTCAAACTCGCCTGCGACATTCCCACGGGACTCGACGAGTCGGGCTGGCCCTCTCCGACGGCGTTTCGTGCGGAACTGACGGTGACGATGGGAGCCCTCAAAGAGGCGCTCTATCTCGATGCGGCCAAAGAGTATGTGGGGGAGATCCGTTGCGTCGATCTGGGGGTGGAGCGTTCGCTCTACGAAGAAGAGAGCCGGAGTTTTCTTTTGGAGAAAGAGGACTTCCTCCCGCCGCTGCGTGCCCGCCGGCCGACGGCGCACAAAGGGAGTTTCGGCCATGCGGCGGTTTTTTGCGGGGAGAAGCCGGGAGCCGGGATTATGGCGGCTTCGGCGGCAGCCCGTTTCGGAGCGGGGCTGACGACGCTGGTGGTGCACGAACAGGTCGAGGCCCCGCCTTTCCTGATGCGTGCGACCACCGTCCCGGACAAAGCGAGCGCCATCGCGATCGGGCCGGGGTTGGGAGACTTTTTCGAAACGGAGATGCTCGAAAGCCAGGTCGTGGACTCGTCGCTTCCCGTCGTCCTGGATGCCGACGCGCTGGCTCGGCCCGATCTGCTGGAGATCCTCCATCAGCAGAGGCGTAAAATCGTTCTCACCCCCCATCCCGCGGAGTTTACCCGGCTTTGGAAGATTGTGATGAAGGAGGAACTCAGTGTGGAAGAGGTCCAGCGGGAGCGTTTCGAACTGGCCCGTCGTTTCAGCGCCCGGTTCCCCCACGTCGTGCTCCTGCTCAAGGGGGCCAATCCGATCCTCGCCCATCTGGGAGAACTCTACGTGAATCCCCTGGGAAGCGTCGCTCTGGCCAAAGGCGGCAGCGGCGACGTGCTCAGCGGGCTGATCGTCGCTCTGTTGGCTCAAGGGTACGAGGCGTTGGATGCGGCGATTCAGGGAAGTCTGGCCCTGGCTTTGGCCGTCCGCCGCTACGAAGGAACCGACTATTCGATGTTGCCGACGGATTTGATCGACAATTTGAAATACCTAAACAACGAGGAGTAACACCCCCATTATGTACATCTTCATATCATTCTCCATTTTCCACTCTCAATCCCCCATCCCTTTTCATCAAAGGATCCTTTGATGAAAAGGATAGTGGTTCTCTTCAGCGGGACGGGGAGCAATCTGGCTTATATTCTGGAGCGTCTACACGGCAAAAAGCTCGAAGTGGCGGCGGCGATCACCAACAATCCCGACGCCGCGGGGATCGCTCACGCGAAGCGACACGGCGTCCCCCTGGAGGTGCTGGATCATCGGGACTTTCCCGATCGGGAAAGTTTCGACCGGGCGCTGGTGGAGCGGATCGAGAAGTACACGCCCGATCTGACGGTTTTGGCGGGCTTCATGCGGATTTTGACGCCGGTCTTTACCGAGCGGGTGAAGGCGATCAACCTGCATCCCTCCTTGCTGCCCCGCCATCGCGGTTTGCATGCCATCGAAAAGAGTTGGGAAGACGAGCACCCCGAAGGAGGTGTAACGGTGCATTGGGTCAGCAGCGAGCTCGACGGCGGGGAAGTCATCGTGCAGTATGAGTTGGAGAAGGAGGGGCTCGACTCTTTCGAAGAGTATGACGAAACGATACGCCGGATCGAAAAAGAGGCTCTGGCCGAAGGAATCCGTGACGTTTTAAAATGTGATTAAGTTTTCCCTGTTATAAAACAGAGGCAAATGGCATAATTGTCTAGTTACTTGTTTCTAGTTACTAGTTACTGAAAAAGGAAAAATATGAGCGATATCCTCAAGATCGGAAAATACGAATTTACCAGCCGGCTGATCGTGGGAAGCGGGAAATATCCCGATTTCCAGACCACCCGGGATGCGACCCTGGCCAGCGGCAGCGAAATGATTACCGTGGCGGTACGGCGGGTGAACATTACCAACCCGGACGAAGAGAACCTGATGGACTACTTCAAAGACACCGACGTGAAGTTTCTCCCCAACAGCGCCGGATGCACCACCGCCGAGGAGGCGATCACCCTTTTTCGCTTGACCCGGGAGGCGACGGGAATCGATCTGATCAAGCTGGAGGTGATCGGCGATACCGCCAAGACTCTCTACCCCGATGTGATCGAAACCCTCAAGGCCTGCGAAGTGTTGGCGAAAGACGGCTTTACCATTATGGCTTACACCAACGACGACCCCATCGTCGCCAAGCGCCTGGAAGAGGCGGGGGCTCACGCGGTGATGCCTCTGGCCGCCCCCATCGGATCGGGACTGGGGATCCAAAACCGCTTCAACGTGGTGTTCATCAAAGAGGCGGTCAATGTTCCGGTCATTGTCGATGCCGGGATCGGCTGCGCCAGCGACGCGGCTGCGGCGATGGAACTCGGAGCCGACGGGGTACTTACCAACACCGCCATCGCCCAGGCAGACAATCCCATCGAAATGGCCGAAGCGATGAAACACGCCGTCCTCGCCGGACGGATGAGCTACAAAGCCGGCCGCATCCCCAAACGCCCCTTCGCCACCGCCAGCTCTCCCGTCGATGGAATGATCTTTTAACTATTCCGAATCTTGGCATCCCGGACTTGATTCGGGATTCGGAAAATCGGCATTTCCCCCAATGACTAATGACCAATAACCAATGACTAGATTTACTCGTTAATCTTCTCTTTAATCTCTTTCGCCATCGCGGAAATTCTTTCGATCTTTTCCGAAGCGCTCAGCTCTTCGTCCAGCAACACTTTGACAAACGCCGATCCGACGATCACTCCATCGACATCGCGGGCCTTTTCTTTGGCCGTTTCGGGGGTGACGCCGAAGCCCAGATAGACCGGCGTCTGTGTCGCTTCCCGAATTTGGGAAATCACACCGGAGAGCTCTTCACTCTGGCCGCTTCCGGTGATGCCGGCGTAGGCGACGAGATAGAGAAATTTGCGGGCGTCGCGGGCGATCATCGCGATCCGCTCGGGGGTGTCCGTGGGGGCGATGAAATCGATAAGGCTGAGCCCCGACTCTTCGATCATCGGCTTGTAGGGCTGCGCCTCTTCGAAAGGCAGATCGGGAATGATGAAGCCGTGGACTCCGGCCACTTTCGCCTCCGCGACGAAATGCTCCACTCCCTGATGATAGAAAGGGTTGAAATATCCCATCCAGAGGGTGTCGATCGCCGGAGCGATCTTTCGGGAAACGTCGAAAAGCTGTTTCAGGCGAAAACCTCGTTGCAGTGCCCGGAGGTTGGCACTCTCGATGACGGGGCCGTCGGCGACGGGATCGGAGAAGGGAATGCCCAGCTCCAGAGTATCGACCCCCGCTTCGGCCAGGGCCAGGGCGAGATCGACGGTAAAGGCGGGGTCGGGATATCCGGTGGTAATGTAGGCGACGAGTCGTTTCACGCATAGTCCTGTGTGATAAAGTTGAGGATATTATACAGATTTTGGATAAAATCACTTCAAATTTCAGGGCAGGGAAGGAGTTCCCATGAGTATCCAGTCGGCACCGATCGACAAAAAGATCACCGTTCGAAGTATCCGGGAGATGAAGGGGCGAGAGCCCGTCACGATGATCACCGCCTATGACGCGCTTTTTGCCGGGATTTTCGACGGCGAGGTGGAGATGATCCTAGTCGGCGACAGTCTCAATATGAGCTTCTTTGCCGAGCCCGATACCCTCAGTGCGACATTGGATCAGATGATCTACCACACCAAAGCGGTCTGCAAAGGGGCACAGCTGCCGCTGATCGTCTTCGATATGCCCTTCGGGACCTACACGACTCCCGAGCAAGCGCTGGACAACGCGACCCGCGTCTTCCGGGAGACCTGCGCCGAGGCGGTCAAGGTCGAAGGGGGCCGGGAGAAAGCCGAAGTGGTCCGTACCCTCAGTGCAAACGGAATCGCCGTCGTCGCGCATATCGGCTTGATGCCCCAATCGGTCCGGGCCGAAGGGGGCTACCGGGTCCGGGGACGCAGCGAAGAGGAGGTGCAGGAGTTGCTGGCCGACGCCCTGGCGCTGGAAGAGGCGGGGGCTTTCGCGCTGCTGCTGGAGGGGATGAAATCGGAAGCGGCCACCCGGATCACCCAGGCGGTCAAGATCCCCACCATCGGCATCGGCGCGGGCAACGGCACCGATGGGCAAGTCCTGGTGTGGAGCGATATGTTCGGCTTTTTTGAAGCCTTCAAACCGAAATTCGTCAAACGCTATCTCAACGGCGCGGAGCTGATCCGCCGGGGATTGCGGGAATATCGGGAGGAGGTCAAAAGCCGGGCCTTTCCGGATGAAGAACACTCGTATTGAATGAGGAATGAGGAACCGATGGTGTTTGGAGCAGTGTTGTTAGTTATTGGTATATTGGTGTATTGGTATATGGGGGGCAGGGCTTTAGCCCTGCATTTTGCGGGACTGAAGTCCCTCCTCCAAAAGTACGCATTGCGCAGCAACGCCCAGAAATTCTCCATTCTCCATTCTCCATTCTCCATCACTAATCTACCCACTACCCACTACCCACTACCCACTCCATTCAAAAGGGACTTTTGATGGAAAGGATCGTCGAGATCGAGCGTTTCGAGGGGGAGGGGAACTACGAACGCTCGTTGCGCCCCTCCAGCTGGGAGGAGTATGTCGGACAGGAGAAGATCAAAAAAAATCTTCAAGTCTTTATCGAAGCCTCTTTGAAACGGGGGGAAGCGCTGGATCATATCCTCTTTTTCGGGCCTCCGGGTTTGGGAAAGACGACGCTGGCCAATCTCATCGCTTCGCAGATGGGGAGCAACATCAAGACCACCGCCGCCCCGATGATCGAAAAGTCGGGGGATCTGGCGGCGTTGCTGACCAACGTGGAGGAGGGAGATATCCTCTTTATCGATGAGATCCATCGTCTCAGTCCCGCCATTGAAGAGATCCTCTATCCGGCGATGGAGGATTATCGCCTCGACATTATTATCGGCAGCGGCCCGGCGGCGCAGGCGGTCAAGATCGATCTGCCCCGTTTCACTCTGATCGGAGCGACGACCCGGGCCGGGATGCTCTCTCATCCGCTACGGGAGCGCTTCGGGATGCATTTTCGTATGGAGTTTTACGAAGCAAAAGAGTTGGCCCGGATCGTCGAGCAGGCGGCGACGAAGCTCGGCAGCTCCATCCGGCCTGAGGCGGCGCTGGAGATCGCCCGCCGCAGCCGGGGAACGCCCCGGATCGCGCTGCGTCTGCTGCGTCGGGTGCGGGATTTTTCGGAAGTAGCGGGGGAGGAGACTATCTCTTTGGAGCGAACCCGCTACGGCCTCAATCAGCTGGGGGTCAACCACATCGGATTCGATGAGCAGGATCTGCGTCTCTTGGAGCTCTTGGTCGCGGCCAAAGGGCGGCCGATGGGACTGAGTACGATCTCCGCCGCATTGAGTGAAGATGAAGGGACGATCGAGGATGTCCTGGAACCCTATCTCCTGGCCAACGGCTACATCGAGCGCACCGCTCGCGGACGCATCGCGACGCCCAAAAGCTATGCGCTTTTTCGACTGACGCCCCCGGGTGCCGAAGGGAGTCTCTTTGTTGGAGAATAAAAACAGTTTTTTCATCGTCGTGCTCTTCCTCCTGGCCCTTTGGGGGGCCTACAGCATTTACCATCCTTTTTTGCTGGCGATGGTGGTGGCGGTGCTGCTGGCGATGGCGACGAGCAACCTGACGCAGCAGATCGCCGGCCTTATCCACTCCCGGCAGCTGGCGACGGGAGTGATGGTGTTGCTGCTCATCGCATTGATCCTCGCTCCGATCATCTACATCGCGACGACAGGGGTGGAATATTTGAGCCATCTCGATCAGGCGACCCTGCAGACGATCTTCGAAAAGCTCAAAAAGCTGGTCGCCGACGTCCCCTACCTCAACCACTGGGGCGAAGAGTATCTCCGGGCGGACAAAGTCGTCCCCTATTTCAAAGAGATCTCTCTCTATCTGACGCAGATGGGGACCAAGGGGCTGGGCTTCGTCAAGGATGTCTTTCTGGTCATCGTCTTTTACGGGGCGGTGGTCTATTATCAACAGCCTTTTCTGGCGCTGATCGAAGCGCTGATCCCCGCACCGCACAGGGAGAGTAGGGAGATGATCGACGAAGTCTCTTCGACGATGGAAGTGGTCTTCTACTCCATCATCGTCACGGCGATCTTCGAGGGCTTTCTCTTCGGGATCTTTATCAGTTACTTCGGCTTTGACGGGCTGCTTTTCGGAGCGATCTACGGGTTCGCTTCGCTGATTCCCGTCGTCGGGGGAGCGTTGGTCTGGGTACCGCTCTCCCTCTATGCCTGGAGTGAACTTGGGAGCCGTTCGGCTCTGGTCATCGCGGGCTACTCCATCGTTGTCATTTCCATCATCGCCGATACTTTCGTCAAACCGGTCATCATCAAAATGATCAAAGATCAGATGCTTCAGCACCATGTCCGTATCAACGAACTGGTCATCTTCTTTTCCATTGTGGCCGGGATGAGCACCTACGGTTTTTGGGGAATGATCCTGGGGCCGGCCATCACCACTTTCCTCTTTGCCGCGACACGGATCTACATCCAATACAGCCAAAGCATCGAAGAGTAGGGCGCAATCCACCCGTCCTTTTTATCGTTCTAATGGTATGATTAACAAAACGTAACCATACTATAATGCAAAAAGGGAAAGAGATGACAGAAGAAGGGAAAATGCGGATCCTCATTATCGAGGACGATCCGGAGTTGGCGATGGTCCTCTCCGGCTATCTAAGCAAATACGGGATGGAGGTCGAAACGGTCGAAGACCCCTATCTGGGACTCTCGATGCTGAATCAGAAAGATTTCGACCTGGTGATTCTGGATCTGACGCTGCCGGGGATGGACGGCCTGGAGGTCGTCGAAAAGATTCGGGAGAAATCGGACGTGCCGATTATCATCTCCTCGGCCCGAGACGACATCACCGACAAAGTGATCGGAATGGAGCGGGGGGCCGACGACTACATGCCCAAGCCCTACGATCCCCGCGAACTCGTCACCCGCATCAAGACGATTTTGCGTCGTACCGCCGCGTCACGGCAAAAAAAAGAGGAGTTGATTTTCGATCTGGACCGGGAAGGGAGAGTGATCCGTTTCAAAGGGATTCCTCTGGAATTGACGGCGGCGGAATTCGACGTGCTCTCAATGCTGATCCAGCACATGAATTCGGCGGTGAGCCGGGAGCAGCTGCTCTACGAGAGCGAGCACATCGACGACTCCAGCTCCGTCAAAAACATCGACGTGATTATCTCCAGGATTCGGCACAAAATCGCCAAGTACGATCCCGATCATCAATACATTCGGCCGGTCCGGGGAGTGGGCTATCTGTTGACCGACAAGGTATGATCGACCGATGAAAAACGTTTCGGTCACCACCTTTATCCATGTGATCTTCGCGATTGCCTTGATCGTGGTGGGGGCGACCTTTTTCTATCTGCTTTCGGCGGGAAAGGAGCAGCGGCACCTCCAGCAGATCAACCGCTACAAGATGATCGCCGACGAATTTCTTACCCGGGAAAATTTCGATCGCAACTCCACCGCCCTCAAAACCCTTCTTGCAAAATATCGTCTGCAACCCATCGATCCCCAAAGCGTAAAAAAAGAGATCGAAAACAGCGGTATAACCATTTTTAGCGGACGCTCTCCCTACGGTAATGTGCGGGTCTTCAAAACGAAACAGCACTATTACATTCTGATCGAGCGATACGATTACGATTTGATGCTTCGAGATGAGCACCCGCAGGATTACATCTATGAGATGTTGCTGACGATTGCGACAATTTTGGGGATTCTGCTTCTATTTATGTATGTGATGGTCCTGCGCAAACTCTATCCGCTCAAGAAGCTTCATCGACAGATCGAACAGTTCGCCGCAGGGGATCTGGATGTTCGTATCGAGGAGATGGGCGACGATGAGATCGGACGCATCGCCCGGAGTTTCGACAAGGCGATCCGCCACATCAAGCAGCTGATGAGTTCCAAAAATCTCTTTATGCGCAACATAATGCACGAACTCAAAACCCCCATTACCAAAGGACGGATCATCGTCGAAACGATCGACGATCCGATGGCCAAGCAGGTCCTGACCAACGCTTTCGAGCGAATGAACGAGCTCATCAGCGATCTGGCGGAAGTGGAGCGGATCACGATGTATAATTTCGCTCCGGAGAAAGTGGATACAACCCTAAAAGAGGTACTGAAACGAACAGAACGCGTCCTCATGACTGATCCGAAAAAATATACTCTGAAATTTAGCGATCGGCCTTTGTTCACCGATATAAAACTCTTGGCACTGGTCCTGAAAAATCTCCTGGATAACGGAATTAAGTATAGCCCCGACCACCATGTGAGTCTGGTGACAGTGGGCAATCGTATCGAAGTGCGCTCCGTTGGAACACCGTTGAAAGAAGATCTTTCGTATTACACCGAACCCTTTAGCCAGGAAGAGAAGCGCAGCCACGGTTTCGGGTTGGGACTCTATATCGTCGCCAACATCCTGGAGAAACTGGGCTACGGCTTCCGCTACCGCTATGACAAAGAGAAAGGAGAGAATGTCTTCGAGGTGGTGATGGATTGAGGCTGCCTTTGGCAGCGTCATTGGTTATTAGTTATTGGTCATTGGGGAGCGCCGCATCAGCGTGGCGATTGAGATCCGCTTTGCGGATCGGTATTGAGGGATTAAGCAATGGAGCTTTTTAGGGTCTGTTGAGTAAAAACGTTGCAAAGCAACGCCAACCAAAATCCTGATTGAGTGCTCTAAAAAGCCGAAACGATTGTTTTCCGTCATCCCGAACTTGATTCGGGATCCACGGCACGATGGGTATTCCAAGCTCGGAATGACGAAACACCCTAGAAGGATTGCTATCCCACGTTTCCCGTAGTAGCGAACTTTTTTCGTGGGTTGGCAAACCCACGCTACATCGTCTTTCAACTTCCAACTTAAAACTTCTAACTTCTTCCTACGAAGGTCCCGCCTTCGATGCCTTCAGCGCTTCGGCGATCAATTCCACGGGGTTTTTGAAGACCACGTCTACGTCGGCTTGATGCAGCGAGTTGGAGATCTGCATGCGGCAGGCGCTGCACTCGGCGCTGACGATCTGGGCGCCGGTCTCATCGATCATGGCGGCCTTGGGTTTGCCGGCGGCCTCGGCCAGATGGTATTTTTCGGTCTGCATGGTCACACCGCCGAAACCGCAGCAGCGGTTGGGGTCGCTCATCTCTTTGATCTCATAGTTCTGGCTCAGGAGTGAACGGGGCTGCTGCCAGATTCCCTGGACCTTTCGGGCGTGGCAGGCGTCGTGGTAGGTCACACTCTGGGGCATGGTGACCCCTTTGGCGGCCAGACGCTCCTTGAGATCGGTCTGCTCCTCCAGCCATTTGGTGGCCATGAAGATCTTTTCGTTGAGCTTGCGGGCCCGCTCGGCCCAATCGTTCATCCCACGGTTGCGGAAGAAGACTTCCCAGTCGTGTTTGATCATTGCCGAGCAGGTCGCTTCGGGGATGATGATCGCCTCCACTTTGTCGATGAAGCTCTCGAAATATTCAATGTTCTGTTTGCTGAGGGTCTCTACGGTATGAAAATCCCCTGTAAAATAGGCGGGAGCGGAGCAGCATTTCTGCTCCTTGGGGATAAAGGCGTCGATCCCCAGCTCTTCGAGGATCTCCATGAGGCTGTCACCGATGCCGGTGTAGTTGTAGTTGGCCAGACAACCGATGAAGATCGCTACCCGGCGTTTGCCGCCGTGAGAAACTTCCTGGGGATACTTGTTGAGGAAGCTGGTTTTGCTCAAGCTGGGGAGCAGACGGCCGCTTTTGATGATGGGGAGCTTGAAACGGGGGGTCATCCCTCCCTTTTCGGGAAGATCCTGGAATCCGCAGGTCCGGAAGGTATAGCCGAGCTTCATCATCAGGTCCATCAGCCAGCGGTGGCGCAGCAGCAGGAAAAAGGCCCGCTTGAACCAGGCGATACCGAACTTGTCGGCGATATCCCGGCGGACCTCTTCGATCACCATATCGGTCGGGAGCGAGTTGGGGCAGACGTCGGTACAGTGGGTGCACAAAAAGCAGCTCTCGAAGATATCCTTGGCGTTTTTGTCCAGCTCCAGCTCTCCCCGTTCATAGGCCCCCAGCAGATCGATGAATCCCCGGGGCGAAGTGGTCTCGTCAGGATTGATCAGGTGGATCGTACAGCCCGGGATACATTTGCCGCATTTGATGCACTCGTCACTGACGGCAGTGAAGTGGAATTTTTCGTGGCTACTCACAGGAGACTCCGATAACAATCGATCATCCAAAATTCAAAATCCAACATCCAACATCCCTTATACCGTTTTACTGAAGCTCTTTTTATTGCCTTCGTACTTGTTCATGTAGGCGTCGAAGGGCATGGCGATGTTTCGGATCAGCAGGGTGCCGGTGGGAGCGACCTGGATCTTTTGGTCAGAGATACTCAGGAGCCCGGCCTCTTCGAACTCCTTCAGCTTCTCCAGAGGCTCGGCGAAATAGTCGGCGAAGTCGATACCGAATTCCGCTTCGACACGGGGGATGTCGACGCTGAAGTTGGCCATCAGCTCCATGATGACGCTTTTGCGGATCACGTCGTCGTCACTGAGTTCCACACCACGTTCGAAAGGAAGTCGTCCGGCGTCGATGGCGGCTTCGTACTCTTTCATATTTTTGGTGTTCTGGGCGTAGTAGCGCTCTCCCTCACCGATGCTGGTCAGGCCGATGCCGATGAGGTTGGCGCCTCCCTTGGTGGTGTAGCCCTGGAAGTTCCGGTGGAGTTCTCCTTTGGCGATGGCACCGAAGAGTTCATCCTGGGGCTTGGCGAAGTGGTCCATGCCGATCATCTCGTACCCTTCGTCGGTGAGGTAGTCGATGGTATGTTGGAGGATCGCCAGTTTCACCTCGGGGGAGGGGATGGTAGTCTCGTCGAATTTGCGCATGGTCTTTTTGAGCCAGGGGACATGGGCGTAGTTGAAGACTGCCAACCGGTCGGGATCGAGACTCCTGGCCAGCTCCAGTGTCTTTTTGAAGCTCTCCAATGTTTGGTAGGGCAGGCCGTAGATCAGATCGGTATTGATACTGCCGATGCCGTATTGACGGGCCAGCTCCACGGCGGCTTTGGTCGGCTCGTAGGGTTGGTGGCGATGGATCTCCTCCTGGACCCTGGGATCGAAGTCCTGCACCC
>WFQO01000132.1 GCA_015486995.1 Nitratifractor sp. | reverse complement strand
CCTCACCGCTGAGAACCGCCCGGGTAATGGCGGCGTTGGCCACGGCGTCTCCTCCCAGGATCGCCTCTTTGGGCGCGCGCTTGAAGCCGTGGACCTCCGGCTCGATCACCCCCTCACTGACCCGGCCGGACTCGATGTAGGCGAAACGGGTCGGCGCCGCCAGGGAGATCTCGTCCATCCCGTCTTCGCTGCTGACCACATAGGCCCGCTCGGCATCGAGATCCAGGAGCGCTTCGGCCATCGAATGGACGAATTCGGGACTGAAGACCCCCATCAGATACTTCCGGGCTCCCGCCGGGTTGGTCAGAGGTCCCAGGATATTGAAGATGGTGCGGTGATCCAGGGATTTCCGGATCGGCATGATATGCTTCATCGCCGGATGGTGGTGAATGGCGAAGATGAAAGTGAAGCCCGTCTCCTCCAAGAGCTTCACTTGTCGCTCGGGATCCAGATCCAGCCGCATTCCCAGAGCCTCCAGCAGATCGGCGGAACCCGATTTGCTGGTGATGGAGCGGTTGCCGTGCTTGGCCACATAGGAGCCCGAAGCCGCCAGTAGGAGTGCTACGGTGGTGGAGATGTTAAAACTCCCGCTCTTGTCCCCGCCGGTACCGACCACATCCACCAGCTTCTGGCGCAGCTCTTCCGGAACCGGAAGCTTCACCGAGTGCTCCCGCATCACCTCCGCCGCCGCCGCGATCTCCTCGGCACTCTCCCCCTTTTCATAGAGAGAAACCAAAAAATCCCGCGCCTCCTGCTCACTCATCTCGTTGGCAAAAAGCCGCTCAAATCTCTCTCGCACCACTGATTTTTTCATCTTCCATCCTCCATCTTCAATCTTCCATCCGGGAACTAAAGTTCCCGGACATATTCCTCTTTTTTGCTCTTGGGGATCGTCTTGGTCGTCGGAATCGCCAGCACCTCGTACTCCCGGGGCCCTTTGAGGTATTCCACGGTGATCCGATCCCCGATCTTGACCTCTTTGGAGGGTTTGGCCTTGACGCCGTTGATGAAGACCACCCCGCTCTTGACCATATCCTGGGCGATGGTGCGGCGCTTGACCACGTTGACGCTGCTGAGCCACTTATCGATACGCATTTTTGCTCCCTTCGGTCGCCGACCTCACTCAAGAGAGCCGGAACTCGCTTTCCGCTCTCTTGGCCGCAATCATCCCTTTGACGGTGAGTTTTCCCTCCTGGAGATATCCTCCGGCTTCGAGCTCTTTGCGGATGCGTTTGCCTTCTTTAGGAGTGAACATTCCGGTATTGGACAGGGCCAGGATCAGATCCCGGATCGTCTGGCCCTCCTTCTGGGTCAGCACCCCCAGGAGAAAGACCCGCTCGTTCAGATCCAGTCCACCGTAATTCTCCATTCTCAATTCTCCATTCTCCATCCGAAAGCGAAGCTTTCGATCAGTGCAGTTCCTCGTTGAGTTTCACTTCCCGGGTGCTCCGCCGGGCGATCATTTCCCCGCTGAGAGAGTCAATGCGGTAATGGATCCCGTTGAGGCCCTGGAGTTCCGCCCCTTTGAAGACCGTTTTGTCTTCCAACTCCGCCTCGGGATTGGCCGCTTTGATCTTGGCCAGCTGATCCTCGTCGATACGGATCTTGGTCCCGGCCAGGATCGCGATGCCCGCATCCACGATACAGCCGTCTCCCAGAGGCACGCCGGTAACGGAGTTGGCTCCCAGCAGGGTATTCTCTCCGATACTGATGGGGTTGCCGTCGGTTCCCGAGAGGACCCCCAGGATACTCGCACCGCCGCCCACGTCGGAGCCGCTGCCGACCACCGCCGAGGAGGAGATCCGCCCCTCGACCATCACGGGCCCCAGGGTGCCGGCGTTGAAGTTGATGTAGCTGGCACCGGGCATAACCGTGGTGCCGGGAGCCAGCTGGGCCCCCATGCGGACTTTGGAGCTGTCCAGGATCCGAGTATTGTCGGCGGGAATGATATGCTGCAGATAGCGGGGGAATTTGTCGACACTGTCGATGTCGGGGAAGGTCCCTTTGAGTTTCATCTCGATCTCGTTCTCACGGAGATACTCCAGCTCATAAGGTTTGCGACCTACCCACGCGACATTGCTCAGTACTCCAAAGGCACCGTTCAAATTCACGCCGCGCAGGGGTGCTTTGCCCAAAGAGAGTGCGTAGAGTTTCAGATAGACGGCTTCCACGCTTTTTGGAGCGGCATCTTCGAAGAGAAAGACAATCCGGAAATCCCGACCGATATCGCCCATCTCCGAAAGGGTCTTGACCACCTGGACATTGCGATGAGCGTCACCGACCGCTTCCCCGAGATAGGGAGCGAACGCCGCCATCGCGTTGGCGACGAACTCGTCGCTGAGCGTCGCGACAAATTCGCTACCGCTGAAATCAACCTCGATGCGGGCCTCCTGGAGTGCCCGGATAAAAATCGCGGAGGAGCCATAGTTTTCCCGCCAATTGACGACGGCGTAATCGGCTTGCAGAACCTTGTCGGCATTTTTCTGCCCCCGGTCGACCCGGGCGATCCCGAAGGCGATCGGCTCCCGATACCCTTCGCTTCTTTTAATGCTCTCTACCAGCTCTTTGAACGCTTCCTGACTCTGCACGGTTTCGATGGCCATAGATACTCCTACATTTTTATCTTTTGCTGTTTGATTCTTCTGAATATCGTCCCCGGAGGAGTTTCAGAAGAAAAGGTGCCTAATTATATCTCAAAGCCCTTTGACGATAGAATGCGCGGTATGAAAGATCTCCGGGGCCATAGCCGACGCTACTTTTCTCTCGCCGCGATCGCGATGCATTCGACACTGCACCGACTGCGCAGCATCGAAAACCGTTACCGGCATCAACAGCGCCCCCACCTCTACCACGAATACAAAACCTCCCCGCCGATCGAACAGTGAGCGTTCACTATCGATTATAGGCATCCGACAATTTTCAATTTTTAACCCATAGCACTTAACACGAAAGAGAAACTCTATGAACAGATTTCACAATGCCCTTCTCGCCGCAGCTTTGCTGGCGGGGACACTTCACGCATCCCCCGACAACAACAGCAGCTCCGAGCTTGATGATCTCGGTGTCATCACCGTCACACCCGACCGCGTCAGCGAAGCGCTTCGCGATACGACCGCCAACGTCACGGTGATCGATGCCCAGCAGATCCGTGAACGCGGCTACCGCACCGTCGCCGAAGCCGTCAGCCGGATCAGCGGTTTTACGACCTACACCAACGGCGGTCCCGGACAGACCTCCGGACTCTTCTTGCGCGGTTTCAACAGCGGTAACATCCTCATTCTCCTCGACGGCGTCCCCCTCAAGGATCCGACCGATCCTTCTTTCTCCGCGGGTCTGAGCCAGCTCCTACTCGACGATGTCTCCCGCATCGAAGTGGTCAAAGGAGCCCAAAGCGGCATCTGGGGAGCCGATGCCGTCGCCGGCGTCATCAACATCATCACCAAAAATCCGGCTCCCGGCGGACACGTCTCCCTGAGAGGAGGCTACGGATCCTACGACAGTAAAACGGCCGGTATCACCCTCTCCGCCGACGGAGAAACCGGGAGCTTCCTCCTCAGCGCGGACCACTACAAAACCGACGGCTTCTCCGCCCTCGCTCCTCGCAGTGCCGAAGATGACGGATACACCAACGACACCCTGCATTTCCGGGGGACGCTTCGGATCTCCCCTCAAAGCGATCTGGGGGTCTTCTACCATCAAATCAACGGGGATTTCGACTACGACAGCGGCGATGCGAACGATGCACAGAGTCACGGGGCCTTCCGGGAACGCCTGAGCGGAACCCGCTGGAACTACCGGGGAGATCGCCTGAGCCTGCACGCACTTCTGAGCGTCAATACCATCGATCGGCAACTCTTCGATGCCAGTTGGGGGCCCTCTTCCTATCACGGAACGGCGACCCGCGGTACATTGACCGGCAGTTACCGGATCGACACGAATCAGCGCCTCTCCGGGGGAATCGACTACAACAAATACAGCGGCAGCACCACCTTCCAACCCGAATCTTCCTACGACAACCGCGGAATTTACGGCAGCTACCGCTACATCGCCGACGATCTGTTGGGGGCCCGCACGATCTTCAACGCGACCCTGCGCTACGACGATTTCAGCACCTTCAAAAACAAAACCACCTACCGCTTCGGCATCAAAAGGGAGTGCAACGTGCTTCCCGGGCTCTTCAGCGCCGCCAACCTCTACAGCGCCTACAAAGCCCCCAGCCTCTACCAATACGGAACCAACAACACCCTCAAACCCGAGTCCACCGACGGCTACGAAATTACAGTAGGCTACGAGAAGTGGATCAAAGCGACCTATTTCCACAACAAAGTCAAAGACCGCATCGATTACAACTTCAGCACTTGGAGCTATTTCAACAGCCCCAACGACTACACCCTCGACGGTATCGAAGTAGCGGGAGAGTACGCGATCTCCTCTCTCGATACGGTCCTGAGCGCCAACTGGACCCATATGTTCTCCTTGACCGACGATCAGGGAAATCCGATTCTGCGCGTCCCCCGCAACGAAGGCAACCTCTTCCTCGACTACTCCTGGAGCCCCGCAATTCACCTGGGCGCCAACCTCCAGTATGTCGGCAAACGCACCGACTACGGCAACATAGCGTTGGGAAGCTATACCCTCGTCAACCTCAGCTACACTCAAGAGATCAGCTCCCGCCTAAACCTCTCGCTTCAACTCCACAACCTCTTGGATCGAGACTACGAAGAGGTCCACGGCTACAGCACCGAGGGGCGATCCATCTACGGCAAAGTAGAATACAAGTTCTAGAACGATGTTGTATTTTGGATGAATTTGTTTATTGATGATCCGAGGGACGAATGATGGACAGCAGAGCGATGCGTTCCGAGGGGTGGCGTCTTTTTCCGCGGGCTTACATCGGATACAAACTCTTCAACTCCCTCTTTCTCGGTTTGAACGTCGGAACGATCTTCACCATCTACAAACCCCTCGACCCCTCCGTCTACTCCCTGGGCGGCATCGCCCTGGCGCTGGCGATGCTGGCCATTGCCCAGCTCTACGGCCGGATTATGACCCTGGCCTGGTTTTTCCGCATCTCATTGCTGGTGGAGCTCGTAGTGCTGGCAATGGTCCTTTGGTTTCTTGCCAACCCCTATACCTGGTTGACGGCGATTCTGGTCTACGCCGGGTATCAGGTGACTTTCTCTTTCGGCAGCTATCTGGTCCGCGCCGAGACTCTGGCTCTGGACGACGATGAACTCCTGCGCCGTGTCGACAGCGCCAAACAGATCGGCTACCTCATCGGGATGGCCGGCTCCTGGCTCTTCTACAAACTCCTCGAACTGCGGGGAGTGCAAGGGTCCGAAGCCAAAGTTTACGATCTGCATTGGTTGCTGCTAGGATGCGAACTGGTTATTATTGCATTGCTGGTAAAGAGTTTTGGACGGAGTAGTCGCTAATCGATAGTCTCTAGTTACTGGTTTCTCAATGATTCCACACTCCTGATTTTTGCGGAGGGAAATATGCCGATTCAGATCAAAACCGGAGACATCACGAAAGAGGCCGTCTGCGCGATCGTCAACGCCGCCAACTCCTCCTGTATGGGCGGAGGCGGAGTCGACGGGGCGATCCACCGCGCCGGGGGTCCGGAAATTCTCGAAGAGTGCAAGCGGATCCGGCGTGAAGAGCTGCCCGAAGGGCTCCCGACCGGCCAGGCCGTCGCGACGTCGGCGGGACGAATGAACGCCCGCTACGTCATTCACACCGTCGGCCCCGTCTGGGGACGTTGCGGCAGACCCGATCAATGCGATCGGCAGCTGGCCGACGCCTACCGCAACTCCCTGCTCCTCGCCCGCCGGCTCGGCTGCCGATCGATCGCTTTCCCCGCCATCTCGACGGGCATCTACGGCTTTCCGGCCGAGCGGGCGGCGAAAATCGCCTGGCAAACCGTGCAGGAGTATCTCCGTGACGATCCCGAGATGGAGGTGATCTTCGTTTTCCACTCCGAGCGCAGCCGCAGAATTTTTGAAGACACAATAGAACCTTCTGAATAACATCGCGGACAGCTTTCACTTGATGGCGACAAAGGAGCACTCAACCCGTGAAACGGGCGCTTGCGTTTGCGACTGCCAGAGTCATCAAGTGAAAGCGGCGGTTTTTCAGAGGACTCAATAGGAAATTAATCGCCTTTCAACTCTTCCTTTATTTCGGCGTGCAACTCCCGACAGAAATCGCTGTAGCAAACGAGCCGATCGAGTTCGATGTTGTCACAGTTGGGCAACTGCATCCTCAAATAATCATCCTTTTCCCGCCGATAAAAGAGCATTCCGCTGAAGACAAACCCCTCTTCGCGCAGCAGCTCGACAATTCGGTCGGGATCCCTGCATCGTGCCAGATTGATATCGGCGTAGATCATATCGACGTGCTTGCGGTAAAGGATATGCAGAGCGTGGCGGATCCGAGGAAAGATATCGGCTCCGTCCGCTTCGATCAGTAGGGTACCGGTCTGATTGTAGGGACTCATTTCGAAGCGCACCCGCGTGCCCTGTTTTTTACGTTGCCGATCCGGAGGAGGTACCGCTCTCAAGCCGTTGTTGGCGTAGATTTTTTCGAGAAGATCCCGATACCGTTTCGGCAAACGGGCGGGGCGTTGTGTCTCCTCTCTGAGGATTTTGAAGCCCACCAGTACCGCTCCGCGCTTTCGGCTGTGCAAGGCGTTGGGATCGGTCAGAGACATCGTCGCCGGCACCAGCCCCAGTACCAGCGCACTCTCGCCGAATCCGTGTCGGAGGTTGGCCCGCTGACTGTAAGGATGCATCGTGAGCGCTTCCCCGAAGACGGCGTTGAGGTGCATTTCGCGGGCACGTACCATCATCCGATCGAGCATCGCATTCATAATCCCCTGCCCTTTGTACTCGGGATCCACGACAGCCACTCCCACCTCCGCGATCCGCGATCCGGGCACCATGATCAGAGCGAAATGCCCGACGATCTTTCCCTCGCGGGTCTGAGCCACGACGGAGGCGATCTCCCCGCTTTCGTTGAGCTGACGAATCTTTTTGGGGTAGTAGAAGATCGCTTTGAAATAACTGTAGGTGTAATTGTTGTAGATCAGACGGCTAACCGCTTCCCCGTCTCCCGCTTCAAAATCCCTGATCTGGATCGACGCGGGCTTGAGCGAAGCGGGGGAGTTGTCTTCCAGGTCGCTGTAGGGGCGCCAGATTTCTCCGTGAAATTCGATGGGATGGGATTTGAAAATCGTAAACGACTTCCCCTCCTTCCCCAGATTGGAGAAGCGCAGCTCATCCACGTAGTTCGGCACACGTTTCAACCCGCCTGTTCGCTCGGAGGCGAGATACTGCTCGTAATTGAACGGCAGTCCCATATCGTGGACACTGACCTGTATGCCATGGGGTTGCAAGAGGATATCGACATCGATGAGCCCCTCCTGCCCCCGGGGATAGGCGTGGCGCACAGCGTTGCTCACCAGCTCACGCACCGCCTGCAGAATCTTCCGGATTTCCTCCGGGTCCAGCGCCGCCAGATGGGCGGTCTCTTCGAGCGTATGCAAGGCCAAAGGGATGAATATCGGATCGTTGGGGATGCTCAGACTGACGCTGCGTTTCATCGTTTCGCCTCGTCGAGCGCCTCCACCGCCGCCAGGCAGAGGATCTTCATCCCGATCGCCAGGGCATCGTCGTCCACGTCGAAACGGGTGTTGTGCTGGGGGACGCAGGTGCCTTTCTCTTCGTTGCAGATTCCCAGGCGGAAGAACGCTCCCGGAACGACCTGCAGATAACGGGCGAAATCCTCGCCCCCCATCACCGGATCGATGAGATCGACGAGACCTTCGGGGCCCAAGATCTCCAGAGCGGCCCGCTTGAGTAGATCGACCATGTGATCATTGTTTTTCAACTCCGGCGGTCCGAATTCGTAATCGAAATGATACTTGGCATCCATCGCTTTGCAGATTCCGGCGATGGTCGTCTCCATCATTTCGGGGATCTTCTCCCGGACCGAAGCGTTGACGGTCCGCACCGTCCCCGCGACGCTGACAAAATCGCAAATGACGTTGGGGGCTTTACCTCCTTCGATCTTGCCCATGGAGATCACGGCGGGATGGAGGGGGTCGATGCGGCGGCTGACGATGTGGTTGAGCGAATCGATGACCATCGCCGTGACGAGAATGGCATCGATCCCTTCGTGCGGGCGGGCACCGTGGGCGGTCTTGCCGTAGATGTCGAAACGGAAGGTATCCGATGCCGCCATCATCACGCCGTATTTGTAGCCGATCTGTCCGGTGCGCAGATAGGGATAGACGTGCAGACCGAAGATGGCCGAAACCCCCTCCAAAGCCCCGGCTTCGATCATTTGGCTGCTGCCGCCCTCCAGAACCTCTTCCGAGGGTTGAAAGATGATCCGCACGTTGCCCGGCAACTTCTCTTTGAGCCGGTTGAGTACCAACGCGCAGCCCAGGGCCGTCGCCGTGTGCGCGTCGTGGCCGCAGGCGTGCATGATCCCCTCTTTTTTCGAAGCGTAGGGCTTCGCACTGTTTTCCGGCATCGGCAGAGCGTCCATATCCCCGCGAATCGCTACGGTCGGCAAGGCGGGATCTTTGACGATGTCGGCGATGACACCGTAGTGCTCTTCGAACGTCCGAAAAGGGATCCCCTCCGCTTCGAGGATCGAACGGATCAGCAGCCGAGTCTCCTCTTCGTGGCCGGAGAGTTCGGGATTTTGATGGATCTCGTGGCGGATGTTAACGATGCGATCGAAGATTTGATCGACCTCTTTTTGAATCGCTTCTGAGAGTTTCATGGATGTCTCCTTTTTCGGGAATACCCGGTAAACCAAAGGAGGAAGCGACGGTGTGCCGTTTCCTCTTCGGTCCACGGCTCACCCTTTCATCATAGCACAAAATCACGGCAAAAAAGGACTTAAGGGCACCTCTAATAATAGGTCATACTCACAATGGGCTTTGGAGATGTGAGATTTTGCTTGAGGCTTTCAAGGCGTAGCCAAAGCTACGGCGAAGGGAGCATCGAGTGAAAGATTGCATCTCCAAAGCCCACCCTACGGGCATCACCGGTTTTCGCCCATGCTGTGTTATCGCTTCTTGACGTAGCGACGGCTATGCCTGCGAAGCGATGCCTTGCCCGGACAAAAACTGGAGATGTTGTGGGCACGACCTACTATTCGATGTGCCCTTTGGCTATACTCCGTCACATGAAAATACTCGTAGAATTGCCAAGCTGGTTGGGAGATGCCGTCATGGCCACTCCCGCCCTCGAAAATCTTTTCAATCGCTGGCCGGAAGCGGAGATCACCGTCACCGGATCGGCGCTCGCGGTCGAAGCGCTTCGAGCCCATCCCAGGATCACACGCTGCGTCACGGATCGGACCAGGGAGCAGGGCTGGCGTCCTCTGCAGATCTATCGGCTGGCCCGAGAATTGGGACCCCACGATTTGGCGATCAGTTTTCGCAGTCATCTTTCTTCCCGTCTTCTTCTCGCGTGGACCGGGAGTCCGAAACGCTTTCTCTACCGGAGAATCGACTCCCAGGTACCGATCGGGAAAAGTCTTCACCAGGTTCAACGCTACGTCGGCTTCATCAACGCACTCAATGGCTCCGACAATCCCGCCGGAGCTCTGCGCCTCGACTGGCCCGCACGTGAATACGAACGTCCCACTTTGGGAATCAACCCCGGAGCCAGTTACGGCAGCGCCAAACGCTGGTATCCCGAAAAGTTTGCCGAACTGGGAGCTGCTCTCTCTTCCCGCTTCGATCTTGTGATTTTCGGCGGCCCGGGAGAGGTTGAAATCGCCGCAGATATCGAAAAAGCGCTTCGTCGAAAGGGTGTCAAGAATCTAAACAATCTGGCGGGCCGTACCCGCATCCCGGAACTCTGCAGCGCGATCGGAGGGCTGGATCTCTTCGTCACCGGAGACAGCGGGCCGATGCACATCGCCGCCGCCTATCGCGTCCCGACCGTCGCGATTTTCGGCCCGACCAAATGGTGGGAAACCTCCCAATGGAAAAATCCCTACGGGCGCATCGTTCGCCATGATCTGGATTGCGCTCCGTGCATGAAGCGAAGCTGTCCGCTCAAGCATCACGAATGCATGCGGGGAATCGAAAGCGAAGAGGTCCTGGCTACGATCGAGGATATGATAAAGAAAAAAGAGGCGGAAGATCCTTCAAAATAAGGCGTATTCTCCGCTCTCCACTCTTCTGCGTCTCAGCGGGGTAGGGATCCCGACAACAGAGAAATTTACGAATCGCTGACCGTCTCGTCGCTTCCGAGAAACTCTTCGAAATATTCACGAATCAGATCGTCACTGATCTCTTCCCGTTTTTCGGCCCGAAGATTGTAAACCCGCTTGTAGAGAATATATTTTTCGATGATGTTCATTCCGGCCACTTTCTCGTAAAAACTGAAATACAAAGATGCCTCTTCTCCGGTAAGCTCCTTATGATGCAGCTGCAAAAGCCCTCTGTGCATTGCTTCGATCTCGTCGATGCTTTTGGCTTCAAATTTCGACTCGATGAAGAGACGGATTTCCGGAATACTGAGGTCACACTGAATCTCCTGTGCGAAACGCTTGAGCAGTACGTTGATCTCTTTGCTCTGTTCGAAATTGAAATCGGCATTGCGTAAATATTTGTAGAGTTTCGGTTTGGTCTTTCTCCAGTTGTAGAGGGTACTGATCTGTACCTCGAAATTCTGAGAGATTT
>WFQO01000131.1 GCA_015486995.1 Nitratifractor sp. | reverse complement strand
GGCTTCTTCATAGGGGATGAAACCCCAGCGGTGGAGGATCACAGCCGCAAATAGGCCTTCTCCAGCGATTCGCTGAAGGTCGGGTGGGCCAGGATCGTCCGTTTGGCGGTGGCGGCGTCCATTTCGCCGGCCAGGGCCATGGCGACCGCGGCGATGAGCTCCTCGGCACTGGGGGCGAAGATCTCGCCGCCGAGAATGAAACCCTCCGCATCGGCGTAGACGATCATCACCCCGTCGGCCCCGTCGTGGGTCACGGCGAAAGGGAGTCCGCTCAGCGGCACGACGCTCTCAGAGTATTTGATACCGCTTTTTTCAAGCTCCGCCTTGCCTTTGCCCACGACGGCGTAGGAGCACGGCAGGGTGTGGATGAATTTGACCACGTGCTCCAGATCGATCGTTTCGGGCTTTTTGCCCAGGATCCGCCGCACCACATAGAGCACTTCGGCTCTCGCGGCATGGGCCAGCTGGAGCTTGCCGTTGCAGTCTCCGATGGCGTAATGGTCGCTCAGCGTCGTCTCGAAATGTTCGTCGGTGACGATCCCACGCTTGCCGATTTCGATCCCGGGGGTCTGCACAGCGTCGGTGACCGCGCGGCGCCCCGTGGCCACCAGAAGCGTCGAGACGTAGTGCTCCGAACCGTCGGTATACAGAATGTGCACACCCCGTTTCGTGGTTTTGGCGTTGCGGATTTCCTTGTTGGGCGTCAGGGTGACGCCCAGGCTCTCCATCTGCTTTTTCAGATTCGCCGAAATCATCGGATGGGCTTTTCGCATCAGCGTGTCGTGTCGCCAGATCAGCTCCGTCTCCACCCCGGCGCTTGCGAAGAAGCTCGCCATCTCCAGTCCGATGGCTCCGTCGCCGTAGACGGCGATCTTTTCGGGTAGCTCCTTCCTATTGAGCACTTCGTCGCTGGTGATCACCCCCTCTCCATCGTATGCGATCCCTTCAGGGATGAAGGGGCGCGAACCGGTGCCGAGGATGACGTATCGTCCCATCATCTTCCGCCCGGCCGCTTCGACGGTATGGGGGGTGACGAGTTTCCCCTCCCCTTTGACAATTTCGACCATGGCACACTGCCTGGTGATGGCTGCCGTCGCCCGTGCCAGCAACGCCTCTTTCTCCTCGTCGAGTTTTGCCATATCCAGCGCGACGCTACCGATGAAATGTCCCTTTTTCGCCTTGCGGATTGTCTCGGCGGCCTCCAGGTACATCTTGGAGGGGATGCAGCCGTTGTGCAGGCAGGTGCCCCCCAGATGCTCGGGGTTTCTCTCCACCAAGGCGCACTTGAGCCCCGCTTTGGAGGCCACTACCGCCCCGGCGTAGTTGAGCCCGCCGCCGAGGAAGAGGATGTCGTAGTCGTAGTTCATTGCGCTCTCCTTTTCCGGATTATCGGTATTTTTCCATTTCAAGGTTTGAAGCCTCTCGATGCCCTGGATCCTGAGTCAAGCTCAGGATGACGCTCATTTGCCATTCTCGACTTGAAAATCGAGTTCAGGACGACGGGTTTTTGTCACCCCGGGCTTGATCCGGGGTCCAGGGGTTTTCCTCCCATTGATGCCCTGGATCCTGAGTCAAGCTCAGGATGACGGGAGGGCCACAAGAATATCGCTATCCATTCCCCTTTCATTTCGCTAGCGCCGCCATCGCCTTGACCAGGGCGCTGGGGTGGTGGGCCCCGATGTAGACCGGCGGCGGGGTTTTGCCGCAGTCGAAGAGTCCGTAGACCGCCTCCATCGCCGTACGGACCGAATACTCCACCGTGAAGACGCAGTCGTCCTCCACCTCGGCGAACTGCCCCAGAAAAGCGAAGTTTTCGCAAGTCTCGGGCAGCACCCGGGGACGGTCCCCGGCGGATCGGGGCATGAAGAGGCTGTCGATGAAAGGCATGGCGACCGGGATGGCATTCACCAGGCGGTCGCTGTGCATGATCGGTTCCATGAGATCTTCGACCTTCAGGTGGTACCAGAGCTCCTCGAGGATCTCCCGACCGGTGCATTGGCTCATGGGTTTTTTGACCTTGTTGCCGATTCTGTCGGGGTAGAGGCCGTAGCCCCAGAAGATCGTCGTGTCTTTGGGCTGGTCGGGGAAATGGGGCTGCCGGGCGATGACGATGGATAGGAGCCAGTTGGACTCGGTCATCGTCACCAGACCGCCGGTACCGTGGGTGTTGCCGGTGAAATCCTCCATATAGTCGAGGAAGGTCCAGTCCCGCATCGTCACGGTGAAGGAGTACCATTTGCTCCGATCCACGTCCCCGCAGAAGACCTCCGGGTTACCGAAGGAGGGATCCTTGGCGGCGACTTTCCGCCAGAGCTGCCAGGCACCCGCATCCTCGACCCCTTTGAGGACGGGGGCGTGATCCAGGTCCCCTTCGTCGGCGGCGTCGACGATGGAGCCGTTGGTGAGGAAGCAGTAGGCGTGTTCCCCCAGAGAAATGCGCTCCTGCTCCCCGCCTTTGCGGCGAACGAGAAGCTCCGAGGCCCGTTTGCCCGTCCCATCGCCGGAGAAGTCGATATCGACCACCTGGGTATCGAGGGCGAAACGCACCCCCCGATCCTCCAGGAGACGCTGCAGGGGGAGCACCACCGAATGGTACTGGTTGTATTTGGTCCGCAAGATCCCCTCCAGATGCTTCATCCCCGGCATCAGGTGCATGAAACGCAGCATATAGCGGCGCATCTCCATCAGGGAGCTCCACTTCTGGAAAGCGAACATCGAGGTAAAGAGCAGCCAGAAGTTGCTCCGGAAAAACTCTCCGGTGAACCACTCTTCGATCTTGAGCCCGTCCAGGCGGCTCTCGGGGGTAAACAGAAGCCGACTCATCAGGAGCTGGTCTTTGGTCCCCACCCCGTAGGAGCTCAGATCGACCTTTTTGCCGTCTCGCAGCAGCCGGGCCTGGGCGTGGGAGATGAAGCGGTTGTTGAACTCTTTGGACTCCTCGGTGACGCTCACTTCGGGGTCTTCCAGGGAGGGGATGTTGTCGAGGAGACTCCAGTAGCAGCGGTAGTGTTCCTCGTGCATCCGGCCGCCCCGGATCAAGAAGCCTTGCCAGGGATCCCCCGAACCGTCCAGGGCGCCTCCGGTGACGTCGCGCTGCTCGTAGATCGTGATTTGCTCGGGTATCACCCCCGCGTCTTCGATCAGGTAATAGGCCGCAGCCAGTGAGGCGATCCCGCTGCCGATCAGATGGACTTCGGTCTCTTCGGTCGCTTTGGCTCTTTTGTGGTGGTGCATGGAGTCTCCTTTTTTGTTAGTGGATCAATACCGAGAGTTTGCGCTGAACCTCGTGAAGTATCGCCTCGTCGATTCGGCAGATCAATGCGGCGTTGCGGACCGTGAAATCGAGGCTCTTGACCTGGTCGGCGAGGATGACACCGTGGATGGGGAGTGCGGGGTCGAGCTTCACTTCAAAGGGGTAGCCTTTGACTTTGGAGGTGATCGGCAAAGCGATGCACAAGGAGGTCTTTTCGTTGTAGGCTTTGGGAGAGAGGATCAATGCGGGACGGCGGCCCCGTTGCTCGTGCCCGGCTTGGGGATTGAAATCGAGCCAGACGAGATCACCCCGATCCGGGAGATAGTCTCTACCAGATCTCATGGCCGACCGCTTCGCCCGTATCGATCTCCCGATGGAGGTTTTCCGGGGTGATTCGCTCTAGCAATTGCGACAAATCCTCTTCCTTTTGCGGGGTCAGGATCAACTTTCCCTCTTCGATTTGCACGTCAAGCTTGGTTTCGTCCTTGACCGCCAGGGATTTGGCGATCTCTTTGGGCAGTCGGATCGCCAGGGAGTTCCCCCACTTTTTGATCGCTATTGTCATTTCCCACTCCTTATGTATCTACATAATGATACGTAACCACACCCCATTTGTCAAGTTTTGAAAAAGGCTCTCTCTTTCGCCAGCTCCTTGAGGGTCTGCATGAATTGCGCCCCCTGCCATCCGTTGACGATCCGGTGATCGAGGGTGAGAGTGATCGAGATTTGCCCCTCTATCTCGCTGCCGACGGCGGCGATGCCGCAATCCTGGGCGTTGATCATGGCATCGAAGCGTTCGATACCCGTCATCCCCAGATTGCTGATGGCGAAGGTGGAGCCTTTCAGATCCTCGGGGGTCACCCGACCCGCTTTTACTTTCTCTTTCATGGCCGCCAGCTCGTCGGCGATCTGTGCGACGCTTTTGCGGTTGAGGTCCCGGAAGACCGGCATGTAGAGGGCTTCACCGTCGGCCATGGCCAGAGCGATCGAAGCATTGGGCCACAGCTGCATGGCATCGCCGCTGAGGGTCTTTCGGAAATCTTCGTGTCGCATCATCGCTTCACTAAAGAGTTTGAGCAGCCAGACGGTGAGGGTGTAGCGCTCGCTCTCATGGACTTTGAGCAGCGTCGCGTCGATGGCGTCGTAGATGTGATAGACCGGCTTTTGCTGTGCCCGGGTGACGGTGGCGATGATCGCTTTGCGCATAGGGCTGAGCGGTTCGGGTTTGGGGATCTCGTGCTCGGCGATGTAGGCGAGGATCTCCTTTTCGCTGTGCTTTTTGCCCACCGGAAAGTGCTCGGGAGAAAGATTGTACTCCTGCAATAGTTTCAGGGCTTTGGCCGTGAAGTAGCGGCGGTAGTAGTAGCGTTTCACGTCGGCTTCGTGAGCCGGTGTGGGGAGCTTGCCCTCTTCTTGAAGCGCCTCGATATCGAGGCCGTATTTGGCCGCCAGAGCGCGGGCTTTGGGCGAAGCGACGCCGGACGCTTCGCTTGAGTGGGTAGTGGGTAGTGGGTAGTAGGTAGTTTGATTTTTTGTTTTTGTTTCATCAATACCGAGGATTTGGTCGAGGATGGAATGGGAGTCGTCGGTCGTCGGTCGTCGGTCGGCAGTTTTCTTCTCTTCGACTTCTTTTTTTCCGGCAGGTTCTTTGAGTATTGATTCTTTTTCTCTTTTTTCCTTAGATGCTTGTTCCCCGGACTGCCGACTGCCGACTGCCGACTGCGCACTTGAAGCCGCAGGCTTCGCCCGCTCCTCACTCCTCACTCCTAACTCCTCACTCGAAGAGGCCCCCGCCTCTTCGATGACGGCAATCACCGTCCCCACAGGCACGCTTTCACCCTCCTGGACCTTCAGCTCTTTGACGGTCCCTTCCTTGAAGCTCTGCACCTCCATGATCGCCTTGTCGCTTTCGACTTCGGCGATGGTGTCCCCTACCTTCACATGGTCGCCGGGCTTGACCTTCCAGCTGATGAGCTTGCCTTCCTCCATCGAATCGGAGAGCTGGGGCATGACGATTTCATAGGCCATTGTTCGCCCCCCATTCGATGATCTTCGCCGCGATCTTGTCGGGCGTGGGGATGGAGGCGAGCTCCAGTTTGCGGTTGTAGGGGATGGGGACGTTTTCGCCGGCGATGCGCAGCGGGGCGGCGTCGAGGGCATAGAAGAGGCTTTCGGCGGCCCAGCTGACGACCTGGGCGCCGTAGCCGCCCATTTTGTGATCCTCTTCCACGACAACCAGGCGACCCGTCTTTTCGATGGAGGCCTTGAGGGTCCCGGTGTCGATGGGGTTGAGTGACTGCAGGTCGATCACTTCGCAGCTTTTGCCCGTTTGTTTCTCGATTTCCGGCACTGCTGCCATCACGTCATCGACCATTTTGAGGTAGCTGACGATCGTGAGGTCCTCGCCCTCTTTGACGATCCGGGCTTTGAAAGGATCCACCTCAGCATCCAAATCGACTTCCCCTTTTTTGTTGTAGAGCAGTTCATGCTCGATGAAGACCACCGGATCGTCCATCAGGATCGCCTTTTTGAGGGTGTGGTAGGCATAGTTGGGATCGCCGGCGGCAAAGACCCGGATGCCGGGGACGGCGCTGAGCATCTGCTCGTAACTCTCGCTGTGCTGGGCCGCCAGCTGCTTGCTCACCCCCTGGGGGAAACGGACCACCATCGGCAGGGTCAGTTTGCCCGCACTCATATAGCGGTATTTGGCCATATGGTTGATGATCTGATCGAAAGCCAGGAGGCTGAAGTTGGCGGTCATGATCTCGGCGATGGGGCGCAGCCCCCCGATGGCCATCCCGATGGCGTTGCCCACGATACTCAGCTCCGCGATGGGGGTGTCGATGAGGCGTTTTTCGCCGTATTTGCTCACCAGCCCTTCGCTGACCCGGTAGCTGCCGCCATAGAGTCCCACGTCTTCGCCCAGCATCACCACATTGAGATCGGCCGCCATACATTCGTCGATCGCCCGGTTCAGGGCTTCGCGGTAGAGCATCTCAGCCATGGGTCACCTCCTCCACGAACAGATGGTCGAAAAGCTCCGAGACCTTCGGCTCCGGGCTCTCGGAGGCGAAGGCTACCGCCTCGTCCACCGCCGCCTGGGCCTTTTGATCCAGCACTTCGATCTGCGCGTCGCTCATGCCGAAGCGCTCTTTGAGCACCGTTTTCATCCGCTCGATGGGGTCCCGACGCTTCCAGATCTGCATCTCTTCAGGGCTGCGATAGCTCCCCGAATCACTCATGGAGTGCCCCTCCCAGCGGTAGGTGAAGGCTTCGATGAAGATGGGACCGTGGCCTTTTTGGATGTAGGCCTGGGCCTCCTTGACCGCGTCGTAGACCGCCACGGCGTCGTTGCCGTCCACCTCCATCGTGGGCATGAAGGGTTCGGCCTTTTTGGCCTGCTCCAGAAAAGGAGCCACCCGGGTGATCTCGGTGC